>DAIOWC010000132.1:0-17130 GCA_036758685.1 Streptosporangiaceae bacterium | reverse complement strand
CCGGGCTGATCGACCCGTCCCGGATGGCGATGGCCGGCCACTCCGCCGGCGGCGCCGCCGCCATCGCCGCCATGCTGGCCGACTCGCGCATCCGCGCGGGCATCGACATGGACGGCTCCACTGCCGCCCTGATCCCGGCCGAAGGCCTGGCACGGCCATTTCTGTTCCTGGGCAAGCAATCCAACTACACCCCGGGGAACGGAGGCGCAGTGGCACCCGGGACTCGGGAGTGGAAAGTTCTGAGAGGCGCCGTGACCACCTGGGAGCGGGACTGGGAACTGCTGACCGGCTGGAAACGGTGGCTTGTGCTGGCCGGCGCGGTGCACGCCTCCTTCACCGACCTGGCGCTGCTGGCCGACCAGATCGGCATCGACACCGGCGCCGGCCTATCGGGAACGCGGTCCCTGGAGATCACCCGCGCTTACGTCCGAGCCTTCTTCGACCAGCACTTGCATGGCAGGCCGCAGGTCCTGCTGGACGAGCCGTCACCGCGCTACCCCGAGGTCAGGTTCTGCACCCCGTAAGCCACCGTGCGCGGACGGCGTCAGGGCACCGCGAGGTACAGGTGCGTGACGGATGACGCCAGGAACAGCGCTACCACCGTGATCGGTATCGACAGCGCCCAGGGCAGGCGGCGGACGAGGATCGCGATGGGCAGGAGCGCCGCCACGCCCCGGTAGGTGTCCACGTGCGCGGCCAGGTACACCAGGACCCAGGCCAGCACCGCCCAGATCGCGATCAGCGAGTCCGCGCGGGCGCTGGCGCCGCGCCGGATCACCAGTTCGGCCAGCACGATCACGAGCACCGCGAACACCAGCACCGCCTGCAGCGCGATCGCGCCCGTGATGTCGTAGAGGTTCGCGAGCGACGGACGCGTCACGAGCGGCCAGTGGCTGAGCGTGCGGAACGCGCTCGCCACCGGGCCCAGCGGATCGCGCAGGCCATGCCTGAACTTCTGCTGAAGGAGCAGATAGGCATTCCAGTGGCCGGTCGATAGCTGCTGGTCGAGCGCGAAGGCCGCGAGGCCCGCCAGCGTCGGTCCCGCGAACAGCGCGCAGCGTCGCAGCTGCGCGCGCACGGTAACCCGGCGCTCGGTGAGCAGCCACAACAGCCCGGCGGGGGCCACGGCCAGGCCAACGGGGTAGGCCAGCGCCGCGACCGCGGCCGCGATCCCGGCCGCCAGCATCCGGCGGCGGTGCAGCAGCGCAAACGAGGTGACGGTGGCGAAGCAGACCAGGGAGAGCGGGAAGATCGCGTAGTCATAGGCCAGGCCGGGCGCGACCGCGGCGTAGCCCAGCGCGATCCCGGCCGCCAGGCCAGGCCGCTCGACCAGGAAGGCCTGCCACAAGACGATCAGGGTCCCGAGACTGGCCAGCCACGAGACGGCGACGCCGGTCCCGGCCAGCGGGAGCCCGAGCCGGTGCAGGCCCCCGACGATCCACGGGTAGGCCGGGAACCAGCCGGCGTTGCCGCACCACACGGGGTCCGTCCGGGGGCAGACGAACAGCCGGTAGCCGCTCTTGGCGATCGCCAGGTAGTTGCGCGCGTCTTCGTGCCCCCAGGTTGCGGTCGCCGCGAACGGATCCCAGTGATTGGCGAGGCAGGTGGCGAACACGACGGCGGTCGCCCCGAGCCAGGCAAGTACCGGCGGCCACCAGAGGAGCGACCGCCGTGCCGGAGGCGGGGCAACGGCCTGGACGCCTTTACTTATGGCGCTGATCATCCCCGTTTCCCCTGGTCAGCGGCGCGGTCAGATATCTCACTGCTGGTATCACGGCGCCAATTACAACAATGGCCAAATCGGCATTGATGCTTAGCAAGCGTGGCAATCCTTCCCCGTAGTCACGCGCATCTACCTTCCGGGGCCGCGCGGCAGGCGGTTCACGGCTGGCCCGTCCGGTCGCATATACTTCTGTTGCAGAACTACTTTGCAAGCGATCTGGAAGCGGTTTGGTGACGGGGAAGGGAACGGCTGACGCTGGGCCGGACGGGCTCAGCCTGCGCGGTATCCGGGGACGGCCGGGGAGCTGGCGACCGGCAGTCAGCCGGAGCCAGGCCGGGCCGGCCGGGCGAGTGCGCGTTCCGCCGCCGCTGATCAGCCACCGGCTGCCGTCCGGCCGCGGTGCCACCGAGCAGCCGAACGTGACCGGCGACGGCGACGCGGCCCTCACGCCGGTGTTCTGGCTGCTCGTGGCGCTGACCGGGGTCGCGGCCGGGCTGTTCGGCGCGCTGATGATGCTCATCCTCCATGTCACGGAGCACGCCGCCTTCGGCTATCACGCCGGCACGTTCGAGGCGGCCGCGCAGCGGGCCTCCTCGGTCCACCGGATCATCGTGCTGCTGGCAGCCGGGACGTTCGGGGGTCTCGCGTGGTACCTGCTGCGGCGCCACACCGCGGGCGAGAAGTCCGAGGTCGATGACGTGGTGTGGGACGAGGGCTCCCGGCTGTCCTTCCGGCGGTCGCTTGGCACGTCGGTCATCGCCGAGATCGTCATCGGCATGGGCGCATCGATCGGCCGTGAGAACGCCCCCAAGCTCATGGGCGGGGCGGCGGCGAGCGTACTCGCCACCTGGGCGAACCTGTCCGCGGCTCAGCGCCGGCTGCTGATGGCCTGCGGGGCCGGGGCAGGGCTGGCGGCGGTCTACAACGTGCCGCTGGGCGGAGCCCTGTTCACCGCGGAGATCATGCTGGGCACGATCACCGTGCCGGTCGTCCTGCCGGCGCTGGCCTGCTCATGGATCGCGACCGCCACAGCGTGGATTTACCTGCCCGATCACGCCACCTACATGGACGTCCCCGCCTACCGGGTCACGGTGCCACTGGTGGCCTGGGCCCTGCTGGCCGGGCCACTCATCGGGCTCATTGCCTCCGGTTACATCCGGCTGATCGGCTGGGTCACCCATCACCAGGTGACGGGCAGGGCCGCCGTGGTGGCCCCCGCTGGCGCCTTCGGCCTGCTCGGCCTCGTCGCGATCGCCTATCCGCAATTGCTCGGCAACGGCAAGGACATGGCCCATGACGCGTTTCTCGGCACGGCCGGGCTGGGTCTCCTGCTGGCGATGTTCGTGCTCAAGCCGCTGGTCACCGCGCTGTGCCTGGGCAGCGGGGCGTCGGGCGGCCTGTTCACGCCCACGCTGTGCACGGGGGCGGTGCTCGGCGGCGCGACCGGCATCCTGTGGAGCTTCATCTGGCCGGGGTCCCCCGCCGGGGCCTATGCGCTGGTCGGTGCCGCGGCGATGCTCGGCGCGGCGATGCAGGCTCCGCTGGCCGGCCTGGCGCTGACCCTCGAGCTGACGCACGGCGGATTCCAGCTGATCGTCCCGATGATCGCCGCGACCGTGCTCGCGACCGCGATCGCCAGGAAGATCGATGGATACTCGATCTACACCGCACGGCTGCGCGCACGGCCGCCCGCGGCGGAGGGCCCGGCCGATGCCTGCCGTCCCGCGCGCACGCCGGAGCTGGTCCGCTGATCATCGGAGTGCCGCCATGGGCCCTGCCGGGCGCCGTTTACGATACGAACCATGTCCCGACAGTTCCGGCAGGTCGACGTCTTTTCCGCCACTCCTTACCTCGGCAATCCGCTCGCGGTCGTGCTCGGTGCTGACGGGCTGTCGGACGGGCAGATGCAGCGATTCGCGAACTGGACGAACCTGTCCGAGACCACCTTCGTTCTGGAGCCTGACGACGACCGCGCCGACTACCGGGTTCGGA
Source organism: Streptosporangiaceae bacterium (assembly GCA_036758685.1). Classification (GTDB taxonomy): domain Bacteria; phylum Actinomycetota; class Actinomycetes; order Streptosporangiales; family Streptosporangiaceae; genus JAJYUU01. Next base: position 13,415 of record DAIOWC010000132.1, on the reverse strand, counting down.
TCTTCACGCCGACCCTCGAGCTCCCCTTCGCCGGCCATCCGACGATCGGCACCTGCCACGCCTGGCTTGAGGCCGGAGGCCAGCCGCGAACGGCCGGCGTCGTGGTCCAGCAGTGCGGCGCGGGCCTCGTGCCCGTGCGGCAGGGCGCTGACGGGCTGGCCTTCGCCGCGCCGCGGCTGCTGCGCGACGGGCCGGTCGATGAAGCTACGGCAGTCCATATCGCCGGGATCCTCGGCATCGGCCGGGACGAGATCGTCGACCTGCAGTGGGCCGATAACGGACCTGGCTGGGTCGCCGTCCTGCTGGAGAGCGCCGATGCCGTGCTCGCGGTACAGCCGGGCCTGACCGACATGGACCTCGGCATTGCCGGCCCGTACCCGCCAGGCTCGCCGGTCGCGTTTGAGGTGAGGACATTCCTCCCCAACCGCGGAGCGACGGCCGAGGACCCGGTCACCGGCAGCCTGAACGCCTCGCTGGCCCAGTGGCTGCTCGCCAGCGGCAGAGCCACGGCCCCCTACCTTGCCAGCCAGGGCACTGTGCTTGGCCGGAGCGGCCGGGTGCGCATCAGCCAGGATGAGGACGGGACCGTGTGGGTCGGCGGCGACGCGGTCACCTGCGTATCCGGAACAGTCCTGCTCTAGCGCCCCACCCGGCGTGGTCCTTCACAATCCGGACCAATCAGGTAGCAGCAAGCCGCCCGGCCTGGTAAGCACGCAGGCATGGGAGCAACGTCGGGCATCAGCGGCGGCTCGGCCGGGCAGTGGTACCGCGTCCAGGCCATCAGCGCCGCCTGCCTGGGCGGCACCGCGGACCGCGACTATGCCAGCGTGCTGCCCGCCGTCCTGAACGCGGCCAGGCACCGCCGCCCGTTCATCGCGGGCTGGCTCTCGCGCGGCGGCGGCGCTCCGCTTGAGCTGATCACGAACGCCGGACCGCTGCCGCCAGCCCCGATAGCGGCCGGGGACGAGGCGCCCGCAGCCGCGGCCGGCGAGGAGACTCCCGCCGCGGCCGGCTCACCCGAGCCGGCCGGGGAGATGCTGTTCCCGTGGGGCGCTCGCGGCGTCCCGGCGGGCAACATGCTGGCCGACTTCGACCGGCTCGTCTGGAGCGCATGCCCCGGCCGTCAGGTCCCGATGGCCACCGGCGACTCCGCAGGGTCGCCGCCGGACCAGCCGACCCTGTTTGAATCGGCGCTGCAGACGCTCATGGGCCGGCCGTTTGCCTGGCTCATCGTGGCCGACCCGACCGACCTGCTCGACGCGGAGACCGCCGAACTGCGCAACGAGCTCAACCTGCTGCGCCGGTACGACGAGGAGCACGCTCGCTTCGACGCCGACCGGGCCGAGCGGCGGCTGGCAGAGCTCGATTCCTACCGGGAGGCGGGCCTCTGGAACGTGCGCGTCCTGGCGGGCGCCGCCACCGACCAGGATCTGCGGCTCGTCGCGCCGCTGCTGGTGGGCTCGGCTGATCTGAGCGCTCATCCCTACCGGCTGCGCTGCGCCGACGGGGCCCAGGAGTTCGCCGACGTCCTCGCGGCCAAGGTGGCCGATCCGGCCGACGGTTCCCAGGTGCCGTTCGCCGCGACCGCGGGCGCGCTGGCGGCGCTCACCGGGCTGCCGCGCCACGAGGTGCCGGGCCTGCGCGTGCTCCAGGCCGGGTACTTCGACGTCACCAGCGAGGTCGGCGGCGAGCAGGCCATCGAGCTGGGCGAGATCATGGACGTTCAGGACCGGCCGGTCGGCGCCTTCCGAGTTCCGCTCGCGACCATCAACCGCCATGCGCTGATCACCGGCGCGACCGGGGCGGGAAAGTCGCAGACGGTCCGCCACATGCTCGAGCAGCTCAGTGCCGCCGGCATCGGGTGGCTGGCGATCGAGCCAGTGAAATCGGAGTACGCGGCGATGGCGTCCCGGCTCGGCCCGGCCGGATCGGTCACGCTGATCAACCCGGCCGACCCGGAGTCGGTCCCGCTGTCGGTCAACCCGCTGGCGCCCGAACCCGGGTACCCGGTGCAGGCGCACATCGACATGGTGCGAGCCCTCTTCCTGGCGGCGTTTGACGCGCATGAGCCGTTCCCGCAGATCATGTCGCAGGCGCTGCAGCGCGCCTACGAGGAGTGCGGCTGGGACCCGCAGACGGGACTCGCGCAAGCCGAGACCGACGCGCCGCCCGGCATACCGACACTGGCCCGGCTCCAGGCCGCCGCGCTGGCGGTTATCGAGGACGTCGGCTACGGGCCTGAGCTCCAGGCCGACGTCCGCGGCTTCGTCGAGGTACGGCTGCGCTCGCTGCGCGCCGGCTCGGCTGGCCGGTTCTTCGAGGGCGGGCATCCGGCTGATATCGGGCAGCTGCTCGGCCGCAACGTCGTCCTCGCGCTTGAGGACATCGCCAACGACGAGGACAAGGCGTTCCTGATCGGCACGCTCCTGATCAGGATCGTGGAGCATCTGCGGCTCCGCGCGAAGTCCGACCGGGCCGAGGAACTGAGGCACGTGATCGTGCTTGAGGAGGCGCACCGCCTGCTGCGCGCCGGCCGGGAAGGCGCTAGCGGGCACGCCGTGGAGCTCTTCGCCAGCATGCTCGCCGAGATCCGCGCCTACGGCGAGGGCATCATCGTCGCCGAGCAGATCCCCGCCAAGCTCGTTCCCGATGTCGTCAAGAACACCGCGCTGAAGGTCCTGCACCGCCTCCCGGCCAGCGATGACCGGCAGCTTGTGGGGGCAACGATGAACCTGGACGAGGGCCAGTCCCGCCAGGTGGTGTCGATGCTGCCCGGCCAGGCGGCCGTCTTCACCGACGGGATGGACCGGCCGCTGCGGATCAAGGTCCCGTACGGCGGCGACCGCGAGCGCGGCGCGCAGGCGGCGTCCGTCCTGCCCGCAGCCGGGAACGTGCCGCTGGCGGGGCGCCGGTCGGCTGCGTGCGGCCAGTCCTGCACCGGCGATCATCCCTGCACGCTGGTCGAGATCCGGGCGGCCGAGACCCTGGCCGCCGCACCGGCCAACGCGTGGATCCGGGTGTGGTCCGAGGTCTATGTCCTGGCGTACCTGACCAACCGGCCCCGGCCGCGGGTCCCGGTGCCGCTGCGGGAGCGATGGGCAGGCATGGAGAAGCAGCTGCGCGAGTGCATGCTGGCGGCCGCCCTTGACCGCTCCCTCCGGGGCCGGGAGCAGGCGCTGCGGACCAGCTTCGATCCGCGCGATCTCGCCGCGGCCTGCGCCGAGCACGCCGCGGCGATGCTCGAGGGCGGCAAGGGCGCGGGGACGATGCCCGGGACCATGTGGGTGATACCGCAGCTGCAGTGGCTGCATGAGATCGAGCGGATCTGCCCGCTGGACAGCCCGGCGCCGGACCCCTTCGCGCTCGCGCCCGCGCTGGACTACGCGCTGCCTGGCCTCGCGGACCGGGCGGACGTGAAGATCGGCCAGCGGGTCAGCGGCCTGCGCCGCCATCCGCTGTCGATGGAGCTCACCCGCAACCGGCTGCTGGCGTGGACGGCCCTGCTGGGCGAGGACGACCAGCGCGGCTTCATTGAAGATCTCGCGGCCGTGGCCATCGGGGTGAGTCACCGCGGCCAGCTGCGCAAGGCCGCCGGCGAGATGGGCGTTACGGCGTGGCTGGAGGCCGTCCTGTCCTGGCCGCGGCGGTTCATCGTGGGTGCCGACGACCAGGCAGGCCTCTCGGCGGCCCGCGAGCCAGAGCCAATCGCCCGATAGCATCGTCCGTTATGAGCAAGCTCCCGCTGCGCGCGCGCCTGGCTACGTCCATTGGCGGCGCCGCGGGGCGGGTGTCGCGCCTCGCCGGGCGGGGCGACGGCTCGGTGATCGGGGGAGTGCTCGGCCTGCGGGTCGAGCCGGACCTGCTGCGACTGCTCGCGCAGGACCGGCAGGTCGTGCTGGTCACCGGAACCAACGGCAAGACGACCACGACCAGGCTGATCTCGGCCGCGCTCAGCGCGCTCGGCCAGGACGTGGCCACCAACGCGTTCGGCGCGAACATGGAAGCGGGCCTGGCCTCGGCTCTCGGGCGGGCACCCGATGCTCCCTATGCCGTGCTCGAGGTCGACGAGCGCTACCTGCCCGCGGTGATCAAGGCCACCAACCCGCGGCTCATCGTGCTGCTCAACCTCAGCCGCGACCAGATGGACCGGGCGGCCGAGATCTGGCTGACCGCGCGGCGATGGCGGATGGCGCTCGCGGAGACCGATGGCTGCCTGGTCGTCGCCAATGCCGACGACCCGCTGATCGCGTGGGCCGCCTCCGGCGCGCCGCGGGTCACGTGGGTCGCGGCCGGGCAGCAGTGGCGAGAGGACTCGTGGTGCTGCCCCGAGTGCGGGTCGCACCTGCGCCGGGACGAGCTCGGCTGGCGGTGCGGCGAGTGCAAGTTCGCCCGGCCGCACTCGCGCTGGGTGCTCAGCGGCGACACGGTGATCGACGAGGGCGGGCAGGTGACCGAGCTCGGCCTGGCCCTGCCTGGCCGGGCGAACCGGTCCAACGCGGTCGTCGCGCTGGCCGTCGGCGCGTTCTTCGGCGCGAACGTCGGTCAGGCGCTGCCGCGGCTGCGCGAGGTCCGCTCGGTGGCCGGCCGGTACACCCAGATCGCTGTGCGCGGCCGCACCGTCAGGCTGCTGCTCGCCAAGAACCCCGCGGGCTGGCTGGAGGCGTTCGACGTGCTCGGCCCGCCGCCAACCCCGGTCCTGCTGGCCGTGAACGCTCAGGTACCGGACGGCAAGGACACCTCCTGGCTGTGGGACGTGGACTACCGGGTGCTCCGCGGCCGCCGGATCCTCGTGGCCGGCGAGCGCCGCCTGGACCTGGCGGTCCGGCTGGAGGCCGACGAGGCCGATTTCGAGCTCGTCGACGGGATCGATGACGCGGTCGACCGCGTACCGGAGGGCGAGCTCGACGTGATCGGGAACTACACGGCCTTCCAGCAGATCCGAGCGGTGCTGGGCAGGACCGATTGAGGCCGGAGGCGCGCAGATGACCGAGCACACCGGGCGGCACGCATCATCGCAAGATCAGAACGAGACGCTGATCATGCCGGCGATCCCCGGTCAGGAACAGCCTGCGGAGGCTCATCGGGCCGCCGGCCGGCACTCCTCGGGTGCCGGCGCCGCTGAGGCCGGCCAGAAGCCCGCCTGGCCGGTGCCAGGGAGCGGCAGCACCTGGGGTGACCGCGACGGCGGGTCGGATTGGCCCGACACGAGCGACCGGCCTGCTCGTGACGACCGGCCTGCTCGTGACGACCGGCCCAGCGCTCCTGGCCCGGCCGCAAGCGAACCACGGTCAGCGAGCCCGGCCCCGGCCACCCACCGCAACGGCTCGCGGGGCGCGCGCCCGCTCCGCCTCGTCTGGGTCTACCCGGACCTGCTGAGCACCTACGGAGACCGGGGCAATCTGCTGGTTCTCATGCGGCGCGCCCAGCTTCGCGGCCACGAGGTAGAGCCGGTCGAGGTCAAGTCGGACGAGCCCGTACCCGAGGACGGCGACATCTACCTGCTCGGCGGCGGCGAGGACCTGCCGCAGATTCTCGCCGCGAACCGGCTGCGCGCCGACGGCGGCCTGAACCGCGCCGCCCGCCAGGGCGCCGTCGTCTTCGCGGTCTGCGCCGGGTACCAGCTGGTCGGCCACCAGTTCGGCGGCGTGGACGGCGAGCCGATGGAGGGCCTGGGCATCATCGACGTCTCCAGCGGGCGCGGTGAGCAGCGCGGAGTCGGCGAGGTCGTCGCCGACGTCGATCCGGCCCTGGGCGTGCCGAGGCTGACGGGCTTCGAGAACCACCAGGGCGTCACGCGCATCGGGCCGGGGGCGCGTCCGCTCGCCCGCGTGTCGCTCGGCGTGGGGAACGGCGACGGTACCGAGGGCGCCTATGCCGGGAAGGTGCTGGGGACCTACCTGCACGGGCCTGCGCTCGCCCGCAATCCGGGCCTGGCTGACCTGCTGCTCAGCTGGGTGGTCGGCCCGCTGGGGCAGCTTGATCCCAGTGCCGAGGAATGGGCCCGCCAGCTGAGGGAGGAGCGCCTCGCCGCCACGGCGGGGTGATCGGCGGCAGCCTCAGTAGACCAGCGCCTGCGCGCCGTCGGCGAGCGCCTCGGCGACGAACGTCGTCGACCCGGCGATCCGGACACCGGGCCGGACATCGTCCGGACCGATCTCCCGCCGGGCCGCGCACTGGGAGCACAGGGTCACCGTTGCCGACTCGAGCACGCGGTCGAATAGCTCGGGCAGCGGCGTGGCGTGCGCGAGCTCGAGGTCAGGGACGCTGTCGGGCAGCGATAGCCACGACGCCTCGCCGGTGAGCCACAACGACACCGGGACGCCGCTGGCCGCGGCCGTGGCTGCGACCGTGAATGCCTGGTTGCAGCGCTCGGGGTCGTCCTTTCCGACCGTTACCTTCAGCACGAGCGAACGGGAGGCCATGGGCTGCACACTAGCGCCTCCCCGGCAGGCCGGCTCCCGGCCGGTCCGGCCTGGCGCCCGGCGTGGCAACGCGAGCGCGGCTGCGGCGCTGACTAGGCTCCCCAGATGTGACCAGCGAGCCCGGCGGTCCAGCCGAGCATGAACTGCACCCGAGCCTGGTGCGCCTGCAGTTTCTGCTTGGCCGCTGGGAGGGCGCGGGCGTGGTCGGCTATCCGACCATCGAGAGCGCCAACTTCGGCCAGGAGATCACCTTCGGCCACAATGGCAAGCCATTCCTGATCTACTCCAGCCGGACCTGGCTCCTCGCCGATGACGGCACGATCGGGCGGCCGCTGGCCATGGAGACCGGCTACTGGCGACCGCAGGAAGACGGCACGATCGAGGTGGTGCTCGCGCACCCGACCGGGATCGTCGAGATCTACATCGGCGAGCAGACCGGCACCAAGATCGAGCTCGCAACCGACGCGGTCGTGCGGACCAGGACCGCGAAGGAGGTCACCGCCGGGACGCGCCTCTATGGCCTCATCGGCGCCGACCTCGGCTGGGCCTACGACATGGCGGCGGTCGGGCAGCCGCTGCAGTCCCACGTATCGGCACAGCTCAAGCGCGTGGCTTAGGGGCGAGGGCCCTCAGTCCTCCTGCAGCCAGTAGTTGTCGAACATGGCCCCCTGCGTCGGCGTCGGCCGGGCGATCACCGGGCCCGTCGACCGTAGCTGGAGGATCTTGGTGGCGTTCCAGTGGGCCGAGACGACTCCGCCGCGGGCGCCCGCGCTGTCCATGATGAAGATGCCCGCGAAGCTCACGGCGCCGTAGTCCGACAGATGCGAGATGGCGACGTTGTGGCCGGCGGAGACCTCCGGGGCCTCGGTGATCACCTCGGCTGAGTTGCGCAGGCAGGTCAGGACGTGCTTGCCGACCTTGACCGCGGGGCACTTCCGAACGACAGAAAAATGGCCGCCCCTGGTGTTGTCGGTCACCGCAATGGTGAAGTTCCTGGTCGCGCGGTTATAGGTGACCCCGGCGGTGACCGAGTCGCCGGGCTGGACGCGAAGCGACGCCCTGACCTCCCCGCGCGGGAACATCTCATACCAGGCGTAATAGGCGGGCTTGCCGCTACGGCTGCAGTCCGCGGCAATCCCGCCCTGCTCGACCGACTCGGCCCGGCCCGCGAAGCCGTCGAATCCCACCCAGTCCGAGGAACGGGTCAGGCCCGGCGACTTGGCGCAGTCGAGGTACGGGATGAAGAACGTTGCCCGGATGGCGACGAAGCTGGTCTTGGGCCGGGTCACGGCGTAGCCGGCCCAGTTGAGCGAGCCCTGCACGGTGATATTGCGAAGGCCAGGTACTGCGGCGGCGCCGGCGGCGCTCACCGGCACCGGGGCCGGGATCATCGGCTGGCCGGGCCAGGTCTGTCCGGTCTCCGCCGCCTGATCAGCTGGTTTCTGGCGGGGAACGAGTGCTATCGCGGCGCTCATCGACCCCGTCAGCGCAAGTGCGGCGACGGCAATTACACAGCTGCGAACGGCCCTTGTCATGATGAGCATTCCCTCGTCCGGGCGACCTTTACGGAAAACGGTTGAAACGGCCGGTACCCGTCCGGTTGAGCAACGCCGTCGGGGCAATCCGTCATTATTCCTGTGGTCGACAGCCCTGCGCCGGGAATGAAGAAGCCCCCGGGCTTCTCCCGCCACGGGCGCGCTGGACAGCACGACCGCTGCGGGGACCGGCTGGACAGGCCGGTCGGCCCGGGGGTCCGGTGTCTGCCGTGAATTCGCCAACCGCCACCACGTGGTTCTTCAACCAGCAATGAGAAGCGGCCGATGATGCGCGAACAAAGGCTGCGACGTATCTAGGCCAGGATCCGCGCTTCACGCAGGCGGCGGCTAACTGACAGCCACCTCGCAAGTCCGACATCTATGCATACTGTTGGACCACCTCCTTTCCTGCGTTAGCCCGAACGCTACGTCAGGGCGGCCGGTGCAGGCAAGCACGTTATTCGCTGACTCGTCACTAGACTCGGGCCATGTCGCAGGAATGGGATGAGATGCTGCGGGCGAGCGGCTACCGCGTCACCCCCCAGCGCCAGCTCATTCTCGAGGCGGTGTCCCGGCTGGAGCACGCCACCCCCGACGAGATCTTCGCGGACGTGCGCCTGACCGCCCGCGGGGTGAATGTCTCGACCGTCTACCGGACCCTGGAGCTGCTTGAGCAGCTGGGCCTGGTCACCCACACGCACCTCGACCACGACGCCCCGCGCTACCACCTGTCGGCCCAGGCCGAGCACGTGCACCTGGTCTGCCGGCACTGCGAGCAGGTCACCGAGGTGGACAAGGCGGCGGTCCGGCCGCTGGTGGATGCGCTTGAGGAAGCCGAGGGGTTCCAGACCGACGTCGGGCACCTGACGATCTTCGGCCTGTGCTCTGCTTGCCGGAAGTAGGGCCTGCCTGAAGTAGGCCGCGGGCAGCGGGGCGCATAGCCTGGATTCGTGAAGAGCCCGCTCCTGGCCGAGCCCGGTGCCGTCGAAGCCGATGGCCCCGACGCCGGCGTAGCCGCCCACTATGGCGACCCGTATTCCGAGCAGCGCGCCCTGGCGACTAGGTGGGGCGTGGTGGACCGGTCACACCGGCCGGTATTGAAGATCTCCGGCCCGGACCGGCTGAGCTGGCTGCACAGCCTGACCACGCAGGGCCTCGAGCACCTCAAGCCGGGCGACAGCGCCGAGGCGCTGATACTGAGCCCGCAGGGCCGCGTCGAGCACCACCTGACGCTGACCGACGACGGCACCTCGACCTGGGTGCACGTGGAGCCAGGCACGGCGCCGGCGTTGCTTGACTTCCTCGCCTCGATGAAATTCATGCTCCGCGTCGAGGCCGAGGACGTCTCGGCCGACTACTCGGTGCTCACCCTGATGGGTCCGCGGCGGCTCGCCGAGACCCCGGCGGGCGTAGCGACCAGGATCGACGATGGCGACCGCACGGACCTGATCGTCAGCCGGGCAGACATCGCGGACACCGCCGCTGCCGTGCGGGCCGCGGGGGCGGACCTGGCCGGCATGTGGGCGTACGAGGCGCTCAGGATTGCCGCCGGAAGGCCGCGGTTCGGCCTGGACACCGACGACCGGACGATCCCGCACGAGGTCGGCTGGATCGACACCGCGGTCCACCTCAGCAAGGGCTGCTACCGCGGCCAGGAGACCGTGGCCAGGGTGCACAACCTCGGCCATCCGCCGCGCCGGCTGGTCCTGCTGCACCTGGACGGCTCGGCCGACCGGCTGCCGCGCCGCGGCGAGGGCATTCTGCTTGACGGCACCCAGGTCGGAACCGTCGGCTCGGCGGCCCGCCACTATGAGCTGGGGCCGATCGCGCTGGGTCTGGTGAAGCGCACCGTGCCGGTCGAGGCGACGTTCGTCACCGACGGCATTGCCGCCGCCCAGGAGGTAATCGTTCCGCCGGATGCGGGGGCGAATGTCCAGATCACGCTGAAGCGCCCGCGGGGCGACCTAATCGGGCGTTCTCGCGAGTAACCTGGGCCGGCAGCGGACAACGCCGTTCACTGGAGGTCGCCCCCCGTGCTTCGCCAAGCGCTCCTGGCCCTGTCGGCCAGCACCCAGGCCAGACAGCTCATCATGGCCAATCCCCTGACCCGCGACGTGGTGGCGAGGTTCGTGGCCGGCGAGGCCGCCGATGACGCCCTGGCGGCTACCCGCCGGCTGCTAGACGGCAACTTGCTCGTCAGCATCGACTTCCTCGGTGAGGACACTGTCGACCCCGAGCAGGCCGCTGGCGTGGCCGAGGAGTACATCAGGCTCCTCGGCAAGCTGTCAGCGGCGGGCCTGTCCGCCGGCGGCCGGGCCGAGGTCTCGGTGAAGCCCACCGCGGTCGGGCTCGGCCTGGCCGACCACGGGGAGAAGACCGCCCAGGAGAACATCGCGAGGATCGCAGCGGCCGCCAGGAACGCCGGCACCACGATCACGGTGGACATGGAGGACAACTCCAGGGTCGATGCCACCCTGCGGCTGGTCGCCGAACTCCGCGCGGACTTCCCCGACCTCGGCTGCGTCATCCAGTCCTACCTGCGCCGCAGCGCCGACGACTGCCAGGCGCTCGCGACGACCGGATCACGGGTGCGCCTGTGCAAGGGCGCCTACCGGGCCCCAGAGGGTGTCGGCCTGCAGGCCAAGGCGGAGGTGGACCTCTCCTATGCCCGCTGCATGCGCATCCTGCTCGACGGGCCCGGCTACCCGATGCTGGCTACGCACGACCCGCGGCTGATCGAGATCGCCGGGTCCAAGGCCCAGCTGGCCGGCCGGGACCTCGGCAGCTTCGAGTACCAGATGCTGTACGGAATCCGGCCCGACGAGCAGTCCAGGCTCGCGGCGGGCGGCGCGCAGGTCCGCGTCTACCTGCCCTACGGCGGCGACTGGTACGGCTACCTGGTGCGCCGGCTGGCCGAGCGGCCGGCCAATCTCGCCTTCTTCCTGCGGGCGCTGCGCTCGCGCGGCTAACACGCCGCGGTGGCTCCGGGGGTCGCCCCCCGGGCCGACACAGCTGCGGGGGCCCCGGGTGGTCCCCCCGGGCCGACACCGCCCGACCGCGAAACCGCCCCCCGGTAGGCTGCCAGGGTGATTGCCGTCCTAGGTGCCGGGCAGATGGGCGAGGCGCTGATCTCGGGGCTGCTGCGGGCGGGAGTCGTGTCCCCGGCCGAGATCGTCGCGGCCGCGCGCCGTAGCGGGCGGGCCCAGCAGCTGCGCGATGCGTACGGCATCGCCGTGGTGTCAGCCGCCGACGCCGCCGAACGCGCGGAGACGCTGGTGATCACCGTGAAGCCACAGGACATGGCCGCGCTGCTCGCCGAGATCAAGCCTGGGACCGGCCCCGGCAAGCTGATCATCTCCGTTGCCGCCGGAATCACGACGGCGTTCATCGGCCGCTCGCTGGCCGCTCCGGTGCCGGTGGTGCGGGTGATGTCCAACACGCCGGTGCTGGTCGACGAAGCGATGAGCGTGATCTCGCCGGGCGAGCACGCGACCGAGGAGCATCTGCACCGGGCCGAGGAACTGCTGCGCCCCGTCGGGAAGGTGCTGCGCATCCCCGAGTCTCAGCAGGACGCGGCGACGGCTCTCTCGGGCAGCGGCCCCGCGTATGTGTATTTCCTGGTGGAGGCCATGGTCGATGCGGGGATCCTGCTCGGCATGCCGCGGGCGAACGCGCTGGAGATGGTCAAGCAGGCGGTCTACGGCGCCGCCACGATGCTGCGCGACTCCGGCGAGCACCCGGTGCTGCTGCGCGAGGCGGTGACCTCACCGGGCGGGACCACGATCAACGCGATCAGGGAGCTGGAGAAGCACGGTGTCCGGGCCGCGGTGCTGGCCGCGATCGAGGCCGCGCGCGATCGCGGCCGCGAGCTTGGCGCAGGGTAGGCAGATCTAACCAAACCGGAATGGCGTCAGAAATAGCCATAATGCCAGCGTGCACCGGGGGTCTACGAATTGGCAGGGCTCGCACGGGGTTGCCCTTTTCCATACAGGACTTACGCTGGAGACGGGCGTGACTGATGCGCCGCTCCCGCGCGGTGAACCAGCTCGGTCGGAAGAGGATTACCAATGGCAGCAGACGTAACTCCGCTCAGCGACGTCAGGTTCCTGACCGTGGCCGAGGTGGCGGCGATCATGCGCGTTTCCAAGATGACGGTTTACCGGCTTGTCCACTCGGGCGAGCTTGAGGCGATCCGGGTCGGTCGCTCCTTCCGGGTCCCCGAGCGCGCGGTCAGCGACTATCTGCGGGAAGCGTTCGTCGCATCCGGGTAGAGGCGTCCCATCTGCCCAGGCCAGCAGGCTCCGGGCGGACTAGGCCACCGCGGGCAGGCCCGGCAGAGGTACGCTGTGGCGTTGGCATGTTGCCCGGCCGCCCGAAATGGCGAGCATGTGCATGGGCATGCCCGTCAGCCTAGTGAGCAAGCAAGGGTGGTCTCGTGGGTTCAGTCATCAAGAAGCGCCGCAAGCGGATGGCGAAGAAGAAGCACCGCAAGCTGCTGCGGAAGACGCGCGTTCAGCGCCGGAACAAGAAGTAGGCGCTGCTCGGCCGCCGGCCAACACCTCTCGCTGGTTGACGCGGTGAAGGCCTCGTGACCAGAGAGTCGGGCCTGCCTGGTGGCTGGCGTCACCGGCTGGCCGAGACGGCCGAGTTCGCGCGGCGCCGGCTGCGTGGCGAGTACGAGGTAGACGAGTTCGGGTTCGACGCCGAGCTCAATTCGGCTGTGCTCATGCCTGCGGCCCTGGCGCTGTACCGCCGGTGGTTCCGCATCGAGATGCGCGGCCTTGAGCACATCCCTGACTCGGGTGCCGCGCTCCTCGTGGCCAACCATTCCGGCGTGCTGCCGCTGGACGCGATCATGGTCCAGGCAGGGATCTTCGCCGAGCACCCGGCGGCGCGAAACCTCCGGCTGCTCGGCGCGGACGTGGTCTACACGCTGCCGCTGCTGGCCAGCCTCGCGCGCCGCAGCGGGCACACCAGGGCCGATCCGGCGGAGGCGCGGCGGCTGCTGGAAGCGGGCGAGCTGGTCGGCGTCTTCCCCGAGGGCTTCAAGGGCATCGGCAAGCCGTTCAGCGAGCGGTACCGGCTGCAGCGGTTCGGCCGCGGCGGCTTTGCCCGGACGGCGCTGCAGGCCGCCGTGCCGATCGTTCCGTGCGCCATAGTCGGCGCCGAGGAGATCTACCCGATGGTCGCCAACGCCGAGCCGCTGGCACGGACGCTGCACCTGCCGTACTTCCCGGTCACCCCGCTGTTTCCGTGGCTCGGGCCTATCGGCGCGGTGCCGCTGCCGTCCAAGTGGATCATCGAGTTCAGTGAGCCGGTGCTAGCTGCCGGGCAGCCGAGCCCCGACCCGGACGACGAGGTCGTGGCGGCGCTGGCCGACCGCGTCCGGGACACCATCCAGGAGCGGCTGGACGTGCTCGTGGCCGAGCGCGGCCCGGCGTTCGGCTAGCTGTGCTGT
>DAIOWC010000131.1:0-17178 GCA_036758685.1 Streptosporangiaceae bacterium | reverse complement strand
AGCAGGTCGTAGGCGTAGGCGTGGAAGTAGGAGATGCCGCCGATCATCGCCGCGCCGGCGATGAAGTGGTCGCAGTCGCGCAGCAGCTCCGTCATCAGGGCGACGTCGCGGGCATCGCCCTCGACCAGGGTGTAGTGCGGGTGATCATCGTAGGACTTCCTGACCCGCCCGTACTTGGAGTGGTTGTCGATCCCTGCCACCTCGTACCCGCGGCGCAGCAGCTCGTCGACGACGTATCCGCCGATGAAGCCGGCGGAGCCGCTGACCAGGACCTTCTCCATCGCCTCCCGCTCCCGCGCTAGCTCGTGCCGGTCTGCCGCCGCCTGGCCCGAGCCTGGATGTCTCCCGCGGTCAGCCTGGGCCCGAAGGCGAACCGGTACCAGCGCAGGTACTCGGGCAGCCATCGGGCCACCCGGAAGTTCGAGACGCCGGCCTGCCGGTCGAGCCAGACGGTCGGGATCTCGGCCACCGGCAGGCGCAAGCGCCTGGCCTTGGCCGTCAGCTCGATGCCGATCTCGAAGCCGTCGGTCGACTCGATCCCGACCCGGCGAACGAAGTCGGTCGAGTAGGCCTTGAACGAGTTCGTCGCGTCCCTGGTACCGACGCGGGCGAGCACATGCAGAGAATGACCGGCGCCCCGCGAGAGCATGCCCTTCAGGCAGGGGCCGCCGACCTGCTGCCCGCCGGGCATGTAGCGGGACGCGGCCGCGACCGCCACGCCGCGCTCGACGAGACGAGCCAGATCGTCGATCTGGCGGGCGTCGTCGCAGCCATCCGCCATCGTCACGACGACTACCGGCGACGTAACGGCATCGATCCCGAACCTGATCGCGTTCGCGGGGCCGCGGCCGTAGGTGTTCACCAGATGGCGCAGTCGCGGTTCCTTGTCCGAGTACTCCTCGACCACTCCGATGGTCGGGTCCTCACCCGTGTCGACCACGACCAGCACCTCAAGCGGCAGCCGGACCGAGTCGAAGATCCGGTCGAGCACCGGGGCGATCGCGGTGCCCTCGTTGTAGGCCGGAATGACGAGCGAGACTCGAGCGCTGCCGGTCACGAGTACACGGTGACACAGGGGCCGGTGCCCGGGACCCGCTTCGCCTTGACCGCCGGAATCTGCGATTTGCCCGAAGTGCTCGGGAATCTTCGCCGGTAATCGGCTGAGAACGGGGGTAGGGGGCGGCAATGGCGCTACCGGACTTCTTCGTCGCGGGCGCACCCAAGGCCGGCACGACGGCCCTGCACGCGGCGCTTGCCCGTCACCCCGGGCTCTACCTGTCGCCGGTCAAGGAACCCAAGTACTTCCTGACCGGCGGGGTGCCGCCGCCTCCCCAGGGCGGGCCGGGCGACGCCAGGACGTACCGCGAGCACATCTTCCGGCGGGCGGACTACGAGGCGCTCTTCGACGCCGCCCCGGCGGGCACGCTCCGCGGCGAGTCGACACCCTTCTACCTGTACAGTCACGCCGCCCAGCGGCGGATCAGGGCACTGATCCCGGCCGCCAGGTTCATCGTGGTGCTGCGCGATCCGGTCGAGCGCGCCCACTCGAACTGGACTCACCTGTGGTCGGCCGGGCTGGACCCGATCGATGACTTCGTGGCGGCGTGCGCGGACGAGCCGCGGCGGATCGCGGCCGGCTGGGCCGACTTCTGGCGCTATACCGAGCTCGGCATGTACGGGAGCCAGCTTGAGCACCTGTACTCGGTGTTTCCGCGGGATCAGGTGCTGGTCTTCAGGTACCGGGCCATGATCAGCGATCCGGTAGGCATGCTCGACCGGGTCTGCGCGTTCCTCGGCGTCACGACCGGCCTGCTGACCGAGGTCCCGCGGGAGAACGTCACGGCTCACCCGCCGACGACCAGGCGGCATCGTTCGCTGGCCTCGCTCATGCGGACGGGTTCCGCGCTGGCCACGCTGGTGCCCGGCCACGCCGGCTCGGCCATCACCGACCGGCTGGAACGCAGCCTTCAGGCCGGCGCGCAGCCTCGCCGGCCCCTGACGTGGGAGCAGCGGCGGGCGCTCATCCCGCAGTTCGAGCCCGACATCAGGCTGCTGGAGTCGCTGCTCGACGAGGACTTCAGCGACTGGCTGCTGCCGCGCGACGACTCGGGCGGCCTGGTCGGGGTCAGGCCGGCTGGTCAGTGGCAGGCCCGCAACGGGCGGCCGCGGGACTACTGACCCGCCGGCTACCGCAGCTCGGTCCGCAGCTCGTGCGCACCGTCCGCCCTGGTGAGCTCGTAGTACAGCCGCTCATGGCCGTCACCGAGCGGGACGATGTTCAGATACCGAAGGCCAAGTCCGGCGGGCGCCTCCGCGACCGGGCCGCCGCCTCCGGCGGCCAGTGCCGCAGGCCCGGCACCGAAGGCCACGCCCGTCCGCTCCTCGAAGTTCTCCCCGGCGCTGGCCCGGCCGTCGTAGTAGGCAACGACGCCATCCGGGCGGAGGCGCACGTCGGTGACGCGGGCGCCGCGGGCATCCCACTCCCCCGGCCTGGGCTCGAGCGCGGGGCCGTGCCAGGTCCACGCCAGGCCATCCGCGCTGGAGGCGTAGTCGGTCCACATCCGGTCGGTCTGGTCGGGGTCGGTGAGCGGGTGAATGCACGCCCACATGTGCCACGTACCGCGGTCGTGCCGGATCACCGGATCCTTGACCGCCCTGGTCGCGTCGCCCGGCAGCATGACGGCGCGCCGGCGGGCGTCGAAACCGTCCGGCGAGGCGGCCTCAAGCACCTCAACCCGCCAGTGCTTGGTGCCGTGGGTGGCGCAGCTCAGATACAGCCGCCAGGTCCCGTCCGGTGCGATGGCCAGGGCCGGGCGCTCAAGCGACTCGGCATCGACCTCGTCCTTGGTGATCGTCTGGATGGTCTCGAATCGCTCGCCATCGGATGACCTGGCGATCACGATGGCGTGGCCGCGCGCCTCGCCGGCCGCGTCCTCGGCCGGCTTGCGAAGCCGGTAGGCCAGCACGATCTCATCGCCGGCGAGGACCGCACTGGGCGCGCCGGCCCACGTCCCCGGTCTGGTTCCCTCGGGCCTTACGGCGGGAACCGACCGCGCCGGGTCCGGCGGGGCGATGTCCCGAGGGGCCGGACGCTGATCGCTGAGCATATGTGAACAATAGGTGATTTCCGCCCAAGTCCGTCCAGCCGCCGGCCAGGGATCCGGCGCTGCCCAGCCACGAGCCAGCGCGCTCGCGTCCAAGTAAGTGCGCCGAAGCCGACCGGAATGCCCGATTCGGGGCTTGCGGCTACATCGCCAGGCGATGCAACGCGCCACTTACCAGCACTTGCGTGCGGTTCGGCGCCGGGCTTGCCCCGCTTTGTGTAAATGAAATTGGGGGTGAGTCCGGGCCGGCGCCAACTCCGTTCCGCTTTGAGTCAGAATCGCGCCGGATTTACCCCAGTTCCTGCCCGCGCAACCGGCACATAGTTAGAACGTCCGCTGCCTGGGCAGTTGGAACTTTCCACCCGAGGGCCGGACTTGGTCGGGAGGCGGGCCTGGAATGTTACAACGAGTCATCAGCGTCGTGATCGTGATCCTGATCGCGATCTGGATCTTGTCCAACCCAGCCGCGGCGGGAGACACGATCCACGGCTGGATCACCGGAGTTATCACCTTCTTCCATCATCTTTTGTGACTCGTACCGCCGGCTGACCGGTGCCGGCGCGTGGGTATGACCGGTTCGTGGCCAACAACGATCAGCCGTGGCAGGAGGCGATGCGGGCCGGCCTCGTCGGCCGCAGCGAGCAGCCGCTCAACTGCGAGCTGCCGCCGGCCTTGCTCGGCGGCGAGGTCACGCCGACCCACCGGTTCTTCCGCCGCAACCACTTCCCGATACCCGAGCTGGATCCCGAGGCCTGGCGGCTGTCGGTGGCGGGACTGGTGCGCGAGACCCTGTCGGTGAGCCTCCGGGATCTGCGCGAGATGCCGGCGCAGTCGCTGACCGCAACCCTCGAGTGCGCCGGGAACGGGCGGGCGCTCTTCAGCCCGGCGCCCGGCGGCGAGCGATGGGAGCTCGGCGCCGTGAGCACCGCGCACTGGACCGGAGCCCGGCTCCGCGACGTGCTCGACCGGGCCGAGGTGCTGCCGTCAGCCCGCGAGCTCATCTTCCGGGGCGCCGACGGCGGCCCGCTGGCGGACCTGCCCGAGCCCATCAGGTTCGAGCGGAGCCTGGGCGTTGAGGATGCGATGCGGTCAGGCGCCCTGCTGGCCTACGAGATGAACGGCGACCCGCTGCCGGTCCGGCACGGCTTCCCGGTGCGGCTGGTCGTTCCCGGCTGGTACGCGGTGGCCTCGGTCAAGTGGCTGACCGAGGTGGAGGCGACCGACCGGCCGTTCCGCGGCTTCTTCCAGGACTCGCACTATGTCTACGAATGGCAGCGCGACGGGCAGACCGAGCGCGAGCCGGTCCGGCTCCAGCGCGTCCGTGCCATGATCATCGAGCCGCCCGACGGCTCGCGCATCCCGTCTGGTGACGTAACGGTGAGCGGCGTCGCCTGGTCCGGGGAGGCGCCAGTCCGGCGGGTCGACGTGAGCGCCGCCAGCGCATCGGCAACCTCGCCGCCGTCGTGGCAGCGAGCGCGGCTGGTCGGACGGCCGGACCAGTTTGCCTGGCAGCACTGGGAGCTGAACCTGCACGACCTGCCCGCCGGGCCGGTGTGCGTGCGGGCGCGCGCGAGCGACGCGGCCGGCAACGATCAGCTGGTCACGCCGGAGTGGAATCCGCTGGGCTACGGCGGCAACTTCGTGCACGAGGTCGCGGTGACGGTCGGCTTACGCGCCTGCGGCTCGGCGGAAGACCGTCTGGAGATTCTCAGGGGTGAGGGTCATGAACACCGCGTCGGCCTCGACCGTCACCACCCCCGCCGCGGTGATCGATGCGGTGAGGTACAGCTGCCGGCCCTCGGTGCGATCGAGAGTGACCGAGACGGTGAGCGGCACGCCTAGCGGCGTCGGCCGCCGGTAGCGCAGGCCAAGCCTGACGGTCATCGCCGGCCGGTCTGGCCGGGCCGCCACGCAGCCCATCGCGTGGTCGATCAGCAGCGCGATGACACCGCCGTGGACCAGCCCTGGGCCGCCTTCGAACGCCGGCCCGACGACTACCTCACCGCTGCCGCGGTCGCCGTCGACTTGGATGACGAGCTGGGGCGCCACCGGGTGCGACAGGCCGCCGACGAGGCTCATGTGTGTCCGGTAGGAGTCGGCCGCCACGGACATGTCGGGGCGCACGGCCGAGCCGCTGAGCCTCGTTGTCAGCTCATCGATGATCGCCGCAGCGGCGCCGAGTTCGCTGGGCTCGGCGCCGGTCCGCACGACAACGTCCAGTAGCCGGCGCAGCGCCTCTCCCAGCTCCAGGCGTTCCTGGCTCGGCTCCCAGCTCACCGAAGCGGGATCGGTCACCACGTTTCCGGACATACGTCCAGACACTAATTCAGCCGCGTCGACGGGCGCAAGAGCGTGATCACCGCCTCGGTGAAGTCCAGCGTCACGCTCCCCCAGCCGACCCGACGCCGCCCCACTGCGCCGAGGGTGACGCGGCTTCCTCGGCCGAGTCCGGGCGCCACAACGGCACCCGCACGAGGCCGGGCGGGACGAGTTCCAGGCCGGCGAACAGCCGCAGCACCGATGCATGATCACGGGGCGTGGCCCGCCGGCCGACCTGCTGGTTCACGCGCCGCGTCATCTCCGCGATCGCCTCGGGATCGATGTCGGACGCGACGTGCGTGAGCACCAGATAGCTGCCGCCCGGCAGTGCGGTCATCAGCCGGGCGACGACCGCGGCCGGATCATCGCGATCGGAGATCATGTGCAGCACAGACACGAGGAGGACGCCGACCGGCGCCGACAGATCCAGCATGGGGCCCGCACGCGCGAGCAGGCCGTCGGCGTCGCGGACATCGGCCTCGATGTAGTCGGCACCGCCGGCCGCCATTTCCGTCCGCGCGCGGCTCACGACCGCCGGGTCGTTGTCGCAGTACACGACGCGGCAGTCCGGCGCGATCTCACGAGCGACCTCGTGCACGGCGCCGGGTGCCGGCAGCCCGGTCCCGATATCGAGGAACTGCCGTATCCCGCACTCCGCGGCCAGGAAGCGCACGGACCGGCCGAGGAACGCGCGGTTCGCCCGCACCGAGGCCGCCAGTTGCGGGTATGCGGCCTGGGCGTCCTGCGCCGCGCTGCGATCGACGGCGGAGCCGCCCGTTCCGCCCCGCCAGAAGCTCTGCATACGGGAGATGTCCGCGACATCGCCAGGCGTGCTCGCCGGCTCGGTCATAGCGCAACCCCTATCCGGCGGCGACGAGCTTCAGCTCGTCCATGGACTCCCGGATGAACGGCGCGAGAGGCCGCTCGCCGGGATCCGTCACCCATCGCGCGAAGGCGATCTTGAAGACCGCGATGCCGGTCTCGGCCGCCAGGCTCGCCGCGGGGTCGCTGACGCCACGCAGGCGCAGGGCGCCGGCGGTCGCCGAGGCGAGCGAGGCCAGCTTGATGAGCTCACGCTCCTGAAGGTCCGGGTTCGCGGCGATGATCGCCTGGCGCTGGCGGGCGAACTCGTGGCGGTCGGCGAAAACAATGTCAGCGACCTCGATCAGCGCCGTGGTCATCGCCTCGATCGGCGCCAGCGCGGCCGGGGCCTCGCCGACCTTGCTGACCAGCAGGTCCTCCAGCGCGCTGCCGCCCGCGAACAGGACCTCGCGCTTATCGGCGAAATGCCGGAAGAACGTTCGCTCCGTCAGCCCGGCCCGCTCCGCGATCTCGGCCACGGTCGTGGCCTCGAACCCCCGCTCGAGGTACAGCTCCATGGCCGCCGTTGCCAGGCGTCCCTGCGCATCGGGCTCCCATCTACCCATGCCGTGATCGTACCTGGTGATGACAGTGACTGTCATGACGTGCTACTGTGATGACAGTGACTGACATCACTGGCCCGGCCACTCGGACCGGGGACAGCTGACCCAACTGGAGGACTTGTCATGCGCGTATTCGTCACCGGCGCGTCCGGGCACGTCGGTTCCGCCCTCATCCCCGAGCTACTCGGCGCCGGACATGAGGTCGTCGGGCTGGCTCGCTCCGACACCTCAGCCGCCGCGCTGGCCGCGGCCGGCGTCGCGGTTCACCGCGGCGACCTTGACGACCTTGCCGGCTTGCGTCAGGCCGCGGCCGCCGCCGACGGAGTAATCCACCTCGCCTTCAAGCACGAGTCGATGGTGACCGGCGACTACGCCGGCGCCGCCGATGCCGATCTCAAGGCGCTCAACGCCCTGGCCGACGCGCTCGCCGGCACCGGCAAGCCGCTGGTGAGCACGTCGGGAACGCTGCTGCTCGCGCAGGCCGCGGCGGGCCGCACCGGCACCGAGACCGACGCGGCGGAGTCCGGCCCGCGGATCGACAGCGAGAACGCGGTGATCGCGTTCGCCGGCCGGGGGATCCGATCCTCCGTCGTCCGGCTGCCCCCGACCGTGCACAGCTCGCTCGATCATCACGGCTTCATCCCGACCCTGATCGCCATCGCCCGCGACAAGGGCGTCTCCGGCTACGTGGGTGACGGATCCAACCGCTGGCCCGCCGGGCACACGCTCGACGCGGCCCACCTGTACCGGCTGGCACTGGAGTCAGCCCCAGCCGGTTCGCGGTTGCACGCGGTCGGCGACGAGGGCGTGCCGTTCCGGGAGATCGCTGAGGTCATCGGACGCCGCCTGGGCGTCCCGGCCGTCAGCATCCCAGCGGCGGACGCGGGTGAGCACTTCGGCTTCCTCGGCGCGCTCGTCTCCATCGACAACCCGACCTCAAGCAGGCTGACGCAGGAGCTCCTGGGCTGGAAGCCGGAGCACCCCGGGCTCATTGAGGACCTCGAAGAGGATCACTACTTCGTCGAGCCAGCCGCGTCGTAGCTCCCGCCACGATCGGCCCAGCGGTAGGCGGGCCGCCAGCCAAGCACCCGCCTCGCCGCTGAGCTGTCGAAGAGGGTGCGGAACGGCTCCCGCCGGTAGGCGTCGCGATCATGGATGGGCACGCTCGGGATCAGACGCGCGGCCATCTCCAGACTGGGCTCGCTGGCGGCAATGTCGGCGGCGGCGAGCAGCAGGCGATGGTGCCCGGTCAGGGGCACCGTCAGCGCTAGCTCCGCCGCCGTCGCGACGTCCCGGACGTCGACAAACTGGCCGTACTCCCATGCCGGCGTCCACTCCGACGCGGGGTCGGCGCGCCACTGTTCCGCGATCCGCCGGTACATGCCGGGGTCCCAGACCCAGCCCGGCCGCAGCGCCACGCTGGTGATGCCGGTCCGGGCGGTAAAGCCGGCGCACAGGTCCTCGGCCAGGCACTTGGACAGGCCGTAGGCCCGCATCGCCCGCCGCGGGTGCTGATCATCGACGGGCAGGTAGTCGGGCAGCCGCTCGCCCTCGGCCAGTCCGAACACCTGGCCGCTGGAGAAGTAGATGACGCGCTCGGCGGCTTCGGCCGCCAGCAGCACGTGCCACGTACCGAGAACGTTGACGGCCATGATCTGTTCGGGGCTGCCAGCGGTGTCGTGCGCGAGGGCGGCCAGGTGGACGATCGCCGTGCAGCCGCCGGCCGCCTGGCGCACGGCCGCGAGGTCCAGCAGGTCATCGCCCTCGACGCGGTCGAAGCCGATGACGTCGTGGCCGAGTTGCTCCAGGCGGGCCGCTACCTCGGCGCCGATGAACCCGCGATGCCCGGTGACGAGGACGCGCACAACGTCATCGTCTGCCGCGGGCCGGCGCGTTCGCTAGCAGATTTCTGTCATGGAACTTAGCTTGACTGCTAATTAGCAAGATAGCTAATATGCGTCCTATGACCGACGACGCCGCCTCCGTGTTCAAGGCGCTGGCGGACCCCACCCGTCGGCAGATCCTCGCCGACTTGCGCAGCGGAGAGCTCTCGGCCGGCGAGATAACTGCCAGGTTCGCGATTAGCGGCCCGTCGATCTCGCGTCATCTCGGCGTCCTGCGAGCGGCTGGACTGGTCACCGAGCGCCGGGACGCGAACCGCATCTTGTACTCCCTGGTGCCTGAGCGGCTCGCTGTCTGCGTCGGAAGCTTCCTGTCGGCGGTCTGCCCCGAACAGATTGTGCTCCGCCGTCGGCGCACCCGGAGCGACGCCCCTGCACCCGAGACCGAGGAGCCGGCACCGTGATCACCAGGAGCATTGACTGTCTCATTGAGCGCCGGCTGCTTGTCAATTACCGGATCGACCCCGAGCGCGTGGCTGCGTTCCTGCCCCGTCCCTTCCGACCGCAACTCGTCAGTGGCCATGCCGTAGGAGGCGTCTGCCTCATCCGCATGAGCAGCGTCCGCCCCTCCCGCCTGCCTCATGCAGCCGGTCTCACGAGCGAGAACCTCGCTCATCGGTTTGCGGTCGAGTGGGATGACGCTCACGGCAGCCACGTCGGCGTCTACGTGCCGCGACGCGAGACCAGCTCCCGCATCGCCGGGGCTGTCGGCCACCGCGTTTTCCCTGGCGCGTATCACGTCGCCCGATTCCAGGTCCGCGAGTCGGACGCCAGCCTGCGGGTCGACGTTCGTTCGGTGGACGGAGAGGTGGCGCTGTCCGCCGAGACGGCTCCCGCTGCCGCGTTCCGGAGCGAGCTGTTCCAGAACCTCGATGCGGCCATCGAGTTCTTCCGCCTCGGCGCCCGGGGATTCTCCCCGTCCGCGGATCACGCGTGCGTAGACAGTGTCAGCCTGCACGCAGCGAGGTGGGCCGCCAGGCCAGTGGGCATCGCCCGGATGCGTTCCAGCCTGTTCGATGATCGCGCGAAATTCCCCGACGGCGCCTGCACGCTCGACTCTGCCTTGCTGATGACCAACATCGCGGCCCGATGGACCGCAGACCCAGGCGTGTTCATCGAGCCTGCCCGGGCAGGAGCGGGCGCATGAAGGTCCGCTCATAGCGCAGCACGCAACCGCTCTCGTCCCTGATCCGGTCGGCGGCGACGAAATCGGGATCGGTGCCGAACAACGTCCGGTACTGCTCGTAGTCCGCGAGGCTGGGAAAGCTGAACAGCGCGAGTGCCTTGTCGCTGGCGCCCTCGGCCGGCAGGAAGTAACCGTGGTGGGTGCCGCCGTGGCGGTCGACGAGTTCCATCCAGCGCCGGGCGAAGCGCTCGAAGGCCTCGGTCTTGGCCGGGTCGATCACGTATTCAACGACGCAAGTGATCACAGATGGCAAGACTAATCTGCCGCCCGTTACTGGCGCCGTGGTCAGGCGGTCGAGGGGCAGCCGGCGCCCCGTTAGCCGTCCGGCGACTCGAGGACCAGCCACCCGATTTGCATGTCCGCGCTCACGGCCTTGGACAAGGTGATCCGGAACGAGCCGGAACTGGGCGCCGCACCCTCGATATACACGCCGGCCTCAGGCGTCTGGATCGTCGCCAGAACAAGGCTTGTAGTTCTGACACCCGCTGCCGTCACCGTGAGGCTTGCGTGCCCTTTCGTCACCGTCACCACGCCGCTCATGCTGAACTGCGCCGTCCCGCTCACCTGCAGGGCCTTGCCCTTGTCGCTGGCGGCGGCGTAGACCCCGATCCCATTCGTGGACTGTCCGGCCACGCCGACCTCGCCCGCGGCGCTCAGGTCCAGGCCAGTGACCCCGGAGGCGAAAGTCTCGCCCGCCTTGCCCAGCCCGAACTGGCCGTACACCCCGATGCCGTTCAGCGTGACCCCGTAGAAGCCGTAACCGGGGTTAAGGCTCACGTTGCTCCCGTAGACCGCGCTCTGGTTGAACCCAGTCGCGTCGCCGTAGACGCCGGTGCCGTGCTCGGACCGGCCGTACACGCCGTGCCCGCCGTGCTTGCTGACGTCGATTCCCGCCACGCCGCTCTGACCGCCCTCGGAGGTCTGGCCCTGGACGCCGGTGCCGTGGTCCGACGTACCGTAGACGCCCTTGCCGTTAACCGATCCGCCGTAGACGCCGTTGCCCGTGTGGCCCTTGCTGGTGTCGTGGCCGGCCACGCCGCTGTGCCCGTTGGCGCTTGTCTGGCCGTCAAAGGCGCCGCTGCGGGTCGAGATGATCTCGGTGGTAGACGACCCGTGGTTAGTCTGGCCCAGCTGGACGGCCGAGCTCGCCTCGGCCACGCCGCCGCTCGTCATGCTGGCCGCGACGCCGGCGCCGGCGGCCGCCGCGCCGAGCATCACCGCGCGTCGCCCGTACACCCCGGACCGCCGCCGCGCTGGCTGAGCCTCCGGGCTGGCGGGGCCGTCGTTTCCTGCTAAAGCTGGCTTCTTTGCCATGACGTCACTTCCTTACGCGCGGGGCGCAAACTGGCTGTTGCTGTGCCCAGCTTGCACCTCCGGCCAGCCCGCAGACAGGTCGCGATACTCGGAAGGGACGCGGCCGAGACCCGCGCGGACGCATCCGGTCAGCGGTGCGCGGCGAGCTGGCGGAAGGCCTGCGGCGCGGGCCCGTCCAGCCGGCGGCGGATCATCGCGGCCGCGGCCTCCGGAGTTACCGCCGAGGTGTCGATCTCCAGGTCGTAGATCCCGGGCTCGTGCACAGAGCGCTGCCATCGCCGCACGGGCTCGGGTATCTCCCCGCCGGGGCCGCTGGTCACGTAGCGGCCGTCCCGGCCCGCCTGCCCGGCATCACGCCGCGCCATGATGACCTCGAGCGGGCACCGGATGCCGACCAGCAGCGCGGGAAGCCCGCTGAGCCGCCTGGCGGCGTCGGGAAGCACGCCCAGCGGCGCCGAGTACGCATCGTGGTGGCCGACATCTGCCACCACGCTCAGACCCTGACGGCTGTGCGCCGCCACCGAGTCGTAAAACGCCCGGTAGAAGGCCGGGATCAACAGCTCGAGGTCGGGAGCCTCGCCGCCGGGGCGGAGGCCCATTCCCGGCCGGTAACGCGGCGGGGTCACGTGCCGGCTGAACACGTCGACGCCGAGGTTCATCCACGGACCGTCAAACGTCTCCTGAATGACCGCCGCGATGCTCGACTTCCCCGACCGGGGCGGCCCGTTCAGCACCACGATCCATCCGGGAGAACCGGCTTGCGTCACCCCGCCATTCAACCGCGGAAACGCCGAGCGAGCGGCGGGCGGCCCTGGTGATCCGCTCACCCGGGCCGCCCGGCCTCCCGGACGCGATGTATGCCCTTACGCCGTCTCGGCCTGGAGGACCTCGGCGACCGGCCGGCGGATGCCCATCCATGCCGGGATGACGGTCAGCGCCGCCATCACCGCGAGCGTCACGAGCACGGTGGCGACGAGCCACAGCGCCGGCGGCGGCGTCCCGTCGCTGACCGCGGCCTTGTAGAGGGCGAGGCCGAGCGGGATCCCGACGATCGCCCCCGGCAGCGCGGACAGCACCTGCGCGACGACGAGTCCTGAGATCACCTGCCCGGACCGCGCGCCGAGCGCCTGCATCAGCGCCGATGACCGCCGGGCGTCGAGCACGGTCGCCCACGTGGTGAAGACGGCGTTCAGCACCGCCAGCGTGATCAGCATGACCGTGATCACCGCGAGCATCTGCTCATCCCGGTTGATCACGGGGTCAGATAGTCCGCCACCGGTGAGGCCGGTCGCGGCCGGGCCCGAGAACACGCCGTCCGCGTCGGCGCGGAACGCGATCACCGCGACGATGCCGGTGATCGTGACGGCGACGTTCGCCGCGCTGAGCAGCGCGCGCCGCGGCCGCCGGGCGACCAGCCGGATTGCGACCAGCGCCGGGACCGGGAGCCGCCGCGAGACCCGGATGAGCGCGCCCCGGCGCGCCGGCCTCCGCCCGACGTCGTTGAGGGCAGAGACGGTGCTGGTCCTCGCGGCCCGGATGGCAGGCACGAGCGACGCCGCCAGCGCGACCACGAGCGCGACGCCGACGACGCGGATCACCGTCCCGGCGGAGATCGCCGGTGCTCCCGGCGAGCCGATCAGCGCCGCGCCGGGACTGGTGAGGATCGGCGCGATCAGCCACCCGGCCACGAGCCCGAGCAGCGAGGCGAACAGCGCCAGCGCAAGGTTCTCGACCAGGAACACGGCCATAACCAGGCGCGGTGACCCGCCGACGGCTTTCAGCAAGCCCACCCGGCGGGCGTACTCCGACAGCCGGCGGCCGACCAGGACGGCCACGCTGGCGATAGCGAGCACCGCGAGGAGGTAGGCACCCGGCTCGAGGACGGACTGCGCGTCCTGAACCAGCAGCGCGTCGGCCTGAGCGATCCCCTCCCAGGGCGAGAAGTCATACTGCGGAGCTGGGCCTGCCCCGGGCCCGCTACCGGGGGCAACGGAGACACTCCGTGGACCGCCGCTGCCGAAGCTGTTGAATTCCCGGTCGGCCCACGCCGACGCATCAGCCGGGTGGGTCAGCTTCAGGTTCAGCGCCCACATCGTGAGCGGGTTGGCCTTCGAGGTCAGGCCGATCGCGTCCGCGGTCGTCGTCCAGATCACGCCGACGTTCCGGAAGCTGGCCGAGTCGATGCTGAAGAAGGGCGGGCAGGAATTGGTCGACATCCAGCAGAGGTTCGGGTACGGCGCCTGCGCGGCCGTGACCGCGATGCCCGCGACCACGAACGACCTGCCGTTCAGCGTGACCCGGTCCCCGACCGAGACGCCCAGCGCCTCGGCAAACGTGCGCTCCAGCACCACGCCGCCTGACCGTACCCAGCTGCCGGCTGTCAGCGCCGGCCGGTCGATCGTGGCCGGCGCGACGTCCCGGCCCTCGGCGAAGACGGCGGAGCCCCGGCCGTCAAACTTGATCACGGCCGACGCAACCGGGAACGGGCCGTCGTAGGCAGCGACTCCGGCGGCGTGGATCAGGCTCTTCGCCCTGGCGGCGGACGTCATGTACGCGACGACGTCCGGGGCCCTCGTGGCGGCCCGGGTCGCCGCGAAGGGCTGGCTGGTCACGCCGTTCAGCGCCAGCGCCATCGTGAGCGTCGCCGTCGCCGCGGCGATCGCGACGATCAGCAGCACGGCCTGGGCCAGGTGGCGGCGCACGTCGCGCCCCGCCAGGCGGAAAACGAGCAGTGTCTTACCCATGCTGGCGATCCATCGCCAGAAGGTCCCGGAGATTGCCCCCGGTCCCGCCGGTCAGGCGCATCTGGTCGACCAGCGCGCCGTCACGCATGGACACCAGCCGGTCCGCGGTCGCGGCGACGCGCTGGTCGTGGGTGACGATGACGAACGTCAGCCCGGCGGTGTGCAGCCGGTCGAAGAGCCGGAGCACCTCGAGCGTCGCCGCGCTGTCCAGATTGCCGGTCGGCTCATCGGCCAGCAGGATGAGCGGCTCGTTGACGAGGGCGCGGGCAATGGCGACGCGCTGGCGCTGCCCGCCAGAGAGCGCGGCGGGCAGATGGTTACCGCGATCCGCGAGCCCTACCTGGTCAAGCAGTTCCAGGGCCCGCTGGCGGGCCTGCCGGGGCGAGCGGCCCGCGAGCAGCGCCGGAAGCTCGACGTTCTCCCTGGCCGTGAGTTCGTCCATGAGATGGAAGGCCTGGAATACGAAGCCGATCTCATGCCGACGCAGGTCGGCAAGGCCCCGCTCGCCCAGGCCGTCGATGCGCCGGCCGGCTAGCCACAGCTCGCCGCCGGACGGACGGTCGAGCCCGCCGAGGAGATGCAGAAGCGTCGACTTCCCGCAGCCGCTCGGGCCCATGACCGCGAGCGCCTCGCCCCGGGCGATCTCCAGATCGACCTCGTCGACGGCGCGCACGAGACTCTCATCCTTCCCGTAGTGCTTGCGCAGCCCTACTGCGCGGAGCACTGAGGTCTCAGCGTTGTCCTTCATGATCTTCTCCTCCGGGTGGTCCAGCTCGCCTCGCAGGCCTCCAGCCACTGGAGGTCGGCCTGGAGTCGTCGCACGATGCCGTCAAGCAGCAGCGCCGCATCCGAGCCCTCGGGCTCGGCGAT
The DNA here is from genome assembly GCA_036758685.1 of Streptosporangiaceae bacterium. Classification (GTDB taxonomy): domain Bacteria; phylum Actinomycetota; class Actinomycetes; order Streptosporangiales; family Streptosporangiaceae; genus JAJYUU01. The sequence continues at coordinate 2,316 of DAIOWC010000131.1, read as the reverse complement.
CTCGGCCCGCTGCGCGTCCCGCAGCCGGCGCAGCAGCTCGCGTCGCTGCGCATCGACAATCCCGATCGGGTCGGCCAGCCCGGCCGAAGCGGCTGCGATCAGCTTCAGGTGGAACTCGGCCAGGTCCGGCTTCGGCCAGCTGACCTCGGCGAGCCACTCGCTGACGCGCTCCTGGCCCGCGGCGGTGAGGACGTAGACCTTGCGGTCCCGGTCGGCGGAACCAGCCGCTTCCTCGAGCGCGACGAAGCCGGCCTTCTCGAGGCGGCCGAGGGTCACGTAGATCTGGCCGGCGTTGACCGCCTCACTGAGCGGGCCGAGCGCGTCATCAAGCCGGGCGCGGAGCTGGAAGCCCTGTGAGGGCTCCTTGGCCAGCATCGCCAGCACGACTTCCTGCTGCATCCCTGCTCCCCTATAACGGTTATACGAGCAACCTAACGGTTATACAAAGCGCTGTCAATGACGTTGCCGCCGCTACGAGCGCCCGAATGCCCGCTCGAGCACGGCCAGGTCGCCTGGCCGCATCGGCTGGGCGTGCGCCGGGCGCGGCTCGGCCGGGCAGCGGCGCAGCGCAACCGGGACCTGCTCGATCCCGAGCCGGAGCGCGACGGCGATGCGGTGGTTGCCGTCAAGCGTCGCGAACTGCTCGTTGAAGCCCAGCTCGAGAGGAACGACGATCCCTCGCACGCGGATGTCCTCCGCCAGATAGTCGAGGTGGCTGGCGGTGTCCAGGAGCGCGGACCCGACGAGCTCGCGGTCGACCGCGCGGTACCTGGCGACCAGTGCGCTGGGCAGGCTGGCGGTCACGGCGTCCACGCGCGTGAGCCTAGCCGCGGCTGCCGGCAATGCATTACGGACCGCATGCCCGGGTACGGCTAAAGGGCTGGGGGTTACCGGGGGGAGGAAACCAAGCGTGTTCGAAGCTGGCGATATCAGAGAGTGGCGCGGCCACCACGTAGTCGACGCGAGCGGCCGGAAAATCGGCGAGCTAGAGGCGATATATGTCGATACCATCACCGATCTGCCAGCATTTGCCACGATCAGGGTCGGCAAGCCGACCAGGCGTCGGCTTGCCTTCGTGCCGCTCGACCGGGCCACGGTCGGGCCGACCTATCTGCAAGTCGCTTATGAGCGGAAGCAGGTCAAGGCCGCCCCTTCGATCGACACCGATGGTGAGCTCCCGGCGGCCGACGAAGCGTCGGTCTTCCAGCACTACGGCCTGACCTATCAGGCGGGCACCAGCGGCGAGCGGGTGCTGGCCCGCCGCTGAGCAGCCGATCGGAGGATCTGATGATTGCGCTATTCCTGCTGCTAGTGCTAGCCGCAGTCGCGCTCGGCATCATAGGGGCAGTCGTGAAGGGGCTGCTGTACCTGATGGTCATCGGCATCGTCATATTCGTCGTCGCGCTCCTCGTGGCCTCCCTGCGGATGCGGCGACGGCCGTACGGGCGCCAGAACCGGTGATCTACCGGGTCATAGAGCCGAAATTCCTGCTTTCACTGATCCGCTTGCCGCCCAGCCTGGCTGCATCCGGCCACCTGACGTCATAGACCCAGCCGAGCCTCTCGGCCAGCCAGATCGTCCTGGCGGCAATGTCGATCTGCCCCTTCAGGACGCCGTGGCGCGCACAGGTCGGGTCTGAATGGTGAAGGTTATGCCAGGACTCGCCGAATGACAGGATTGCCAGCCACGAGACGTTCCTGGACTTATCCCGCACCTCGAACTCCGTCTTGCCGAAGGTGTGGCAGATCGAGTTGATCGACCAGGTGATGTGGTGCAGGAACGCGATCCGCACGAGGGTCGCCCAGAAGAATGCCGTCAGCGCGCCCATCCACGACATGGACCACAGGCCGCCGATGAGGGCAGGCCCGAGAAGCGAGACGGCGACCAGGCCCGGGAACCACCGGGAAATCGCCGAGACATCAGCATCCGCTTGCCAGTCGGGGCAGAACTTCTCCTCCGAGGTGACGTCACCGTCGAACATCCAGCCGATATGCGCGTACGCCAGGCCCTTGGCCAGGGCTTTCGCGTCACTCCCGAAACGCCACGGCGAATGCGGGTCGCCGTCCTTGTCGCTGTACTTGTGGTGCCTGCGGTGATCGGCGACCCAGGTGATCACGGGCTTCTCGATGGCCAGGCTCCCGGCGATCGCCAGCGCGATCTTGAATCCGCGCACCGCCTTGAAGGATCCGTGGGTGAAGTAGCGATGCAGGCCTATGCTGACGCCGAGCCCAGTGACGTAGTAGAACGCGACAGCCAGCACGATGTCGTGCCAGCCGAGGCCCCAGCCCCAGGCCAGCGGCACCGCGGCGATCAGCG
>DAIOWC010000130.1:4971-17393 GCA_036758685.1 Streptosporangiaceae bacterium | reverse complement strand
GGTGCATGCTGCCCGAGCTGATCGGGGTTGCGCGACAGTGGTCAGCAGACCTGATCATCCGGGAGTCCCTTGAGTTCGCCGGCTGCGTAGCTGCGGAGGCACTCGGCCTGCCCCACGTCTCCGTTGCCGCCGCGGCCGATTCTGCGCTCGACCGCCGCCGCGAACTGGCCGCGCCGCTCGCCGGGTTGCGCCAGCAGGCAGCCCTGCCGGCCGATCCGGGAGGCGAGATGGCGTTCCGCTACCTTCACCTGTGCTTCACGCCGCCCGGCTTTGACGGACCGGAGGCCCGGTTCCCGCCCACAGCGCGCTTCTTCGCCCACCGCAGCACCCCCGGGCCGCACGATGAGCTGGCCCTATGGCTGGATCATCTCGCGCAGCGCCCCACCGTGCTGGTGAGCCTGGGCACGGTGTTCCACCGCACGCCCGGGCTCCATGAGACCATCCTCGCGGCGCTGCGCGACGAGCCGCTGAATCTGCTCGTCGCGCTCGGGTTCGATCAGGATCCCTCGCGCCTCGGGCCGTTGCCGCCCCACGTGCGGGTCCAGCCGACGATTCCCCAGGCAGCGCTGCTGCCACACTGCGCGCTGCTGGTGTCCCATGGCGGCTTCAACAGCGTCAAAGAAGCACTCGCCGAGGGCGTTCCGCTGGTCATCATCCCGATCGCCGGCGATCAGCCCTATTGCGCCAAGCGCTGCCAGGCCCTCGGGGTCGGCCGCGTCGTCGGACCGGCCGAGCGCAACGCCACGGTGATCCGCGAAGCTGTGCGCACCGTGCTGGCCGATCCCGCCTACCGCGAGCGCGCCCGGCGCATGCGCGACGAAGTCCGCGCGCTCCCGCCGGTCACCGCCGCCGTTGCCGAGCTCGAGCGGGTCGTGGATGAGCACCGGGAGGGCGCCTAACGCACCGCCGCTGGCGGGGCCGACTCGGCCCCTGCACGCGCGATCGTATCCACCGGCTCGCGCAGCGTTCGGGCGAACGCGAACGGCAGCGTGACGGCGACCGAGATCGCCGCGCCGACCGTCATGACCGTGCGCAAGCCGATGGCCGCGCCCACGGGACCAGCGAGCGCGTAGCCGGCGGGCTGACCGATCTCCGAGCCGATCAGGTCGAACGCGGCGACCCGCGCCAGCACCGGGCCGGGCACGGTGCGCTGCAGCATCGTCTGGAAGATCACGAACTGGACGCCCATCACGAGCCCGCTGACCACCGCGGCGACGCCGATGACCGGCACCGGTGCCCCGACCCCGAGCGCCATGGCCTCCGCGACCCCGAGCGGGCACAGCCAGGCCGACACCAGCAGGGGCCGCGACGGCCGTAGCCGGCCTGCCCCGAACTGGCCGGCCACCACGCCCGCGGTCAGGCAGCTGCTGATCGCGCCCCAGGCTGCCGGTCCCCCGAGGAACCTCAGTGCGATGTCGGGCCCGAGCACCGTCAGCGGCGCGAGAACAAGCAGCGAGAACGCCGTCCACTGCAGCGTCAGGAGCCACAGCCAGCGCACGCGCACATAAACCTGCCAGCCGTCCCGCAGCTGGGTCAGCACCCTGCCGCCCGCGGCTGGCCCGGCCTGCATACGCACTGCCCGCGCATGCGCCGGGAGACGCGCCCTGGCGATACTCGCCGCGCAGACGCCCAGCAGCGCCGACTCGCACCCGAACCCGGCGCCGGGCCCGAGCGCGGCGACCACGATCCCGGCGAGCGCGGGCGCGACGATGCCGGCTGCTGAGGACAGGCCTCCGATCAGCGCGTTCGCGGCCGCTAGCTGGTCGGGTGCGGTGACATCCGGAATCACGGCGGCGCTGACCGGGCCGAAGAACCCGTTCGCGCAGCCATACCCGACCGAGATCGCGAGGATGCTCGCGAACGACGCCACGTGGATCAGCAGCATTGCCGCCAGCCCCGCGGCCGCGGCCGCCCGAAAGAGCGTCGAGCCGATGAGGATCCGGCTGCGCGGCCAGGCGTCACCGGCGACCCCGCCGAGCAGAGTCACCAGCAGGCCGACCGCGGCCTGGGCGGACAAGACGATCCCGAGCTTGGCTGCCGAACCGGTGACCTGCAGAACGGCGAAGCTCTCCGTTACCGGCAGCAGCCCGTTGGCCGCACTCGAGCCAACCAGGCCGATCAGAACGAACCTCAGCCGGCTATCCGCCAGCAGGCGACTTGCGCCCTTATCTCTCCCGCACAACTGGCATCATGCACGGAGCCCCCGCCCGGGGCAACTCCGGCTACTGACCCAGGTACGCGGCCGCCACCCTCTTCGGTACCACCATCCGCCAGGCGTCGATGATCAGCTCGCGGAGCTCGTCCGGCTGCAGCTCCGACATCTGGGCGTGGACCCAGTGGTAGCGCTGATCGCTCAGCCTCGGCAGGCTGAACTTCCCCGGCTCGCTGGCAATCAGCGCCGCTCGCTCCTCTTTGGGAAACGCGAAGCCGAGCACGGTCTCATCCCGGCTCAGGGCCAGGTACACGATCCGCCCGATCCGGAACTTGACCTGGTCGTAGATCAGGTGCTCCTCGGTCCGCGGCAGCGACATGGCACAGGCCCGCACATCCTCCGTGGTCACCATCGTCCTGCTCCTTTCACGGCCGGCGGGCGACGTAGAGGTTGCGCAGGCCGTGACCGGTCGACGTGCCGACGTAGTCGGACGCGACGTTGCCGCGGCCGGGATCAAAGCCCGCGGCGGCCAGCACCCGCAGCCAGGTCGATTCCCGGAACGCGCCGAGGCGGTGCGACTCACGCACTACGTCGACGCGGCCGTCCGGGGTCCGCAGCGTGAACTCGTAGTCGATCTCGATCCACTCGTCGGCCGGGTCCGGGTCCGATCTCCGCTCGCGGAAGCTCGCCTGCCTGCCGGTGTCACCGGTGCCGCCGCCACCGCCGGTGCCGGGCCGGAAGCCCTCGGCCGTGTGGTCGGGCGCGAACACCGCGATCCCGCCCGGACGGCAGTGGGCGTACGCGGTCCGGGCGACCCGCTGCAGGTCCGCCTCGGTCGTGACGTAGTCGACCGCATCGTGCACGAGCACGCCGTCGAACTGGCGGCCGAGCCGGAGCGTCAGCATGTCCCCCTGGATGTGCTCGCACTCCGGGTTGAGCTGGCTTGACACTGCCAGCATCGCGGCCGAGATGTCGACGAGGGTCAGCTGGTGCTGGGCCTTCAGGTGCTGTGCTTTCAAGTGCCACGCCACGTGACCGCCGCCGCTGCCCAGGTCCAGGATCGTGCGCACCGCCGCCGGCGCCGAGTCGAAGACCGCGCGCAGGATCGCGGCATCGGCCGTGTACTCCTCGACCGGGGAGATCAGCGGCCACCAGCCGGCCAGGTCGTCGTACAACCGGTAGTCACTCACACCCGCCATGATGGCTCAGGTGGGGGTGGCTCTTATGTCCGCGGGGGTCCGGGGGTCGTCCCCCGGGTCAGCACTGCACTAGATCAGCGAGCGCGCTAGCGACACAGCCGGGCTGCTCGTGCCACGGCAGGTGACCGGCCGCCGGGATGACCCGGACCTCGGCGTCCGGGATCAGGGCCGCGGTCTGCTCGCCCTGGCTGACCGGCATCGGGCTCTGCGCGCCGAGCACGGAGATCACCGGCGCACTGATCGACCGCAGCGAGTCGGCGAACCCGGCGGCCAGATGCTCCTTCACCGATTCCATCGTGGCGCTGTTGGTGACGATCGAGATTCGCAATCCAGGTGGCGGCGGCGGCGCGGTCGCCGGACTGGCGAAATAGCCGGGCCAGACCAGCGCGAGCTGCCTGCTGGCGAACTCGTCCGTCGGCTCGCGGTCGCCAAGCTCGGCCATCAGTGCCTGCAGTTCCTCGGCCGCGGCGGGCAGCAGCCGGGCCGCGAGCTCCGCGCCCACCTCGGGGGCACCGCCATCGCCGATCACGCCGAGGCCGTCGACGATGACCAGGCCGGCGACCCGGTCCGGATGCGCGACGGCCAGGTGCAGCGCGAGGTGCGCGCCCCACGAATGACCGAGCACCACCGCCTGGTCGACGCCGCGGTCATCGAGGACGGCGAGAGCGTCGGCAACATTCTGCTCGACGGTGAACGGCCCGTCGGTCGTGGATGGCGCCACGCCGCGCTGCTGGAAGCTGATGAACCGCCAGCCGGCTACCTCACCGCTAAGCAGTCGCCCGTAGTCGTTCATGCCCGGGCCGCCGTGCAGGAACAGCAGGGCCGGGCCATCGCCGCTCTCCCAGCCCGCGATTGTGCCGCCCGCGGTCGCCACCCTGAAGGTTGTCTCAGTCATAATCGGAACATATCGTCTGGCGGTGCACGCCGGCTGAGCGGCAGCGTCGTTCCCGCTAGGGGGCGCATAGTCTTGCCGGGGCACCCCTTCAAGCGCGGGAGGTTTGCGCGTTGGCTAAGACACCTGAGATAGGTCAGGCCGCCCCGGATTTCACGCTCCCCGGCGTGCTGCTCACCGGCGGCGAGATCAAGCAGGGCGAGTACACGCTGTCGGCGCACCGGGGCCGGCCCATTGTGCTGGCGTTCTACCCCGGTGACAACACCACCGTCTGCACCAAGCAGCTCTGCTCGTACACCTCCGGCCTGGAGAGCTTCACCGGCTTCGGCGCGGATGTCTGGGCGATCAGCCCGCAGGGCCTGGCCAGCCACGAGAAGTTCGCCAGCAAGTACAACCTGGCGTTCCCGCTGCTTGCCGACGAGGGCCTGGCGGTCAGCCGCAGCTACGGCATCGCGCTGGCCGGGGTTGGCCTGCGCCGGTCGGTCTTCGTCATCGACGCCGACGGCATCCTGCGGTGGAAGAACGTCACGCTCGTCGGCCTGACGTTCCCGAGCGCCGAGACGATCTCGGCCCAGCTGGCCGGGCTGAAGGCGGCCTGATGCGCATCCTGATGATCGGCGGGACCGCGTTCGTCGGCCGCTATATCACGCAGGCCGCGATCGACGCGGGCCACGACGTGACGCTGTTTCACCGCGGGCAGACCGGCCGCGACCTCTTCCCGGCGGCGACGCACCTGACCGGCGATCGCAACGACGATCTGTCGGCGCTGGCCAGCGGCTCCTTCGACGCGACGATCGACGTCTGCGCCTTCTTCCCGCGCCAGGTCCGCAGCCTTGCCCGCGCCCTCGACGGGCGCGGCGGGCGGTACGTCTACATTTCCAGCGTGTCGGCGTACAAGGCGCCGCTGGAGTCCGGTTATGACGAGAACGCACCGCTGGCCGACTGCCCCGACCCGGACGCGGCCGAGGTAACGCCACAGAATTACGGCGGTCTGAAGGTTGCCTGCGAGCAGGCCGCGACCGAGCTGTTCGGAGCGCAGACGACGATCATCCGGCCGACCTACGTGATCGGCCCGCACGATCGCTCCTACCGGTTCACCTGGTGGGTCGACCGCCTCGCCCGGGGCGGGAACGTGCTGGCGCCGGGCGACCCGGTCGCTCCGATCCAGGTCATCGACGCCAGGGACCAGGGCACCTGGACCATCCGGCTGCTGGATGAGTCGATCACGGGGACGTTCCATTCGGTCAGCCCGGAGCCCCCGTTCGGCTTCGGCGAGATGCTGGAGGCGATCGCGGCCGAGGTCGCGCCCGCCGGGACGCGGCTCACCTGGGTGGACAGCGACTTTCTGCTGGCCGAGGGCCTCGACGGCGCGATCGTGCCGCTGTGGGACGAGGGCGACGAGAAGGAGGCCACGGCGTGCCTGGCCAGCCCGGCCGCCGCGTTCGCCGCCGGCCTCCGCCCGCGGCCGCTGCGGCAGTCGATCGCGGACATCAGGGCCGAGGACCGCGTGCCCGGCACGGGGCGGGCGGGCGTGGGCGTGCCCGCCGAGCGGGAGGCCGACGTGCTCGCGAAATGGGCCGCCAGGTCGGGCTGACTATCAGTAACGACAAATGCCCCGGCCGCCGCACGCCCTGAACGGGCATGCTGGCGGCCGGGGCAATGTCTATCGGTGCGCTCCGCGGCAGGCCGGTCAGGCCTTGACGGCCTCGATCTCCAGGTGCAGGGAGATCTTGTCGCCGACCACGACGCCGCCGTTGGCCATCGGGGCGTTGAAGCTCACGTTGAAGTCGCCGCGGTTGAGCTCGCCGGTCGCGGTGAAGCCGGCGCGGGTGCCGCCGTAGGGGTCCGGACCGAAGCCGTTGAGCTCCAGGTGCAGCGGCACGCTCTTGGTCACGCCCTTGAGGGTCAGGTCACCGTCGAGGATGTACTCGCCGTCCTCGACCCGGATACCGGTCGACTTGTAAGTCATCGTCGGGTAGGTCTCGACCTCGAAGAAGTCTGCCGACTTGATGTGCGCGTCGCGCTGCTCCTGGCCGGTGTTGATCGAGGCCAGGTCGATCTCGGCGGTCACCGAGGACTGCGTCGGGTCCGCCGCGGTGACGAGCTGGCCGCTGAAGGTCGTAAAGCGACCGCGGACCTTGCTGACCATCATGTGCCGGACCGAGAACCCCACCTCAGAGTGCACGGGGTCGATGCTCCAGGTTGCGGCCTCATAGCCCGGAATGCCCGTCTCGGTAACTGGTGCGGTCAATGTAATCACTCCCGAAGCGATGTGGTTGAATTCGCAGTTGTTGAATACTCAAGGAGTATCACAGGCCGGCAGGGATTGTCAAACGCTCAACTACCTGGGGTATGCTTGCAGTATGGCCGACTCGGAGACTCGCTGGCTGACAGCCGAGGAGCAGCATGCGTGGCGGATGTTCCTGACCGCCACCAATACGCTGTTCTCGACCGTCGAGGGCCAGCTGCAGCGAGAGTCGGGCATCCCGCACGGGTACTACGAGATCCTGGTCCGCCTGTCCGAGGCGCCGGGGCGGGCGCTGCGGATGAGCCAGCTCGCCAACGCCTCGACCTCAAGCAAGAGCCGCCTGTCCCACGCGGTGGCCCGGCTCGAGGAGCGCGGCTGGGTCGAGCGGACCGACTGCGAGACCGACCGGCGCGGGCAGGTAGCCCGCCTGACCCCGGAAGGCTTCGCCGCCCTCGAGGCCGCCGCGCCCGGCCACGTCGAGCAGGTGCGCCGGGCCCTGTTCGATCCGCTGAGCCCCGATCAGGTCGCACAGCTCTGCGCCATCGCCGCGGCGATCGTCGGCGCGGCTGACTCCCCGATCGGGCCCGCTGCGATCTGCGATTCAGAGTGCGGCGCCGACGCTGACGACGTGATCTGACCGGATGCCCGCGAGTGGATCCCGGACGCAGCCGACGCATGTGCTGCTTGACTTCTTCGGCACGCTCGTCAGCTACTCTCCCGAGCCCGAGGGCCTGAGCTACCCCCGCGCCCACCGGATCGTCCGCGAGCTCGGCGCGAGCGCCGGCAACCAGGAGTTCCTGCGGGTGTGGGCCGAGGAGTTCGACCGCCTCGAGGACCGCGCCGTCGCCGACCACGCCGAATTCTCGATGGACGACATCGCCGCGGCGGTGCTGGCCCGGCTGCTGCCGCGCCGCCCGCGGCCGGCCGAGGCCCGCGCCCTGGCCGCTGCCTACCTCGCCGAGTGGAACACCGGCGTCTCCTATCCGGCCGACACGGCGGCGGTTGTCCGGGCGCTCGCGTCCCGCTACACGCTCGCCGTGGTATCCAACACCATCGACACCGAGCTGGTGCCCGCGCATCTGCACGCCCTGGGCATTGCCGGGCACTTCGACACGGTCGTGCTGTCGGTCGAGGTCGGCTGGCGCAAGCCGCATCCCGCGATCTACGCCGAGGCGCTGCGCCGCCTGCGGATCGACCCGGCGAGCACAGTGTTCGCCGGGGACACATACGAGGCTGACTATGCGGGCCCGGTGCGGTCGGGCCTGACCGCGTTCCTTATCGATCCTGACGGCCGTCACGATATTCCCGCCAGTCAGCGCCTCCGGACGCTTGCCGACCTCCCGGCCCGGCTGGGCCTGTGAACGCCGGCCGGGCGCACCGGGTGTGCTGCGAGGCCCGCCGTGAGATTATTGCCGCGTGACGGATGACCCGCATCCGGACTCTGCCGACTCGGTACGGCTGGCCGAGGTTGCCGGCGTGCTGTCGCTCGCGACCGACCTGGCCATGGGTCAGCCCCTGGAGCACGGGCTGCGCACCGCGATCATGGCGGTCCGCCTCGCCGAGGCAATGGGCCTGACCGCGGAACAGCGGGCGGCCGTCTACTACACCGGGCTCATGCACTTCGCCGGCTGCACCGCCGAGGGCGACATCGACGCCGGTTTCTTCGGCGACGAGCTGGTAGCCAGGCCCCAGATGATGGCCGCGTTCCTGGGCTCGCGCCGCGAGTTAGTCACGACCGCCATGCGGGTCGCGCATCGAGACAGCCCGCCGCTGGCGCGCGCCGCGGCGATCACGAAGTCGGCCAGCGGCGGTGTGGGCGAGTTCCGCAAGTGGGCGCGTACGCACTGCGATGTCGCCCAGCTGCTCGGCACGCGGATGGGCCTGACCGGCGCCGTGCACGTGGCGCTCGGCCACCTGTACGAGCGGTGGGATGGCAAGGGCATGCCCGGTGAGTTGCGAGCCGAGCAGATCCCGCTGGCCGTGCGGCTCATGCAGGTGGCACAGGACGCCGATATGGCCTGGCAGCGCGGCGGCGTGAAACAGGCCCGGCAGACGGTCAGCGAGCACGCGGGTGCCGGCCTGGACCCGGGCTCGGCCGGCGCGTTCCTGACGCTCGGCCCGGACGTCTTCGCCGGGCTCGACGAGCCGTCCATCTGGCCAGCGGCGATGGCCGCCGAACCAGGGCCTCAGCCGCTGGTCGACGCCGGCCGGCTCGATGCGTGCCTGTCGGCGGTGGCCGACTTCGCCGACCTCAAGAGCATGTGGACGATCGGGCACTCGCGCGCGGTCGCCAGCCTGGCCGAGTGCGCCGGGGCCGCCGCGGGCCTGCCCGAGTCGGACGTCACGCTGCTGCGCCGGGCCGCATTGGTGCATGACATCGGGCGGGTCACGGTTCCGGTCCGGGTGTGGGCGAAGCCCGGCCCGCTCACCAGGCACGAGCGCGAGCAGGTACGCCTGCACGCGTATCACAGCGAGCGAGTGCTGGACGCGTCGGATGGCCTGCGCAGCCTGGCGCGTCTCGCCGGGTCGCACGGAGAACGCTGCGACGGGTCCGGCTACCACCGCGGCAGCCGGGGCGGCGACCTGCCGCTGACCGCGTGGGTGCTCGCCGCCGCGGACTGCTACCAGGCGATGCTCGAGCCGCGGGCCCACCGGCCGCCCCTGTCGGCGAAGGCGGCCGCTGATGAACTGCACCGGGACAGCCGGGCGGGGCTTTTCGCGCCGGAGGCGGTGAGCTCGGTCCTGATGGCGGCGGGCCAGCCGGCGCGGACGCCGGCCCGGCCGGCCGGGCTGTCCGAGCGCGAGTGCTCGGTGCTGGCCCTGCTCGCCCGCGGCCTCGCCACCAAGCAGATCGCCAGGCAGCTCGGGATCTCCCCCAAGACCTGCGACCATCACATCCAGAGCATCTACGCGAAGGCCGGTGTCTCGACCAGGGCCGGCGCCACCCTCTTCGCGCTGGAAACCGGCGTGGCCGGCCCGGGTTTCGGAGCGCGCCCGGAACCAGGACTAGCCAGACCGGCCAGCTCATCCCATGATTAGCGAATGCTGCTGTTAACCCGCAGGCCGCGCCGTCTCGCACTGGCCGGATCGGCCGCCCTGATGCTCGGGGCCGCGCTGGTATTCGGGGCCGGTCCCGGCAGCCCGGCCGCCAGGGCCGCGGTTCCCGTGTACGACTGGACCACGGCCGCGATCGCGTGGACGGGCAGCTCGGTGGTCGTCGCCGGCAGCGACAGCAACGGCGACATTGACTACTGGTGGCAGGCCACTGGCAGCACCGCCTGGCACCAGCAGCGCGTCGCCACCGGCAGTTCCGGGCTCAATTGGCAGGACCGGCCGTCGATCGCCTGGACCGGCAATTCCGTCGTGATCGCCGCGACCGGCATTGCCGGCGGCTTGTACATCTGGTCGCAGCCGGTCGGCGGCACCACCTGGACCGAGGATGTCATCTCCGGCAGCGGGTTCGCCTTTCAGAACACCTCCATCGCCGAGGCCGCGGGCTCCGTGATCCTCGCCGTCGGCGACGGCTCCGGCAACCTGGACTACTGGTGGGCGCCCAACGGCAGCACCAGCTGGCACGAGCAGCGGGTGGCCACCTCCACCGGCGACCAGTACGGCGATACCTACTACGGCCCCCCGGCGATCGCGTGGACCGGCAGCGCCGCGGTGATCGCCGCCGGTAACGGCGAGGACTGCCCGTCGACCTGCGACCTGGACTACTGGTCGCAGGCGTACGGCTCGTCGACCTGGACGCAGGAGCAGGCAGCCGCCGCGATCGACAACGGTGCCTACTACATCACGGCCATCGCGTCGGCCGGCAGCTCGGTCGTGATCGCTGCCTCGGCCGCCGATCCGAACGGCGCGGTGTACGTGTCGCAGCCAGCCGGCGGCACGACGTGGACCCAGCAGACCATCCCCGACAACTGGGGATCGGCGCCGCCACCCTCGATCGCCTGGACCGGCAGCTCGGTGGTCGTTACGACCGACGACCCGGACTTCGGCAGCGGGCCCGCCTACTGGTGGGGTCCGGCCAGCGGCACGGACTGGCACCAGCAGATCCTGCCGGCCAGCGTCCCCGACCTCTCGTACGGGAACTCGTCCATCGCAGCGACCGGCAGTTCCGTTGTGATCGCGGACACCGACAGCGACGGCTACATGGACTACTGGTGGCAGGCCTACGGCTCGTCAACCTGGCACCAGCAGATAGTTTCCCTCTGAGCGCTCGCACGCGATCACGCGCGCTATTGCGCAATGGGGAGTTCTCCCCATACCAGGGCCGCACTGCGGATGAGAGCCTGACCACGACCAGCGACCCGTGGTGAAGGAGCCGGTCATGAGTCCCGCCAGGCGCCCGGCTGCCTACATTCCGGGCGCCGCGCCGCACGACCGCGAGGCCCTGGCGCTAGCCACCAGGCAGCGCGGCTGGCCAGCGCCAGTCGTCTACGCGGACGACGAGCCGGGCGCTTCCGGTCATGATGTCTCCGCGCTGAACCGGCTCGAGACCGCGATCTCGGCCGGCCGTCACGACGCACTGCTCATCGCGATGCGCGGCACGCTCGGCGACACCGCCGCCCTGATGCGACTGCTCTCCCGGTGCACGCAGCAGGGCGTGACGGTGGCCTTCGTCCCGCGGCCGCAGCCCCCCTACGGGGTGCGGCCGTATCAGTCGGCGGCCGGGGACTCGGCGCCCGCGGCCAGCTGAGCTGCGATCAGCCCGGCGATCTCGGCCGGCCCCGCGCTCGCTTCGTTCCGCAAACCGGCGACCACTCCCTCACGGTCGAGCTCGCTGCGGTTCTGGCTGAGCTTCTGCTTGGCCTCAATCGACGTGATGGTCAGCTCGACCCCGACGATCGCGCGGAGCTGACCGTTGATGTACTCCGGCGGCGCGTCGGTGACCGCCCACGGGTGCTCGCGGCCGCCCTCGTGCAGCCGGGTCAGCCGGGTCACCAGCGCGCGCAGCCACTCCGCGTCCTGGTGGAACGTGACGGGACCGCCGAGGTGAACGGCCTCGTAGTTCCAGGTCGGCACGACCCGGCCATGCCTGGTCTTGCTCTCATACCAGGCCGGCGAGATGTAGGCCTGCGGACCGCGCACGATTGCCAGCGCCTCCGCGCCCGGCTGGGCGGTCTGCCACTGCGAGTTGGCGATCGCGATGTGCCCGAGCAGCCGGCCGTAGCCGTCCGGATCGGCCTGCGGGTCCGGACGGTCCCAGATCACCGGCAGCAGCGTGGCCACCGGGCGGGTGCCATCGAAGGTAATAAGGTCGGCTGACTGGGCCGCGTCCACGAAGGACCCGATCTGCGCCAGGTCAGTCCACGCGAAATGCCGGGGCACGTACATGCACTAAGCGTAGATGGTCCGAGTTGGTGCCCGGAATTCCCCCGATAGTCAGGCTGCGCAATTGCGCAGCCCGAAGGCAGAATACTTTCGTTTGTGCTTGTGTGTACGGCCTTCGACAAAGTGTCACTAGCGCTATCATCAGGCACTAATTCCGGGCTTTGGACCCGGAGACGCTGACCATTAGCCGCCTGCGGAGAGACGCGAGGGGGGCCGCGAATGGCGGTGTCCGTGCTGCCGTCGTCCGATGCATCCGGAGGCGAGCCCGGCGAGCCGATGACTGGTGCCGTCATTCCCGCTCTTGCCGACGGATTTCTGCCGCGAACGGAAACCGCCCCCGGGCTTCCGGCGACCATCGTGCCCGGCGCCATCGTCGTCCTTGCCCCGGACGACCCGGCCGTCGAGGCCGCGACCCGCGGCGTCCTGGCCGCCGAATCGGCCACCGTGACCGGCAAGACGCAGATCGCCGCTGCCTACGCCGACTGGCTGCAGCGCTCCGGTGCCGCCGTGGTCTGGGCCGACGCCAGCAGCCGCATCAATGTCCTGACCGACTACGCGGCCGCGGCCGCTGAGCTGGGCGCCGGCGCCGGCGCTGGC
>DAIOWC010000130.1:0-4871 GCA_036758685.1 Streptosporangiaceae bacterium | reverse complement strand
GGCGCTGGCCAGGCAGCAGACACTGCCGCCCGCCGCCTGCTCGCCGCCCTGGCCGAGTCGGCCGGCCCCTGGCTGGTGGTCCTCGACGGCTTGCGGGATCCAGCGGACGTGCAGGGCCTTGTGCCGCGCGGGCCATCGGGCATGATTCTCATCACGACCGCCGACGCCGGCCTGATTCCCGAGTCGTGGCGGGCCACCATCATGCCGGTCGGCCCGTTCAGCGCCCGCGAGGCGATGTCCTACCTGCGCAACCGGCTTACCTCCGACTGGGAGCAGCGCGCCGGAATGATCAACCTGGTCGCCGAGATTGGCGGCGGACCGGGCGCGCTCGCGCAGGCCAGCGGCGTCATCGCCGCGTCGCCGATGACCTGCCGGCAATACGCCGACATGCTCATGCTGCGGCGTAACCAGATGAGCCGCGCCGCCGGCGCCGTTCCCCCGATTCCCGCGGTCACCCTTGCCCTGGCGGTCGAGCGCGCCGACCAGCTCGATTCCGCGGCGTGGCCCGCCCTGGTGGTCGCCGCGGCGCTGGACGGCCAGCGGATTCCGTCGGCCTTCTTCGCCACCAGCGCGGCCGCGCGCTACGTAACCGGTGAGTCCCGCCCGGATCCGTCCGCGATGACGGCGACCCTCCGGCTGCTGGCCCATGTCGGCCTGGCCACCGTCAGCCGGCAGCCTGAGGGACTGGCCGCCCGGATCAGCCGGCCGGTCGTGACCGGCGTCCGCACGGCCATCAGCCGGGAGGACTACGACCGGGCGCTGTCCGCCGCAGTCGCCGGCGTCGCCGAGGCCTGGCCCGACGACGAGCCGCCGGCCTGGCTGGGCGGCATGCTCGCCTCCTGCTCCGTCAGCCTGTGGCGGAGAACCGGAGACCGGCTGTGGACCGGCGGGAGCTGCCCGCGGCTGCTGCACCGGACCGGGGATTTCATGATCGCGGCCGGGATGCTCACCGCGGCGCTGGCATTCTGGGCCGACGTGCTCGCCACCGCGGAGCGGCTGCTTGACCCGGATCACCCGGACACGCTGATGATCGCGGGCAAGGTCGCCACCCTGCACCTGGCTGACGGCGAGCCGGCCAGGGCAGCCGCCCGGTACGAGTGGATCTTCAGGCAGCTATTCCGGCGCTACGGCGCCGACCATCCCGCGCCGATCGGGGCCCAGCTGGACCTCGGCCGCGCGCTGGCGGCGGCTGGCCAGTTCGGCGAGGCCGTTGCCGTGCTCGACCTGGCGGTGACGGCATACAACCGGGTGCTGGGGCCCGACCGCCTGGAAACGGTCGGCGCGGCCGAGGACCTCGCCGCGGCGTGCGTGCAGGCCGGCGAGCAAGCTCGCGCGATCTCCCTGTACCAGCGGGCGCTGGCCGACCGGCTCCGGCTGCAGGGCGACCGGCACCTGGACGCGATCACGGCCCGGCAGCGACTCGCTCGGGCCTACCTCGCGGCCGGCGACGTCAAGGCCGCGATCTCCGAGGGCAAGAAGGTCGTCGCGGACCGGCAGCGTGAGCTCGGCAAGAACCATGTGGACACCATTGCCGCGGTCGGTGACCTGGGCGCGGCGATGCAGGCGGCCGGGCGAACGAGCCAGGCAGTGCAGATGCTCGAGCAGGCCAGAGCCGGCTGTGAGCAGATCCTGGGTCCCGACCATCGCGACACGCTGGCCCGGTGTGCCGATCTGGCCCGGGCGTACTACGCCATCGGCTGGATTGTGGACGCTGCCGTGCTGCTGCGGGACACCGCTGAGAGATGCGACCGCAACCTCCCCCCGGCCGATCCGCTGACGGCGACGGTGCGCGATCTTCTGGCCAGCGTTTCTGGCCCTTAGCCCTAGGAGGGCCAAGCCATCATCACATCCGCGTCCCGAGCACCGTCACCAGATTATTGGGCCACGCACCACAAAACCCCGCGAGGCAGTTATGAAGCATGTCAAGCCTCGTGACAAGAGTCCGCTGACGTGGACCGCGGTCACGATCCTTCTCCTTTCCTCCGTCTTCGCCGCTCTGTGGGTACCGCTGTATGCACGCAGCGGCCCTAAGCTCGGCGCGTTTCCGTTCTTCTACTGGTATCAGCTGCTGCTGGTGCCGGTCATCGCGATTGCGTCGTGGCTGTCCTACCTGATGCTGCGGCCGTCCTCCCGCAGGCAGACGCCGGGTGCGCCGGCGCCGGACGCCGATGAGGAGGAACTGCGATGACGCACGTCAACGCGGTCTCCCTGGTCATCCTGATTGGCTTCTTCGCCCTGGTCACCGCGATCGGTTTCGGCGCCGTGCGCTGGCGCCAGGCCGAGAGCCTCATGAACCTCAACGAGTGGGGCCTCGGCGGCCGCGGCTTCGGCACCTTCGTGACCTGGTTCCTGCTCGGCGGCGACCTCTTCACCGCCTACACCTTTATCGCGGTGCCCGCCCTGGTGTACGTGTCTGGCGCCCTGGGGTTCTTCGCGGTGTCCTACACGGCAATGGTCTTCCCGATCGCCTTCGCGTTCGCTCCCCGGCTATGGTCGGTCGCCAAGGCGCACAACTACGTCACGCCGGCCGACTTCGTCCGCGGCCGGTACGGCTCGCGCGGGCTGAGCGTGGCCGTAGCGGTCACCGGCATCCTCGCCACGATGCCGTACGTCGCGCTGCAACTCGTCGGCATTCAGGCGGTGCTGACCGTCGTCGGCCTGGGCGGCAGCTCGTCCAGCGCGATCCTCAGGGACCTTCCGCTGCTCGTTGCGTTCGCGGTCCTCGCCGCATACACGTTCGTGTCGGGCATACGCGCTCCCGCGCTGATCGCGTTCGTCAAGGACACGCTGATCTACCTCATGATCATTGTCGCAATTCTCTATCTGCCGGCAAGGCTCGGCGGCTGGAGTCACATATTCAGCGTGGCGTCCGCGCACATGGCGACGACCAGCCCGGCCACGGGCAAGCCGGTCGGCTCGTTCATCACGATGCCGAGCGGCGAGTGGGCCTACGGCACGCTGGCCCTCGGCTCGGCCCTCGCGCTGTTCATGTACCCGCACGCGGTGACCGGAGTACTCGCCGCCAAGCGGCGGATCGTGATCAGGCGCAACATGGCCGCGCTCCCGGCCTACTCCCTCATGCTGGGCCTGGTCGCCTTGCTCGGCTACATGGCGCTGGCCTCCAGGGCCGTGACCGCAAACGTCGCCGCCAACGGCAAGAACGCGCAGCTGGCAGTGCCGTTCCTGTTCCGGGACCTGTTCCCGAGCTGGTTTGCCGGCGTCGGCTACTCGGCCATCGTGATCGGGGCGCTGGTCCCGGCGGCCATCATGTCGATCGCGGCGGCCAACTTGTTCACCCGGAACGTGTACATGGAGTTCATCGATCCCGACGCCACCCCCGCTCAGCAGGCCAGGATCGCGCAGGTCGCCTCGCTGTTCGTGAAGGCGGGCGCGCTCGTGTTCGTCTTCGCGCTGCCGAGGACGTTCTCCATCAACCTCCAGCTGCTCGGCGGGATCTGGATCCTGCAGACGTTCCCCGCGATCGTGGTCGGCCTCTACACGCGCTGGTTCCACCGGTGGGCGCTGGTCATCGGATGGGCCGTGGCGATGATCTACGGGACCGTCGAGGCCTACCGCGTGCCGGTCGCGGGCCAGCCCGGTTCCCACTTCGGCGGGTCGACGGCCTCGGTACTCGGTCACACGGTCTACATCGCGATCACGGCCCTGGTCATCAACCTGGTGATCAGCGTCGCGCTGACGATCGCGTTCCGGGCGGCCGGGGTGGCGGACGGGATCGACGAGACGATGCCATCGCACTACACCGCCGATCCGACCGAAGCCGGACTGATCGGCCGCCTGGCCCAGCCCGCGCGCGTGAAGTGACGGGGAGCAAAAGCCGCAACTCGGACGCCCGGAGGGCCGGCCTGGTTATCGGGACCGCTAGTCAGTGCTATCCACTGACTAGCGGTCCCGATAAGCCGACGGCAGCCCGCGGCCGCCGGAATACCCGGTCGCGAGCGCCCGCCGGGCCCCGATAGCCTGAGGCCAACGCGCTGACGGAGACAAGTAGCGCCGGGATCCGCGAGCGAGCGGGATTCAGCTCACCAGGAATCCAGCTCACAGAGAGCCGCCGGAAGCTGAGAAGACGGCCTCGCGACCCGGTGGCGAAGACACTCCCGAGTGCGGGGAGGAACGGCAGCCGCCGCCAGCGGCCGGCCCGATGCCCCGCCGGCCAGCCCCCGTCACCGGGCTCAACGAGGCTGCAGCCGCGCACATGCCGGCTACGGCGAAAGTGCGGTGGCACCGCGAGTTCCCTTATCGCCCGCACTCCTAAGGGGTCGCCACAACTGCCCTGAGGGAGCTGTGATGATCTCACGAACACTGGCCGCCGACCTGCCCAAGCGCATCGGCGAGCGCACCACCATCGCCGGCTGGCTGCACCGCCGCCGGCAGCTCAAGTCACTTACCTTCCTGGTCATCCGCGACCGGTCGGGCACGGCCCAGGTCGTACTGCCGCCCGGTACGCCCTTCGACCTGCCGGAGGAGACCGTCCTCGAGGTCGAGGGCCTGGTCACGGCCAGCGACCAGGCACCGGGCGGCGCCGAGCTCACCGCGCCGGTGATCACGGCCCTGTCCGCCCCGGCGGCACCGCCGCCGTTCGACCTGTACCGGCCCACGCTGGCGGCGTCGCTGCCCACGATCCTCGACGGCGCGCCCACCACGCTGCGTCATCCGCTGCTGCGGGCCGGGTTCGAGGTCGCCGCGGCCGGCGTCCGCGGATTCCGGGAGGCGCTCGACGGGCTCGGCTTCACCGAGATCTTCACGCCGAAGATCGTCGAGTCCGCGACCGAGTCCGGCGCGAACGTCTTCGCCCTCGACTACTTCGGCCGGCCCGCCTACCTGGCGCAGTCGCCGCAGTTCTACAAGCAGGC
>DAIOWC010000129.1:4351-17522 GCA_036758685.1 Streptosporangiaceae bacterium | reverse complement strand
TGAGCGCGCTCGGAGGGACTCGAACCCCCAACCTCCTGATCCGTAGTCAGGTGCTCTATCCGTTGAGCTACGAGCGCTGGGTAGACCCGGCTAGTGTACGGCACTTCGGGCAGCGCCCGCTGACCACGCCTTCGATCTTGGTGCCGGAGGTGGTATCAGCCGGAGAAGTCTTTCGGCAGGAAGATGAGCGAAGGGCAATAGTAAACGGCGACCGGAAGGACCGGCTCGGGCCCGGTGGTCTTCGTGATCTTGATGCAGCGCCGGGCGATCCAGGTCAGTCGCGGGTCTGCGGTGACCGGCGCCTGGATGAAGATGTGCACCTGATTGAGCTCGATCATCGCCTTCAGGCCGCCGAGCGTGGGCTCGGGAATCGTGCCCGTGAATCCCCCGATCGGAATGATCTCCCGGCCGCTCGCCCATATGAATGGCGCCGCCAGCACCGAGGTCTGCGTCGCCATCAGATAAGGCGTGCCGCGATTGGCGGCTTCAAGTCCCGGCAGAATCTGGGCCACCTGGAATCCCGAGCCGAAGAAAGCCTCGATGGCGGCGGTGGTCGGCTGCGGCTCAAACGGGGTGTCGAACGGCCCGAGTCCGCTCGTCACGACGGACGCCGCGGCGACCGCGGGCGCCGCCACGACCGCGAGCGCCGACAATGCCAGGGCAGCGGGCAGAACCGGCCGCCAGGCGCGCCGGGCAGTGGCCGCCAGGACCGCCGCGGCGATCAGGGTGATCGCGATGACGGCAGGCTTGAGCCAGCCCGGCAGGCCCGTGCCCGCCGCTGGCAGCAGCCAGACCGCATATCCGCCGCTCGCGAGCACCCCCGCAGCGGCCGCCACGCGCGTCCAGGCCTGATCGCGGCCCCGCCAGGCGAGCACGATTGCGATGGCGACCAGCGCGGCGATCGCGGGCGAGAGCGCCGCGGTGTAATAGGAGTTGATCGAGGACGACACGCTGAAGCTCGCTGCCAGCACCACCAGCCAGAGCCCCCACATGACCAGGCCGGCCCGGACCGGGTCGGTGCGCGGCTGGCCGCGCCGGGCAAGCAGGCCGCCGGCGAGCCCGATCACTGCGGCAGCGAGCAGCCACGCGGTATCGCGCCCGAGGAAACCCGTGAGCAGCCGGTCCCAGCCCGTTGCCGGCGGGGCGGGGATGCCGAGTTTGATTGATCGGTCCAGAAGCTGGTCGGGCGAGGCCTGGTCCAGGCGGCCGAAGCCGTTGTAGACGAAGACCTGCTGGAACGCCGAGTTGTCCTGGCTTCCGTCGATGTAGGGCCGCATTGAGGACGGCCAGAGAGTGACGGCCGTCATCCAGCTGAGCGACACCGCGGCCGTGATCAGGCCCATGGCCGCAAGACGCCGCAGCCGCTGCGCCCAGCCGCCGGGAGCCGCCAGCAGGAAGCAAGCCGCCATTGCCGGGAGCACCAGCCAGGCCTCGATCATCTTCGCCTGGAACGCCAGGCCCGCCCAGATGCCCGCCGCCAGGATCGCGCGCCGCCGGCCGGTCACGACGGCCGTCACGGTGGCGTCGGCGGCCAGCACCGCCAGCAGGATCATCAGGGTGTCGGATATGTTGCCGCGGTTGAGCGACACGGTGGCCGGCGAGATCGCCAGCAGGGCGGCGGCCAGGATCCCGGCGGCCGGCCCGGCCAGCGTGCGGACCACGCGATAGAGCACGAGGATCGTCAGCGCACCCTCGATCACCTGGGGCAGGACGAGGGCCCAGGTGTGCGCGCCGAACAGCCGCACGGACAGGGCCTGCAGCCAGAACGCGCCGGGCAGCTTGTCCGTGGTGATCGTGCCCGCGGGGTCAAAGGCAGCGAAGACAAAGTTGCGGAAGCTCATGGACATGCTGCGCGCGGCCGCCGCGTAGTAGATCTCGATGTTCACCGGGCGGCTGCTGCGCCACGCGTAGGAGAAGGTCGCGACGGCGGCGATCGCCAGCAGGATAGGCCGGGCCCAGCGCGGCTGCCGGGCGGGCGATCGCCAGAACGCCAGACGGCGGACCGGCGCGGCGGGCTCGCGCGCACCGGGCTCGCGCGCACCGGGGGGCGCCAAAGCGGGCTGGGGCAAAACAGGCAGCGGCGCGTCGGCACCACCGTCGCCGGCGTCCGGCGGGCTGCCGGCCGGAGCGGCAGGCTGGCCGCTGAAGGCGGATGCCGCAGAGTCCACGGTGCCCGACCGTACTGTCCTTGAGATTGACTGTCAAGTTCATTTACTAGTAGGCGGGGCATGAGGCGCGGCCGGCCGATTAGCGGTGGGCCGCGGGGGAACGTTCCGGAACACCGCATAGTGGCCGGAACTGGGGATGTTGGCTGGTGATACGAGACTGCCGGGTGCTCCTGGCGACAATCGGCACTGCTGCAGTCATGCTCGGCGGGGTTGCCGCCTGCGGGAGCAGCGGCGGCTCGTCGCAGGCGCAGCGGACGCAGGGGACCGTCAGCTTCGCGACGCCGCCCGCGAGCCAGGGATGCCGCGGCGCCAGGACCGCGGCCGGCGGCGCCACGGTCATCCCGGTCACGGTCAGCACCCGGCAGACGCAGGTGGCCGCGATGGCCAACGTGTGCATCGACGGCCGGGGGCCGTTCCCGTTCCTGATCGACACCGGCGCCGCGGGGTCCGTCGTTACGTCATCTCTCGCCCAGAAGGTCGGACTGACCGCTATCGGCCAGCCGGTACTCATCGGCGGCGCTAGCTGCACCGCCGAGGCGCGCACGTCCAGGATCAGCGACTGGAACGTCGCTGGCCTGACGCTCCAGTCGCAGGCGGTGACCTACCTGAAGATCCCCGGATTCGGCGGCAAGGGCGAGCCGGATGGCGTGCTCGGGTCGGATATCTGGAGCCGGTTCGGCGCCATGCGGCTGGACTTTAAGGGCGGAACGATCACGGTCCCGGGGCCCGAGCACGCCAGCCCGTCCAGCCAGTCCGAGGTGAAAACGCCGTCCTCGCGCCCGCTGCCGTCCTCCTTGCTGCACGGCCGCCCGGCGGTGATCGCCCCGATGCAGGTCAGCAGCGCTCCCGGCCAGACGGTCATCAGCGTCCAGGTCTCGCTTGGGTCGCACGCGCCGGAGAGCTTCACTCCCGACACCGGGGCGTCGCAGTCCGTGGTCGATAGCGGCGTCGCCAAGAGCACCGGGCTCAGGGTGCTCAAGACGAAGGTCACCCAGGACACCGTGTGCACGGTCGTAACCGTGCCCGAAGTCGCGAGCGGCTCGTGGTCCGTCGCCGGGCACGCGCTCCCCCAGCAGCCGCTCGGGAGCACGGCCCTGGAGCAGGACACCGGTGCGGCCGGGCTCCTGGGCGCCGATCAGATGAGCCGGTTCGGCTCGGTCATCTTCGACTACTCCGGCGGGCGACTGGTCCTCGGCGCCGGCTAGCCGGACAGCTCGTGGATGATCCAGACGTTGGGCTCCCAGTACTCGCCGGCGTCGCGATCACGGTCAATGTGCACTGGGGCCAGGCCTTCGGGGAACACATAGTCGCCGGTCCCTGGGAAGCGCATGTCCGTCCAGGACTCCCAGTCGGCGACGGTGCCCGTGATGTGCAGCGAGCGCGGAATGGCCGGCCCGATCCTCGCGCCGAGCCGGGTATGCACGCGCATCCACGCGTCGAACGGGCTGCCGTCGTCGCGGGCCCAGCGCGCGTACTCCTCGATCGGGATCGTCGGGTAACGCGCTTTCTGGCTCGGCCGGACCGGCGCGATGAGGTGCGGCAGGCCCGCGTCGCGGGTCAGCCCAGCCATGGCCTTGAGTACCACCGGTGACAGCCGCTTGCCCTGGTGACGCGGCGGGATCTCGGCGGCGAGCGCGCTGGCCGCGGTCGGCTGACCGCCCGCCGCCTTGAGCGCGAACCCCGCGGCGAGAGTCGCGTCGATGCCCGGCCCCAGTCCCTCGTCGGTGCCGTCCCAGGCGACCGGGATCGTCTGCCCCTCGGCGAGCACGGTGTTCTCGTCCGAGTCGAGCAGGACGAACTGCCATTCGGGGAACACGTCGTAGAGCTGGGCCCAGTACTGGTTGATCACGTCGCCGTGCAGGTTGTACTCCGGCCAGACCTCTTCAGCCAGGTCACGGAGGTCGTCCCAGAGCTCCGGCCGGTCGCTGTAGCGCACTACCTGCAGATTCACTAGGCCAGTATCAGCGTCATCCGGCCGGCAGCAAACCGGATTTACCGGCCGTCAGCCGCGGCCCATCCGGCGAACGTCGCATCGAGGGAGTCGATGAGCCGATCGAACGTCACGTCGACCGACTGCGGCAGGCCGAACCCGCCGACGGCCTCCAGCGTGGTGAAGCCGTGCAACGCGGACCGCAGGATGCGGATGGCGTGAATCACGTCGTCGCCCTGCAGGTGGTAGCCGTCGAGCGCGGCGACGACCACGCCCACCGCGGCCTCGCCCGCGGCGAGATGCCCGGCGTCGGCCGGGTCCGGCGCCCGGACGCTGGCGGCGACCACGCCCGGATGCGCCTCGGCATAGGCGCGGTAGGAGCGGGCGACGGCCTGCAGGGCATCACGGCCAGAACGGCCGACCGCGGCCGCTGACATCACGGCGGTCAGGTCGCGCGCGCCGAGAACGGCCAGGTCCCGCTTGAGCGAGTCGAGGCTGCCGATGTGCTTGTACAGGCCCGGGAGGGAGATGCCGAGGCGCTTGGCCACGGCGGCCAGCGTCAGTCCGTCGAGACCGACCTCATCGGCGACCACCGCGGCTTCGGCCACGACGCGCTGATGCGTCACGCCCATCCGCGGCATTGGCTCACCTCCTCCCGCCCACGCCTTCCTGCTATGGTCACCGTTCCTGCTGGCCGACCACTATTCCCGCTCCGCTCACCCAGATCAGCAGCAATGGCAGCGAGACCCAGGCGGCCAGCGCAAAGGCGTTATTCAGCAGGGCATAGCCGATGCCGGACGCACTGAGCGCGACGACCAGCGCAACGCCGGTCCATCGCAGCCACCGCGGCAGCAGCCGTGTCCGCCGGGCCAGCACGGTGCCGGCCGCGGCCATCACGGCCAGCAAGAACATCTTGGCCCCGTCAAGCCGCGTGATCGCGTCATTCAGCGTCGCCGCGGTGCCGGCGTGCCCGGCGGGCACCGCCGAGACGACCAGAAATACGCCGAGCGCGCACTGCACGAGGCCGATCGCGGCCGCCGTCACGGCCGCGCCGATCATCAGCCCGGCCGGGCGCGCGGCGGGCAGGCGCAGTCCGGCGCGCCCGACGGCGATCGCCACCACGGCCAGCGCGATGGAGGCGGCGCCCTCGGTCAGCGCGAACTGTGCCGTCCCCCCGGCCTCATGGCCTGCGAACCCGGCAATTACCTGGGCTCCCGTCAGGCGGACGCTGGTCGAGGACGGCGCGACGACCAGGCCGACCACCCAGAACGCCACGTAGGCAAGGCCGGCGATCGCCGGCACGGTAGTGAGCCCCCGGCGCCGGGAACGGCCGGTCGTACTGCCGGAGGCAACGGTCTGGGGTG
Source organism: Streptosporangiaceae bacterium (assembly GCA_036758685.1). Lineage (GTDB taxonomy): Bacteria > Actinomycetota > Actinomycetes > Streptosporangiales > Streptosporangiaceae > JAJYUU01. Next base: position 12,060 of record DAIOWC010000129.1, on the reverse strand, counting down.
TCATCAACGGCTCCTGCCCATTAGTTAATCTAGATAACAGATAAGTTAGCCTGATTAACCAGGACCGTCAAACTGTGAAGACCGTCAAACTGATCTCGTCGCGCTTAGCTGCGGAACGTGCGGCGATAGGCGTCCGGGGGCACCCCGACAGTGCGGTTGAAGTGCCGGCGCAGCGTCGTCGCAGTGCCCATGCCCGCGGCCGCCGCGATGGCCTCGACGCTGTCGTTCGTCGTCTCCAGCAGCTCCTGGGCGCGGCGGATCCGCTGCGTCAGCAGCCACTGCAGCGGAGTGGTGCCGGTCACCGACCTGAAGTGGCGGCCCAGGTTGCGCGAGCTCATGTTCGCCTGGCGGGCCAGGTCCTCCACCGTCAGCGGATGGTCCAGGCGTGCGGCCACCCAGGGGAAGAGTTCGCCGAGCGAATGGCCGTCCCGCGCGGGCACCGGGGACGTCACGAACTGCGCCTGCCCGCCGGCCCGGTGCGGCGGCACGACGAGGCGGCGGGCGACGGTATTGGCGACCGAGGCGCCGTGGTCGGCCCGGACCAGATGCAGGCACAGGTCCATCGCGGCGGCCTTGCCGGCGGAGGTGAGGACGCTCCCGCCGTCGACGTAGAGCACATCCGGGTCCACCAGCACCTCGGGGTAGCGTGCGGCCAGTGCCTCGGTGTGCGCCCAGTGCGTGGTCGCGCGCTGCCCGTCCAGCAGGCCGGCGGCGGCCAGCACGAACGCGCCCGTGCAGAGCGACGCCACCCGCGCGCCGGCCTCGTGGGCGGCGCGCACGGCATCGACCAGGTCCGCGGGCGGCTCGGCGTCGGCATCGGCCAGCGCGGGCACGATCACCGTGCCGGCGCGCGCCAGCTGATCCAGCCCGCGGTCGGGCTCGAGCCGGAACCGGCCGAGCCGCACGGCGCCGGAGCCGCAGACGGCCACGTCGTACCACGGGCTCACGACCCCGGACATGTCGGCGGCGAAGACCTCGTAGGCCAGAGCCAGCTCAAAGTGCCGCATCCCGTCGGCGACGGCCATGGCAACTGTCCGCGGGGGGTCCGGGGGGTCGTCCCCCCGGGCCGGCACCGTCAATGCACTCGTCATGTCCGAAATTGTACGGGCAGCGGCGTTCCAGACACTGGCGTTCACCACGCGCGCTCGCCAGGATGTCCGAGGCGGATCATTCGAGCAGAGGGAGAACCAATGGGATCGGGCCACACCGTGGCGGTATTCGGCGCCTACGGGCACACCGGGCGGTTTGTTGTGACCGAGCTCCGCGATCGGGGGTTCGTGCCGCTGCTCTCCGGCCGTGACGCCGGCAAGCTGCAAGCACTGGCGGCGCTCCACCCGGGGCTCGAGGTCCGGGTGGCGTCGGTGGACGACCCGGCTTCGCTCGACCGCGCGCTGGCCGGCTCAGCCGCCGTCATCAACTGTGCCGGCCCCTTCGCGCAGACCGCGGCGCCGGTGATCGAGGCGGCGCTGCGCGCGGGCATCCCGTACGTGGACGTGTCGGCCGAGATCGAGGCCAATGTCGACACGTTCGCGAACTTCACCGATCGTGCCCGCGCGGCCGGCACCGCCGTCGTGCCCGCGATGGCTTTCTACGGCGGCCTCGGCGACCTGCTGGCGACCACCGCGATGGGTGACTGGACGACGGCCGACGAGATCCATGTCGCCTACGGGCTCAACAGCTGGCAGCCCACGCCAGGGACCCGCGCCGCCGGGGCCGTCTCCCGCGAGCGGCGAGGCGGCCAGGGCGTGCGCTTCACCGACGGCAAACTCGAGTATCACGACGACGCACTGGCGACCACGCAGTGGCCGTTCCCCGCCCCGATGGGAACCCGGACGGTGATCGGGGAGTTCACGATGACCGATGTCGTCACCATCCCCAGCCACCTGGCCGTTCCCGAGGTGCGGACCTATATGTCGGCCGAGGCCGCCAGTGATCTGGCAACCCCGGACACCTCGGCGCCGGTCCCGGTCGACGAGCGCGGCCGGTCGGCGCAGACATTCCTCGTCGACGTCCTGGTGCGCTCCGGCGGCACCGACCGGCGCGCGGTCGCCAGCGGCCAGGACATCTACGCGATCAGCGCGCCGCTCGCGGTCGAAGCGGTCCACCGCATCCTGACCGGCCAGGTCGAGGCGACCGGCGTCGCGTCGGCGGGCGAGATCTTCGACGCGCCCGACTTCCTCCGCGCGCTGTCCCCGACCCTGTCGCTTGAGTTCTGAGGATTTAAGCGGAGTTGCCGTTCCGGTTGTGTTACGCTCGTCAGTAGCGGAACGCGCGTTCCGCTTACGCTGGAGGTTTCACGTGCCGGACCGAAGGTTGCGCTCGCGCCCGCCCGTTACGTTCGCGGTGCTGGCCCTCGGGGTCGGGTCGTTCGCGCTGCTGCAGTCGCTGGTGATCCCGGTACTGACCACGGTTCAGCATGAGCTGCACACGACGCAGAGCACGGTGACCTGGGTTCTGACCGCGTATCTGCTGTCGGCCTCGGTCATGACGCCGATCCTCGGCCGGGTCGGTGACATGACCGGCAAGAAGCGCGTCTTCGTGGCGACACTGGCCGCGCTCGCGGTCGGCTCGCTGCTGGCGGCGATAGCGCCGTCGATCGGCGTCATGATCGTGGCGCGGGTCATCCAGGGCTTCGCCGGCGGCATGCTTCCCTGCGCGTTCGGGATCATCCGCGACGAGTTCCCCGCGGAGCGTGTCGCCGGGGCGGTCGGCATCATCGCCGCGCTGAGTGCCGTCGGCGCTGGGCTCGGAATCGCCGTCGCGGGCCCGCTCGTGGACGTGCTCAGCTATCACTGGCTGTTCTGGCTGCCGATGATCCTGACCATCATCGCGGGGGTCGCAGCGATCTTGTTCGTGCCGGAGTCCGAGGTCAGGACCGCTGGCCGCATCAGCTGGCTGCCCGCGGTGCTGCTCTCGTCCTGGCTGGTGGCGCTGCTCGTCGCCCTGAGCGAGGCACCGACGTGGGGATGGCGGTCAGGAAAGGTGCTCGGACTGCTAGCGGCCGCCGTGGTCCTGCTCGCCGCCTGGCTGCTCGCCGAGCTGCGCGCAACCACGCCGCTGATCGACATGAAGATGATGCGGCGGACGGCCGTCTGGACCAACAACCTGGTCGCGCTGCTGATCGGCATCGGGATGTACGCGACGTTCGCGTTCCTGCCCGAGTTCGTGCAGACGCCGAAGGTGGCCGGCTACGGCTTCGGCGCGAGCATCACCCAGTCCGGGCTGATGCTGCTGCCGGCGGCCGTCACGATGTTCGTCGTGGGGATCTTCGCAGGCCGGCTGGCCCGCAGGCTGGGGGGCCGGACGCTCGTGATCGCGGGCTGCCTGGTCGGCAGCGTTTCCATGGCCATCCTCGCCTTCGCGCATCACCACGAGTGGCAGATCTACCTGTCCACCGCGCTGATGGGCGTCGGGTTCGGGCTGGCGTTCTCGGCCATGTCCGCGCTGATAGTCGCGGCCGTGCCGCCCTCCCAGACCGGCGTTGCCAGCGGGATGAACGCCAACATCCGCACGATCGGCGGAAGCATCGGCTCCGCGGTGATGGCCAGCATCGTGACGTCCCAGCTCGCGCCGTCCGGGCTGCCGAAGGAGTCGGGGTATACCACCGGATTCGGGGTGATGACCTGCGGTCTCGTGCTGGCGGCGTTCGCCGGCCTGCTGATGCCGTCGGCCCGGCGTCAGCAGCGTCAGACCGCCGGCGAGATTGACCACGCCGAGATGGCCGTCGTCGCCGGCGGCACCGTCCTGGGTGACGAGGGTGAGTGACAGGACCGCGAGCCCGGCTGCGCCCCTGCGGCGCGATGCCGTCCGGAACTACGAGCGCGTACTCGACGCCGCCCGTGAGGTATTTGGCGAGAGCGGCGCCGACGCGCACATAGAGGAGATCGCCGCCAGGGCCGGGGTCGGCGTCGGTACCGTCTACCGCCGGTTCGCCAGCAAGGACGGCCTCATCGATGAGCTGCTGCGGCTGGTGATGGACGAGCTCATCCGCGCCGCGGACCACGCGCTGGCCCGCACCGACGGCCACGGCCTGGAAGAGCTGCTGCGCGCCTTCGGCCAGTCGTTCGCTGACCACGCCCGCTACGCTGACCTGCTGCTCGAGCGTGAGCCCGACGAGTCCCTGACGCTCCGGATTGTCGCGGCGATCACCGAGCTCACCGGCCGGGCCGTCGCGGCCGGGACGGTGAGCTCTGACATCACCACCGCCGATGTTCTGGCCCTGGTCTCCGCGATGCGCGGACTGGTCCAGGCGTCCGGTCCGGTCTCCGCCGAGGCCTGGCAGCGCTTCCTCGCCATCCACCTGGCCGGCCTGCGGGCCGGGCCGGCCGGCTAGGAGCCGGCCGGTGGCGGCGCGACGCCGATCACGACCACTGCGCCCGCCGGCGCCAGCGAGCCGGCCGCCGGCTGCTCCCTGATGACGGTGCCGGACGGGGCGGTACCCGAGGCGACCGCCTGAACCTCGACCGTCAGGCCCAGCTGCTGAAGAATGGCCTCCGCCTGGCTTGCCGCCATTCCGGTCACGTTCGGGATCACGACCCGGCCGCTTCCCGTCGAGACCACCATGCTGACCCTCGTGCCCCTGGGCTCAGCGCTGCCGTGGCCCGGCGAGGTGCTGACGACGAGGCCGGCCGGCACAGGCGTCCGCCGCCGGCTCACGTGGCCTACCTGCAGGCCGCTCTGCCCGATAACCTGCTCGGCTTCCCGGAGGGTCATGCCGGTCACGTTTGGCACGGCCCGTGCTGCAGGGGCCGGGGCCGCCGGCGCGGTGCCGAGATCGCGGGCCAGCGGGTGCGCGCCGGCACCGGCGGCGACGACTGCCACCGTCGCGAGGACCAGTCCGGCCTGGTTGCGCCGCCGGCGCCGGTCGCCGCGGGCCCGGATCGCCTCCGGTCCTGACGGCCGAGCGGCCAGCGCGACCGCCTCCGACCCTTCCTGCAGGGTTGCCGAGATGTAATCAGACACCGAACGTCGCCTCCTCCTGAAGCTCGGCCGCGAGCGCCTGCCGGCCGCGGACCAAGCGCGCCTTGACCGCGGCCGGGCTGGCGCCGGTCTCCCGCGCTATCTCCTGCACGGACATGCCGACGAGGTGGTGGAGAACGACGGCGCGCCGCTGGTCGGCACTGATCCCGCGCAGCGCGCTGATCATGGCGACGTAATCCGGGCCGATACCGGGCACCGGGGCCGGATGGCTGTCCCGGCGGTGCGCGGCCAGGCGGTTCGTGGCTTTCCGCCAGGCGCTCACGCTGATCCGCCAGGCCACGGTCCGCACCCAACCCTCGGGGTCGGCGTAGCCGGAGATCTTGTCCCATCGCTGCCAGGCCCTGGTAAAGGCCTCCTGGACGACGTCCTCGGCTTCGGCGCGGTCGCCGGTCATCGCGTACAGCTGGCTGATCACCCGTCCGACGCTTCCCGCATAGAAGTCGTCGAACGACTCCGGATCTCGCATGCCCATCCTTTATCGTCGCGTGAGCCCGGGTTCGGGCCGCTGTAGTAAACACGCGTGGTGTGCCCGCCTGGCGACATACGATTTTCGCTCGTGAGTCAAGGTGCTCCGGTCAGGCGGCCGTTCGGCCGCCGGGCCGCGGCGCATACCGCCGCTGATTCCTGGTAGCTAGCCGGGCGAGGCAGGTGCAGCATGAGGTGGGTTCGAAGGAAGAGCGTCCTGGCCGCAGCCGCGGCCGTTGTGGCGGCTGCCCTGGCCGCGTGCCTGACCCTGGTCTTCAGCAGCAGCACCCCGGTCAGGCCGCTGGCTCACAAGGTTGCCGCCCCGGCGCCGCCGCCGCCGCGACCGAAGCCAAAGCCGAAACCGAAGCCATGCGTCGTCGGCCGGCTGTCGCCATTTACCGGCGAGCCGATCAAATCAGCGGGCCCGGTGCTGGCCGTGAAGATCGACAACATCGTCTATGCGCGGCCGCAGACCGGGCTGACCATGGCCGACATCGTCTACGTGCTGCCGGTGGAGGGCGGCCTGACGCGGTTCCTCGTCGTCTTCTCCTCGCATATCCCGCGCATCATCGGCCCCGTCCGCAGCGCCCGCCAGGACGACCTGGAGCTGCTCCGGCAGTTCGGCCGGCCAGCCCTGGCCTTCTCCGGCGCCCAGGCTCGCCTGCTCCCGGTCGTAGAGCACGCCCGGATCGTCAACCTGTACGCAGGCGCGGTGGGCGGCTATTACCGCAACGACAGTCGCATCGCGCCCTACAACCTCTACGCGAGGACGCGAGTGCTGCTGCGCGAGGCCAAGGGACACGAGAGCCGGGCGCGCTGCATCGGCTTCCGGTTCGGGCCGGCGCCTGCAGGCGGCCGCATCACCCGGTCAGTGTCGGCGTCCTATCCGGCCGCCTCGTACCGGTTCACCTGGTCGGCGCATCGGCATCGCTGGCTCGTCTGGATGGACGGTTCCAGGGCGGGCAGCACCGAGGGCCCTCAGCTGTCCGCGGCCACCGTCGTCATCCAGCACACCGTCGTCCGCACCTCGCCGTTCCGGGAGAGGGGCCTGCGGCCGCCGTACGCGGAAACCACCGGTCACGGCTGGGCGCTGGTGCTGCGGAACGGGCGATCCTACCGAGTGCGGTGGTCGAGGCCGCAACCGGACGGCGGCACCGCCTTCACCTACGAAGGGAAGCCGTTCCGGTTTGCCGCCGGGCCGGTGTGGATCGTGCTGGTGGGCAACCGCCGGGCCGAGTCCAACTGATCTGGCGGTCAGGCCGGGCCGGGCGCGTGCGCCTGGAGGAACGCGCCGAGGGTGTCGTTGAACTCGTCCGCGGCCTCCAGGTTGGGCAGGTGCCCGACGCTGTCGATCACGAGCAGCTCGGGGCGCTTGAGGTTCGCGACGATCTCAGCGGTGACCGCCTGATTTGACCACGGATCCGCCGAGCCAGCGCAGACCAGCGCGGGGATATCCAGCTTCGCGAGCAGCGGGCGGTAGTCCGGACGCTCAGCGCGCCCGCGCAGGGCGGCCGCCGCTCCGGCGGGCAGGGCCGCGGACATCATCGCGTCAACGCGCTCGCGCACGGACGCCGGGCAGTGCGGGCCGTACACGCCGGTCTGCATGTAATCGACGAGGACCTGCATCCCGTCTCGCTCCACGGCGTCGGCGCGCTCGCGCCGGGACGTGCGCTCGGGCGGTGCCGGCGGCTCCATGGTCGTGGCGACCAGGCCGATCGCCCAGTAGCGCTCTGGCTGCGCGGCGGCCAGCTCCATCGTCACCAGGCCGCCCATGCTCAGGCCGACGGCCGCCGCGCGTCCGACGCCGAGGACGCCGAGGAGTTCCTCGATGTCGGCGGCGAGTTCGCGCATCGTCACCAGGCCCGGAGTGACCGGACTCTGGCCGAAGCCTCGAAGATCCGGTACCACGACGCGGAAGTCGCCGCGCAGCGCGGCGGCTTGCGGCTCCCACAGCGTGCGGTCGAACGGGTGGCCGTGGATCAGGACGACGCAGTCGCCGTGGCCGGCATCGTCGTAGGCAAGCTTCACGCTCGGCAGCCTAACCGCAGGCTGAGGCGGCCCAGCGCAAGGTAAGACCGCCAACTTGCGAGTACGTCGTTCCTGCAGGGATAGTCATGCCGTGACCGAAATGGAGCGCGCATCTGCGCCCCTGATTCCCGCGGACGCGGCCCGGGCGGCCGATGCAGACCGGGAGGCCGTCGCCGAACGGCTGCGGATTGCTGCCGGCGATGGCCGCATCGACCTTGCGGAACTGGAGGACCGGC
>DAIOWC010000129.1:0-4251 GCA_036758685.1 Streptosporangiaceae bacterium | reverse complement strand
GCGCGGATCGCACGCACCTAACCCCTAACCCGGCGGCTCGGCTGGCAGGCCCGGATCGGCCGGCAAGCGGGTGGCCGCGGCGTCCCCGGTGAGCAGCACCGTGTGCCGGGGAAGGTAGGCAGCGACCGCCGGCAGATGACCCGCCGCCGTGAAAGCTCGTCATGTGCCGGTCTGGTCGCTTGATGCGCGACAATGACGTGGTTTGGACACGGCGGCGGCATAGCCGGAGGTGGAATGGCCAGCGACCTGCCCTGGGATGAGAGTCGCCTCGGCCCTGGCCGCCGGATCGGCAAGTACGTCCTGGAGGAGCAGATCGGCCACGGGGGCATGGCCGTGGTGTTCAGGGCGCGTGACGATCAGCTCGGCCGGCCCGTGGCACTGAAGATCATGGCGCCATCCGTCGCCTCGGATCCGGAGTTCCGGGAGCGATTCGTCCGCGAGTCGAAGGCCGCCGCGGCTGTGGACGACCCGCATATCATCCCGGTATTCGAGGCCGGCGAAGCGGCCGGCGTGCTGTTTATCGCCATGCGGTACGTCGCCGACGGAGACGTCCGGTCGCTGCTGGCTCGCGAGGGTCCGCTGAGCGTTGACCGGGCGTCCGCGATCCTGGTATCGGTAGCGTCGGCACTCGACGCCGCGCACGCCGCCGGGCTGGTGCACCGGGACGTCAAGCCAGGGAACATGCTCATGGACGTCCGCAAAGGCCGGCCTGATCACGTCTACCTGGCGGACTTCGGGCTGACGAAGGCCACCTGGGGGGCGGCCTCGCTGACTGGCACCGGGAGATTTCTGGGAACGGCCGACTATGCCGCGCCCGAGCAGATCGGCGGACGACCCGTCGACGGCCGGGCGGACCAGTACGCGCTGGCGTGCGCCGCCGTCGAGATGCTCACCGGGGAGACTCCGTTCCCCTTCGACAACGTCATGGCCGTCCTCACCGCGCACATGTCCAAGGCTCCGCCGCGCCTGTCAGCCCGGCGACAGGGGCTCCCCGCGGAGCTCGATGCGGTCCTCGGCCGGGCGCTGGCCAAGTCACCCGGCGATCGCTATGGCAGTTGCGGCGACTTCACCGCGGCGTTCCAGCGCGCAGCCGGCTTCGGCCGGCACCAGGCAACCGTCGCGGCCGGAGCACCCCACCGCAGCGCCGGAGGGGCGGCAGGCGGCCCTGCGCCCGACGTATCCGGTGGTGTTCGCCCGGAGCGCGCCGGCACCAGGCCATTGCCACTGCCGCGACCGATGGAGCCGTCCGGCCCGGCCGGCGTAGCCCGGGGCCGCCGGCGCGGCGGGCGCTGGTTGATCGCCGCGGCCGCGGCCGCGGCCGTTGCGGCGGCTGTGGTGGCGTTCCTCACGCTCGCCCAGCCCCGCCCCGCACCTGGCAAGACTGCGGCCGACAAACGGCACTCGGCGGCAGTGCGGCCGGTGTCGGCCGCCGGCTGGCAGACCTACCACGATCCCAGTGGGTTTGCTATCGGCCTGCCACCTGGCTGGGCCCTCGCCTCGACGACGCCGGGCGAGGTTCGGTTCACCGGGAAGCCCGGCGGGTTTGCCCTGGTGGTCGCGTGGACAGCGCACCCGCAGGCCGATGCCCTGGCCGACTGGCAGCGGCAGGCAGCCGTGAAGGCTGCAGCCGATTCCACCTACCGGCAGATCTCGATTCGCCGGGTGAGCTACCGCGGCTACAACGCCGCTGACTGGCAGTTCACCAACCTCTACCAGAGCACCCGCATCCGGGTCATCGACCGGGGCTTCATCGTCCAGCCCGGCCAGCTCAGCTACGCCATTGAGTTCTACGGTCCCGCGAGCAAGTGGCCGGCGGAGTACGCGAGCATCTGGCAGCGGCTGGTGACCAGCTTCCAGCCCGCATCCTGAGCCGCCCCCGCCGGCCACTCTCGAGTGACTAGGGCGCGAACTGACCGTCGTGAGTTGGCTGGGCCGCTACGACGCACCGGGCGGGTACGCCCGCGGCCGGGGAGAACGACAGGCTCACGTGCCAGGGGGCTCCGCTTCCCACCACCGGGGACTCGCTGACATCAGAGACCCCGAGCTGCGCCCCTTGCGGATAGCCAGGAGAAGGAGCAGCGCGAACGTACAGGACGATGATGTCGCCGTAACGGTCGTACACGTTGGGGACAAACCCGCCGTCTGAGTAGGTACCCTCAGCGGCCACGGTCGTGCCCGTCAGCTGGCACGAGGCCGGGATAAGTATCGAAGAGGACGGGCCGTCATTGCCCGCGGCTTTCATCTGACTGTCCGACTCAACCGAAATCGGGAGCTGCCCGCCGGGTGAAGCGGTGCTGGTCGGGGCCGCGGCCGACGACGTCGGTGCCGGAGCGAACTGACCAGCGTGAGTTGGCTGGGCTGCTACGACGCACCGCGCGGGTGCTGCCGCCGGCGAGGAGATGGACAGGCGCACGTGCCAGGGGTTACCGCTCCCCACCACCGGGGACTGGCTGACATCTGACGCCGCAAGCTGCATCCCCTCCGGATATCCAGCAGAAGGGGCGGAACGCACGTACAGCACGATGATGTCGCCATAGCGGTTGTACACGTTGGGAACGAATCCGTCATTGGTGAATGTGCCCTCGGCCGTTATGGTCGTTCCCTTCACCTCGCACAAAGTCGGAAGGAGTATTGAAGAGGACGGGCCGTCATTGCCCGCGGACTTCATCTGGCTGTCGGATTCAACGGAAATCGGGATTTGCCGAGCCGCCGCGGCGGCAACAGCCCCGACCGTTCCTGTTGCCTGGCCGGTCCTGGCGGTAGTCGGAACCGATGTGGTGGCTGCAGGCAGTGATGCCTGCCGCATAGCGGGGCCGCAACCAGCGACCAGCAGGGTGCCAATGGTGGCTGCCGCGGCGACCGCGGCGAAATGAATAGAGCGCATGCTCGCAATATTCGGCAGGCGCAGCCAGATTGTCATGGGTAGGACTTCCCATATGGGGAGGACTTCCCATCGAGTGGGCCTGGCCCGCAATCGCCTCCGGAGGCAGCTAGCGGGCGTTCACGTCCCACTGTCTGGGCTGGTACCCGAGTCCGGAATGGACTGCGGGACCAGGCCGGCTCCGTAGGCGACGATGACGAGCTGGACTCGGTCGCGGGCGCCGAGCTTGGCGAGCAGGCGGGCCACGTGGGCCTTGGCGGTGGCAGCGCTGATCGACAGGGACCCGGCGATCTCCTTGTTGGACATGCCCCGTCCCACCAGGGTCAGCACTTCGCGCTCGCGTTCGGTGACGCCGCTCAGCTGGCGCCGGCTGGCCGTCGTGGGCCTAAGCACCCGGAAGCTGAGGGCCGGCCTGTCGGCGGTCGGCATTGCGATCGGGGTCGCCGCGATCGTGGCGGTCCTCGGCCTGTCGTCGTCCTCAGCCGCGGCGCTCAGCACAGAGATCGCCGCGCTCGGCACCAACCTGCTCACGGTGCAGCCCGGGCAGAGCTTCGCGGGCGGCACCGCCGAGCTGCCGATCGCCGCGCCCGCGATGATCTCCCGGCTACCCGGTGTCTATCAGGTGCAGTCCACCGGCGCGACGGGTTCCCATTCGCGCAGCACTACCTGAGCTTCGACGGCCACCCCGCCACGATCTACCTGAAGGCGACCTACGGCCAGATCAACGCGGTGCACAACCAGCTCGGCGACCAGGCCGACCCGGAAAACCCCAGCGGGGTCGCTGTGTCTCAGCCGTCCGACGCCCTGGTTGCCCAGGCCGACGCTAAAGCCGCGTTTAACACCCTGTTCCTTGGCCTGGGCGCCGTGGCCCTGCTGGTCGGCGCCATCGGCGTGGCCAACATCATGGTCATCGCGGTCCTCGAACGGCGGTCAGAAATCGGGCTGCGCCGTGCCCTGGGCGCGACCCGCGGGCACATCCGGATCCAGTTCCTGGCCGAGGCGATCGTGCTGTCCCTGGTCGGTGGCGTCGCCGGGGTCGTGACCGGCGCCGCGGCCACGTCGATCTACGCGCACGGCAAGGGCTGGGCCACGGTCATCCCCACCGACGCCTGGGCCGGCGGCATGACCGCCGCGCTGCTCATCGGCGCCCTCGCCGGGCTGCTGCCCGCCATCCGCGCCGCCCGCCTGTCGCCAACCGCGTCCCTCTGGAGCCTGTGACTCGGGGGTCAGTCGCGCGCATCGACGACCACGCTGCAGCGCTTCCGGCTCGACGACGGACACCGTGATGTCGTCGCCGGTGAACGCTCGGATCACCTCGGGAGACTCCCAGAACGTATGCGCGGTCAGCTCGGCGGTGCCGTCCTCGCCGA
>DAIOWC010000128.1:0-17719 GCA_036758685.1 Streptosporangiaceae bacterium | reverse complement strand
ACCAAGGGTGCCCGACTCGGCGGCAGCTCGGCCCATCAGCGGCACATGCTGGCGAACCTGGCTACCGCGCTGTTCGAGCACGGGAAGATCACCACGACTGAGGCAAGGGCCCGCAGGCTGCGTCCGTACGCCGAGCGCCTCATCACCTTCGCCAAGCGCGGTGATCTGCACGCCCGGCGTCAGGTGCTGACCGTCGTGACCGACAAGAACGTCGTGCACACGCTGTTCGCGGACATCGGTCCGAGCTTCGCGAACCGCGACGGCGGCTACACCCGGATCACCAAGGTCGGCCCGCGCAAGGGTGACAACGCCGCCCTCGCGGTGATCGAGCTCGTCCGCGAGGAGCCCGACGCCAAGCCCCGCCGGCGGCGCGCGCGCCGTGCCCCGGCCGCCGCCACTGCCCGCCCGGCTCGTGGCAAGGCCGCCGCGGCCGCTGCCGAGGAGACGGACGTGGCCGCCGACGAGGCCGTGACGCCCGAGGACGCGGTCACGGACGAGACTGCGACCGACGAGACCTCGACTGACGAGGCTGAGGACGTCACGGACGAGACCGACGCGGCCGAGGACGACGACTCGGATGAGTCCGACGAGGCGGCCGGCGACGAGCAGGCCGACGAATAGCGAACTAGTCATGGACGAGCCCGGTCAGCGCGAGCTGGCCGGGCTCGTCCGGCTTCGGCTCGCGCTCGCCTATGACGGCACGGCGTTTCACGGCTGGGCCAGGCAGCCGGGACTGCGCAGTGTCCAGCAGGTGGTCGAGGAGGCCCTGGCGCTAGTTCTGGCGCTGCCGCAGCCGCCACCGCTGACGGTGGCTGGGCGAACCGACGCCGGAGTGCACGCGCGCGGCCAGGTCGCGCACGTCGACGTGCCCGCGGACGCCTGGTCAGCAGCGGCGGAGGCTGCCGCCAGGCGGCTCGGCCGGGTGCTGCCAGGCGACGTCCGGGTCTGGTCCGTCGAGCCCGCCCCCGACGGCTTTGACGCCCGGTTCTCCGCGCTGTCGCGCCGCTACTCCTACCGGGTCTGTGATGACCCGGCGCATGCTGACCCGCTGCGGCGGCACGACACGCTGTGGCACCGGCATCCGCTCGACCTGGGGCGGATGAACGCCGCCGCGGCAGCCTGCCTTGGCGAGCACGACTTCGCCTCGTTCTGCCGGAGCCGGGACGGCGCGACCACGATCAGGGAGCTCCTGCGCCTGGACTGGGAACGCCTGTCACCCGGCGTCGCCGTGGCCACGGTGGTCGCGGACGCCTTCTGCCACAACATGGTCCGGGCGCTGGCCGGCGCTCTCCTGGCTGTCGGTGATGGGCGCAAGCCGGAGGCGTGGCTGGCCGAGGTCCTGGCGGCCCGCCGCCGCGACCCGGCGGTCAACGTGGCCCCGCCGCACCCGCTGTGCCTCGAGGAGGTTCGCTACCCGGCGGCGGGCGAGCTCGCGGCCCGCGCGAGGCTGACGAGGCGTGTGCGCCCACCGGGTGCCGCCGCCATCGAGCCGGACGACGCCTGCTAGGACGGCTTCCCGTTCACCATCCGGTCCGTCAGGCTGACGTTCGCGGTGCCCTGCAGGAGCGTCTTCATGAACGTGGCCAGCTCCTGCTTCTGCGCCGTGGTGTGCGGGGTGCGCCGGCTGGTGAAGCCAGCCCAGATCAGGATCAGGTAGTGGCCCTTGGCCAGCGCTTCCTCGACTCCCGGGCCCTGGGTGATCTTGCTGGTCGGACCCTTCGCGCCGGGCAGCTGGGTGACGAAGTCGCTCGCATCGGCGGCGCGCACGGACGCGGACGCCTGGGCGACCGTTCGCATGTTGAACACCCCGATCGTGCCCATCATGCCCTTCTTGGCCGTCATGTAGGTGGCGCGCGCCGCCTGGGTGCAGCTGCCTGAGCTGATCGCCGCCTGGATGTTCGCGCCCGTCACCGCGTCGAGGCAGTCGCCCGACAGGTGCCCGGCCGTCCGAGCGTAGGACACGCCGCCGCTTATGAAGCTCGCCGGGAACAGCTCCGCGACCGTCAGCGGCTTCGGATCGGACTGGCGGGAGGCGATATGGCCGTACGGGCCGAGCGTCGGCGTCGGGATGGCGGTCACCGACGGGGTCACCTGGGGCTTGGCCGCAGGCGGAGGGGGCGGCGAGGTCCTGCGAGCGGCGTAGTAAATCACCGTGCCGGCGACGAGGACCAGGAGCAGCGAGGACGCGATCGCCAGCTTGACGCTCACGGGCGACCTGCGCCGGCCGGCCGGCCGCGCCGTCCTCCGCTTGCCGCCCGCCTGAACGGTGCTGGCGTCCGCCACCCCGGCTGCGGCCGGAGCGGCCTGATCCAGGGGCGCGCCACGGTGGCCCGGCCGTCCCCGTCCCGCAGGGGCCGAGGCTGCCGCTCGTCGGCCCCGGCCGCGCGTAGCCGCGTCGGCGCCACCCGGCGGCCGCTCGGCGACGCCAGGCCGGGTAGTCGGCCCGCTGGCGCGCCGACCCGCCGCGCCGGGCTGAAGGTTTGGCCCGCTGGCTGGCCCGCCGGGCTGCGGGTGCGGCCCGCTGGATGGCCCGCCGGGGGCGCCAGGCTGAGGGTGCGGCCCGCTGGATGGCCGGCCGGGTGCGCCGGGCTGCGGGTGCGGCCCGCTGCGCTCCGGCATCTCGCCCGGGCCGCCCCCAAGCGGGTCCCGCCTCCTGGTGCCGGGCGCCAGGTCGTCCACGCTCCCGGCACCGCGCGCCAGCTGGTCCTGACCGGCCGCCCGGAGCGCAGCGGCCTGCGGGCTCCACGGTGCGAGCCGACGGCCCGGCAGGGAGGCACTCCCATCCGCCCCGGTGCCATCAGGGGCTCCCGGCGCGGCTGACGCCCCGCCAGGGCCCGTTCCCGCCCCGACTCCTGGCCGGGACCCTCGACCGCCGCCCGGCGGCCCAGCGCTGCCTCTGGAGGGCACAGTCCAGTTGCCGGTCGCGTGTCCCTCGCCGACTGCCTGCCACGTCTGGGTGGAGGTCACGTCGGCGGCCGGGTCGCTGACGGCCAGCATCGAGTAGCCCGGCTCGGCGTCGGGTCCGCCGGAGGCGCCGTAGTAGCCGGACGGGCCGTCTGCCTTCGGGGGGACCGCAGGCCAGCTGCTCTCGGCGGGTTCCGGGTGGCCGGCGCCGCCGGACCCGTGCCGCCCGCCGGATCGCCGGTTCCAGGCCGCGAACTGGCCGGGCGGATACATCGGCGGCGGCTGGCCCGGCGACGGCGGGTAGCCGCGGACCGGGCCCTTGCCCGCCGCGCCGCCGGCGGCTGAGCCGTACCAGGGCGGCGGCGGCTGGTCACCCCGCTCGGCGGTGCGCCGCTGCGGCCCGCTATCCCGGCGGCTGTCATATCCGGGCACGAAGACGGATGAATCCTCGCCCGGCTGCCGGCTGGCCGCTTCGGGGGCGGAATGCTGGCCGCGCCGCCGCCGGCTGCTCTGGTCGGCAGGGTCTTCGGGCGGGTAGCGCATTCCGCGAGCGTATCGCCCTGAGCCAGCTCGCTAGCCTTGGTAGCAGGTATCTGGCGGACTCGGCGGCTCGCTTTGACCACTGCTGGCCGTGGCCGGTATCCTGCTTGGTGCGTCCATGCGTACTGGCATGCCCGCGTGCCTCGATGGCGCGTGAGCTGCGGCCGGTGCATGCGGATCCCTGCGCTGACGGTACAAACGCGACTCCTGCGGCGCGGGCAGGTATCAGGACTCACACGCGAAGGCTTATGACTGTGCGCACATTCAGCCCTAAGGCTGCTGACATCCAGCGCCAATGGCATGTCATCGACGCGTCGGACGTCGTTCTTGGCCGGCTGGCCACCCAGGCGGCGACGCTGCTGCGCGGCAAGCACAAGCCGATCTTCGCCCCGCACCTGGACACCGGCGACTTCGTCATCGTCGTCAACGCGGCCAATGTGGCGCTGACCGGCAACAAGCTGCACGACAAGATGGCCTACCGGCACTCGGGCTACCCGGGCGGCCTGCACTCGATGTCGTACGCCGAGCTCATGGCCAGGAGCCCCGAGCGCGTCGTCGAGAAGGCAATCAAGGGCATGCTGCCGAAGAACGCCCTGGGCCGCCAGATGCTGCGCAAGCTCAAGGTGTACGCAGGCCCCGAGCACCCGCACAAGGCGCAGCAGCCAGTGCCGTTCGAGATCACTCAGGTCGAGCAGGCCGGCCGCGGCAAGTAGCCGCCCCGCCCAACCAAGCCCAAGCAATAGTCAACCGGGAAGCACGAGGAAGACAACGTGGCTGAGTCCACCGAGACCCTGGACGCAGGAGCGCAAGCCGGCACCGACGGCGGCGAGCAGGAGCATGTGTCTGAGTACACGACGCAGACCAGCGACGCCCCGAAGCCGGCCGCCCGCAAGCCGGTGGTGACCGGCAAGGCGATCGCGACGGGCCGCCGCAAGGAGGCCATCGCCAGGGTCCGCATCCAGCCGGGCACCGGGCAGTGGAAGATCAACGAGCGCACGCTCAACGACTACTTCCCGAACAAGGTCCACCAGCAGCTGGTCAACGAGCCGTTCGTCACGCTGGGCGCCGAGGAGCAGTTCGACGTCTTCGTCAGGATCGACGGCGGCGGCGTGAGCGGCCAGGCGGGCGCGCTGCGTCTCGGCATCGCCAGGGCGCTGACGCTGGTCGACCCGGAGAGCCGCCCCGCACTCAAGCGAGCCGGGTTCCTCACGAGGGACGCCAGGGTCATCGAGCGTAAGAAGGCCGGCCTGAAGAAGGCCCGCAAGGCTCCGCAGTACTCCAAGCGCTAGTCGCGGCCGGCCAGGACGGCACCGAGGACCTCGGGGCAATGGGCCAGCTTTTTGGCACTGACGGCGTCAGAGGCGTCGCCGGCCGGGACCTCACTGCGGGTCTGGCCATGGATCTCGCGTCGGCGGCAGCCAGCGTGCTGGCCGGGACCGGCGAGTTCGCCAGCGCGCGCGAGGCCCACCGCAGGCCCGTCGCGGTCGTCGGCCGCGACCCGCGGGCCTCGGGCGAGTTCCTCGAGGCCGCCGTCGTCGCCGGGCTGGCCGCCAGCGGGGTCGACGCGGTCAGGCTCGGCGTCATCCCGACACCCGGCGTCGCGTACCTGACCTCGGCCCTCGACGCCGACCTCGGCGTGGTCCTGTCCGCGAGCCATAACCCGGCGCCCGACAACGGCATCAAGTTCTTCGCCCGCGGTGGCGTCAAGCTGCCGGACCAGGTCGAGAACGCGATCGAGGCGCGGCTTTCGCGCCGTCCCGCCACGACCGATCGCGAGCTTTCGAACGGAACGGAAGCTTCGCGGCCCGGTCCGGCCGGAGTGCCGGATGCCGGCTTCGGGCGGGTCACGGAAGCGTCCCAGCACGGCGAGCGCTACCTGAGCCATCTGCTGGCGACCGTCCCCGGCTCGTCGGCTAAGCCGCTGGCCGGGCTGCGCGTGGTCGTCGACTGCGCCCACGGGGCCGCCGCCGCCTACGCCCCCGAACTGCTGAGCCGCGCCGGCGCCGACGTCGTCATCACCGTGGGCGTCGAGCCCGACGGCCTGAACATCAACGAGGGCTGCGGCTCGACTCACCTTGAGGCGCTGTGCGCCGAGGTAGTCAGGCACGGCGCCGACGCAGGCATCGCCCACGACGGCGACGCCGACCGGTGCCTCGCGGTCGACGCGGCGGGCAACGTCATCGACGGGGACCAGATCCTGGCCGTGCTCGCCCTGGCGCTCAAGGACGCCGGGCGGCTGGCGGGCGGTACCGTCGTCGCGACCGTCATGTGCAACCTGGGCTTCCGCGACGCCATGCGCGACGCCGGCATCAAGGTCGTGCAGACGCCGGTCGGTGACCGGTACCTCATCGCGGCCATGCTCGACGGCGACTTCGTCCTCGGCGGCGAGCAGTCCGGGCACATCATCATGCTCGACCACGCCACGACCGGCGACGGCATGCTGACCGGCCTTCAGCTGCTGGCCCAGGTCGCCCGGCAGGACCGGACGCTGGCCGACCTGGTCAGCGTCATGACGAGGTACCCCCAGGTGCTGATCAGCGTGCCCGGCGTGGACAAGGCCAGGGTTGCCGCCTCCGACGAGCTCTCCGCCGCCGTGGCCGCGGCCGAGGCCGAGCTCGGCGACGCCGGCCGCGTCCTGGTCCGGCCGAGCGGCACCGAGCCCGCCGTCCGGGTCATGGTGGAGGCGGCCGAGTCCGGCCAGGCTGAGCGCCTGGCGGGTCAGCTCGCGGATACCGTCAAGGACGTCGGCTGACCTGCCGCCCGTTAGTCGCGGTCCGGCGGCAGTCGCCGGCCGCTAGTTACCGGCGGCCCGCTCGATTCGATAGTCGCGAGTGGGCCAATATGGACGCTCTTTGCTCGCTATTGGCCCACTCGCGACTATCGATCCACGGAGATGGCCGGGGGTTTCCGTCGGTGGCTGCTGCCTGGGCCGCACCGCGGTGTGGGCGCCGCGGGTCGGCCCGGCCGTGGGAGGCTGGTGCGCATGATCGTGGGCATCGGCGTCGACGTGGCCGAGATCGCCAGGCTCGAGCGGGCCCTCGCGCGGACCCCGTCGCTGGCCGCCCGTTTGTTCGCTGAGAGCGAACGCGACCGGCCGCTGTCCTCGCTGGCCGGCTGCTTCGCGGCCAAGGAGGCCGTCGCGAAGGCGATGGGCGCACCGCCCGGGCTGCGGTGGACCGATGCGGTGATCACGCATGACGCCGCTGGCAGGCCGGTCCTGCAGACGCAGGGCACGGTAGCGGCTGCGGCCGCGAAGCTCGGAATCTCTGCCTGGCACGTGTCGATCAGCCACGACGGCGGAATGTGTGTGGCCATGGCGGTGGCGGAGAAATGAGATACGCACACACGGTCCCGGTCATCCGCGAAGCCGAACAAGCGCTGATGGCAACGCTGCCGCCGGGCACGCTGATGCAGCGGGCGGCGGCCGGACTCGCGGCGGCCTGCGCCGACCTGCTCGGCCAGGTGTACGGCTCGCGGGTCGCGATCCTGACCGGCAGCGGCGACAACGGCGGCGACGCGCTGTTCGCGGGAGCGCGGCTCGCGCGCCGCGGTGCCAGCGTGACAGCGATCGCGGCCGGCTCGCGGGTGCATGAGGCCGGAGCGGCTGCCCTCCTCGCCGCCGGCGGCCGGATCGTGCCGGCGAGCCCGGGCGAGGGCGCGGCATCCGGTGCGGGCGTGGTTTCGGACGCCGTGGCCCGGATCGCAGCCGGGCCGGAGGCGGCGATCCGGTCCGCCGATCTCATCATGGACGGACTGACCGGCATCGGCGGCCATGGCGGACTGCGCGAGCCGGCCGCCGGCCTGTCCCGGCTCGCCGAGCTGGCCAGGTCAACCGGCGCGACGGTGGTGTCCGTTGACCTGCCGAGCGGGATCGACGCCGACACCGGCGAAGTCCACGGCGCCGCGGTGCAGGCCGACATGACCGTGACGTTCGGGACCTGGAAGCCGGGACTGCTCATCGATCCCGCCGCGAGCCTGGCCGGCCCGACGCAGCTGATCGACATCGGGCTCGACCCGTTCCTGGCCGAGCCGGCGGTGGTCGCGATGCAGGCGGCGGACGTCGCTGCGGTGCTGCCGCAGCCGTCGGCCGAATCCGACAAGTACCGGCGCGGGGTGCTCGGCGTGCTGGCTGGCAGCGCTCAGTACACGGGAGCCGCCGTCCTGTCGGTCGGCGCCGCTATTCACGGCGGCGCGGGGATGGTCAGGCTGGTGTCCCCGGAGCCCTCGCTGCAGGCGGTCAGGCAGCACTGGCCGGAGGCGGTACTCACGCTCGCGAACGAGCGGGCCGGCGGCCAGCCGGTCGAGTCCGCCGGCCGGGTGCAGGCCTGGGTCGCCGGGCCGGGGATGGGCCTGGACCCCGCGGCCATCCAGCGGCTGTCCGCGGTGCTCGCGACCAGCGTGCCCGTGCTGGTGGACGCGGACGGGATCACGATCCTGGCCGCGCACCCCGAACTCATGAAACGGGCCGCGCCGACGATCGTCACCCCGCACGCCGGCGAGCTGTCGCGGCTGACCGGCGAGGACCGGGCCGACATCGAAGCCAGGCGGCTGCATCACGCCACGGCGGCCGCGGCCCAGCTCGGCGTGACCGTGCTGCTCAAGGGCTCCACCACGGTCATCGCCCAGCCGGGCGGCGGCCCGGCCTACGTGAACGCCACCGGCACCAGCTGGCTGGCCACGGCCGGGTCCGGCGACGTTCTGTCCGGCACGATCGGCGCGCTGCTCGCCCAGGGCGCGAGCGCCGCCGAGGCCGCCGCGGCGGGCGCCTACCTGCACGGCCTCGCAGGCCGGATCGCAGCCGACGGAGCCCCGATCGGGGCGGCCGACCTGATCGGCGCGCTGCCCAGGGCGATCAGGACTGCTACCCGGCCGGCTTAGGTCAGATGGTCCAGCGGATCGGGTAGTTGACGATCGGGATGAACGTCACGCCGGCCGCCTGCATCTCCCCGCGCGCGACGACGGCCATCTCCTTCAGCCCGTCCATCTGCGCGGCGTGCTCGTCGGAGTCCCAGACGCTGGCCATCACCATCGAGCCTTCCGGTGAGACGCCCGTGTGCCAGTGAATGAGCCCGGGCAGCCGCTTGATGGCCGGGATCAGGTACTCCGCTTGCTTCGTGGTCAGGGCGTCGATCTCGGCGAAGAGGCTCGGGTCGAAGCTACCGCGCGAGACGCGGAGAACAGCGGTCGAGGGCAACGACTCGGTCACGGCGGATCCTGTCAGCGCTGGATTATATTTCGATAGGCTATCATAATGTAATGTCCACTCCGCACGCGAAGGCCGGACGGCCGAGGAACCCGGCCCTGGACCAGGCGATCCTGTCGGCCGCTGCCCGCCAGCTCGGCGACCTCGGCTACGCCCGCATGTCGCTGGAGTCCGTGGCGGCCGCCGCGGGCACGACCACGCCCAGCCTCCGGCGCCGGTACCGGAACAAGGCGGAGCTGACTGCCTTAGTGATCGGCTCGCTCCGGGTCGAGGAACCACCCGCCGCCGCCCCGACTCCCCGCGCCCACGCCGTGGCGATCCTGGAAAACTTCCACCGCAACCTGCGGACAACTCCCGCGCTGGCCATCCTCGGCTCCCTGCTCGCCGAAGAGGAACGCCACCCCGAGCTGCTCGGCCTCTTCAAGACCCGCCTCGTCGAGCCGAGACGCGCACTGCTCCGGCAGGCACTGGCAGCCGGCGGCTTCCCGGACACGGCCGACCTGGACGCGCTCACCAGCATGCTCATCGGCTCGTTCTACGGCCGCTACCTCACCATCGCCGGCATCCCCGACAACTGGCCGGACCGCGTGCTGAGCGCCATATGGCCACAGGGCGCCAGCCCCGCGACCCAGCGCCACGCTCACAATCCGTGACCGAAACCGGCACGCAGCGAACCAGCGCAGCGGGCGCGGGCACCGGCAGCGCGCCTACCCCGCGCGGCCGCCGAGATGCTGGCCGAGGAACTTCTCGGCTTCGGCGTAGAACCGCAGCCGGTTCTCCGGCTTGGCGAACCCGTGCCCCTCGTCGGGGAACAGCATGTAGTCGTGGTCGATGCCGGCCTTGTCGAGTGCCGCGACGATCTGCTCGGACTCGGCCTGCTTCACCCGCGGGTCATTGGCACCCTGCGCGATCAGCAGCGGGATCTTGATCTGGTCGACCGCGGACAGCGGGGAACGTGACCACAGGAAGTCGGCGTCCTTCTCCGGGTCGCCCACGCGCCGGTGGAACTGAGCGATCATCGGCGCCCAGTACGGCGGGATGGTCTCGATCAGCGTGATCAGATTTGACGGCCCGACGATGTCGACCGCGCAGCGGTACACGTCGGGGGTGAAGGTGGCGCCCGCCAGCGCCGCGTAGCCGCCGTAGGAACCGCCGTAGATGGCGACCCTGTCCGGGTCGGCCCAGCCCTGCGCCACGACGTAGTTCACCGCGTCGGTGAGGTCGTCCTGCATCCGCGCGCCCCACTCGCGGTCGCCCGCGTTGACGAACGCCTTGCCGTAGCCGGTCGAGCCGCGGTAGTTCACCTGCACGCACAGGTATCCGCGGTTGGCCAGCCACTGGGCCTCGGGCTCGTAGCCCCAGGCCACGCGGGCCCACGGGCCGCCGTGCACCCTGATTACCGTCGGCAGCTGGCTGCGGTCAGATCCGGGCGGGAACGTGAGGTACCCGTGGATGGTGAGGCCATCACGTGACGTGTACTCGAAGGGTTCCATGGCCGCCAGCTCGTAGCGGGTCAGCTCCGGCTGATGCTCGAACAGGAACCGGGCCACCCCGGTCTGCCGGTCGTAGGCGAAGTACGGTATCGGCCCGGCGTCGTTGGTGAACCCCACGAGCCAGATCCGGTCGGCATCGTCGGTGCTCTGTATCACCGGATCGCCCGGGTGCAGAGCGCGGATCGCCGCGAGATCGTCCGCGACGGCGGGGTCCAGGACCACGTATTCCGACCTGGCCTTCACGACGCTGACGATCTGCGGCTCGCGAGTGACCGGATCGGTCTTGACGCCGCCGACGTCCGCGACCGGGTCCGCGGCGAGCACCGCGGTGGCACCCGACGCGACGTCGATCCGGACCAGGCGGGACGTCTCGGCGCCGACCGAGGTGGAGATGAGCAGCGAGCGGCCGTCCTTGCTGAATCCGACCGCGTCCGTGCCGAGGGCGTCGTCGGCGGGAACGGCGAGCAGCTCGCGCCAGTCTTTGTCCGCACCGTCCCTGACCACGATGGACAGACCGCCGTCCGGATGGGGCTGGAAGCCCGCCCGCACGACCATGCCGGCATCGGCGAGCCAGCCGATGAAGCCCGGGTTGGTGAGCTCCTTGGTGAGCTCGCCGGTGCGCAGGTCCACGCGGTAGACGTCGTGCAGCTGCGGGTTGTCCTTGTTCAGCCCGATGAGGATCTCGCTGGGGAACTCGCGCTCGGCCGCGATCAGCTGAGCCTGCACGTCGTCGAACGGCGTCAGGTCGCGGTACTCCATGGTCTGCAGGTCGACGTCGTGCAGCCGCCAGTTCTCGTCCCCGCCAGTGTCCTGGAGGTACAGCAGGTGCCGGCCGTCATAGGCCCAGCCGTACTGGCGGATGCCGCGGTCGGTGTCGTTGGTCACGACCCTCGCCGACGCCAGGTCGAGCCCGGTCTCCGGGCTGACCGGCGCCAGCCAGACGTTGAGCACGCCCTCATGCGGGGCAATCCAGGCGAGCTGGGTGCCGTCGGGTGAGATGCGCGGCATGACCCGCTCGGGGTTGCCGAAGAGCACGGGCAGGGGGATGAGTTCAGCCATGCCGACCTGCCTATCACGTGCGAACGGGCCCGGGCCACCGGAGGGCTCCGGCCGGGCAGCCGGCGACGGTGGGCGAACTAGCTGGGCCGGGCTGGCAAACTGGGATCATGGACGGCCAGCCAGAAGCACTCATCGACCTGGACGCGATCACGGCTAACGCCGCTGCGCTCCGCAGGCACGTCGGCGCCGCTCAGGTGATGGCAGTCGTGAAGTCCGACGCCTACGGGCATGGCATGGTCCCGGCGGCCCGCGCCGCACTGGCGGGCGGGGCGACCTGGCTGGGCGTCGTGCAGCTGGATGACGCGATCGCACTGCGGCAGGCGGGCGTGGACGCTCGCGTGCTCAGCCTGCACGGCAGCCCGGACGCGTCCCACGCCGAGGCCATCGGGCACGACGTGGACATGACGGCCGGGACGGTGTCCCTGGTCCAGCAGATCGCGGCGGCCGCGACCGTTGCCGGCCGGCCGGCCCGGCTGCACCTGGAGGCCGACACGGGGATGGGCCGGGGCGGCGCGATCGCGCGTGACTGGCCGGCCCTGGTCGATGCGGCCAGGGCGGCCGAGGCGGAGGGACTGGTCCGGGTCGTCGGGATCTGGTCGCACTTCGCCTGCGCGGACATCCCGGGCCACCCCTCGATCGAGCAGCAGCTAGCCGCCTTCCGGGCCGCGGTCGAGCTGGCCGAGCGCGCGGGCTGTCAGCCCGAGGTACGGCACCTGGCCAACACCCCGGCGACGCTGACGCTGCCGGAGAGCTACTTCGACCTGGTCCGGCCGGGCGGCGCAGTCGTCGGCCTGTCAACGCTGCCCGGCGGGGCCCCGGACTGGCTGCGCCCGGCCATGACCGTCAGCGCCCGCCTGATCCAGGTCAAGCGGGTACCGGCGGGAACGCCCGTCTCGTACGCGCACCGCCACTTCACCAGCGGCGAGTCCGCGCTCGGGGTCCTGCCCCTCGGCTACAACGAGGGCATCCCGCGGCACGCGACGAACATGGCCGACATGCTGTTCACCCGCGGCCGCCGGGTCGCGATCGCGGGCACCGTCTGCCTGAACCACGTCGTCGTAGGTCTCGGCGACCACCCGGCGGAGGCCGGCGATGAGATCATCCTGTTCGGGCCGGGGGACAACGGCGAGCCGACGGCGCAGGAATGGGCCGATCGGCTCGGGACGCTTTCCTATGAAATCGTCACCCGCTTCACCGGTAAGGTGCCAAGAACTTACTCTGGAGTAACTGGCACCGGGGGAGACGTTGAGGTTGCCGTCGACGGGAGATCTGATGGCCAGGTGGCGGCGGCTCACTAGCGTCGCCGGCCTGGCCACGGGCATTACCGCGGCCGGGATCGGCGCGGTCATCGCCGTCGAGAAGGTTGCCGTCGGCCGCCTGCGAACCCAGCCCGACCCCGCCGCGCTCGAGCCGTTCGGCACCCTGCACAGCCGGCCAGTGGTCGTGACCGCCGACGACGGGGTGCCGCTGCACGTCGAGATCAGCGGCCTGGCGGAGGCGCCGGTCACGATCGTGTTCTGCCACGGCTACACCCTCAGCCAGGATGTCTGGCACTACCAGCGGCAAGATCTCGCGCAGGATGCCCGGCTGGTGTTCTGGGATCAGCGCAGCCACGGCCAGTCCGGCCGCTCGGTGCCCGAGCACATCAGCATTGACCAGCTCGGCGCCGACCTGGCCGCGGTGCTGGAGGCGACCGCGGGCACCGGCCCGGTGGTGCTGGTCGGCCACTCCATGGGCGGAATGACGATCATGGCGCTGGCCGCCCTGCAGCCCGAGCTGTTCGGAACCCTGGTCGCCGGCGTGGTCCTGATCTCGACCGCGGCGGGCGATGTCGACCCGACCGCCTGGCTCCCCCTGCCGCTGCGCCCGGCGGCCCGGCTGGCCGCCCCGCCGCTTCTTCGCGGCTCGGCCAGGGGCCGCCGGGCGAACCTGATCGAGCGGGTCCGGCAGGCCTCGGGCGACCTGGCGTTCCTGTCGACAAGGTTTATCGCCTTCGGTGACCCCGATATCAGCCCGACCGCCGTCGACTTCCTCGAGCGCGTCATCCGGGCGACGCCGATCGATGTCATCGCCGACTTCTTCCTCGCGCTGCGCGACCACGAGAAGCGCTCGGTCCTGCCGGTGCTCGGCCGGGTGCCGGTGACCGTGATCGCGGGCGGGCAGGACCGGCTGATCCCGCTGCGGCTGGCCGAGGACCTGGCGCACGGCATCCCCGGTGCGAGCCTGGTGGTTGTGCCCGGTGCCGGTCACGCGATCATCCTGGAGCGGCCGGACATCGTGACCGAGGAAATCTCCGACCTGACCGTAGTCGCGCTGGATGAGTCGGCGGCGCGGAGCAAGTCGCGGCGGGGCCGGTCGTGACCGGGCAGGCCCCGGCGTTCAGCCGGGCGGCGGAGATCGATACCGCCGCGCAGATGGTGAGCCTCGGCGAGCGCCTCGCCGGCCTGCTGGCGGCCGGCGACCTGGTCGTACTGTCCGGCCAGCTGGGCGCCGGGAAGACCACGCTGGTTCAGGGGATCGGCGCGGGCCTGCGGATACGCGGCCCGGTAACCTCGCCGACCTTCGTCATCGCCAGGGTCCACCCGAGCCTGGTCGGCGGCCCGGACCTGGTTCACGCCGACGCCTATCGCCTCGGCAGCAGGGCAGAGGTGGACGACCTGGACCTGGACGCCGACCTGGCCATGTCAGTGACCGTCGTCGAGTGGGGCGAGGGCCTGGTCGAGGGCCTGGCCGGCAGCTACCTGGCGATCGGCCTGGAAGCCGACCGGCCCGATGGGGCCGACCCTGACGGTGCCGGCGACTACGGTGCCAACGACCAGCCGCGGGTCGTCCGGGTCAGCGGCTTCGGCGAGCGCTGGCAGGACGCGGGAGCGGCGGTCGGCGCGGCCCTGGGCGCCTGACCAGGCGGACGGGCGCCCATCCTCGTTCCGAATTGTCCTCCGCAGCACGGTTCGCGCTACTAAACTGCCGGTCATCCACGTCAAAGCCTTACCCCGGAGGCCACGCCTTGGCTGAGCAGGGCTCCCCGCCCCGTCGCCCCGCACGTCAGCCTGACCTGGGCCGTCGCGGCTATAACCGCGAGCCCGACTCCGAGTACGCCGGCCGGCAGCAACCCGGGCCGAGGCCGGATCGGCACCGGCGCCCCGAGCGGCCGGAACGCCAGCCGGTCTGGCAGCAGGCCGACCCGTTCGCACCCGACACCGAGGCCGAGGTCCCGCCATGGGCCGGCCCGTCCATTTACGCCGCCAGGCCGGGCGGTACCCGGCTGCGCCCGCCGCGGCCGGCGGAGGAGGAATACGCCGAGCCCGATGGCGGGGCCGGTGAGACGCCGCCGGCCGGCCACGCTCCCGCGCCCCGGCTGCGCCGCCGCCCGGGCCGGGCGGCCGCGGCCCGGCTGCGCAAGTCCCGGCGCCGGGTCCTGCGCTGGTGCGGCATGGCCATCGGCGCGTGCGTCGTCGCGGCGGTCGTCTTCGTGATCGCGACGCACCATCCCGCCAAGCCCTTGCCGTACGTGACCACGCTGCTGAAGGGCGAGTTCAAGTCGGTCCCGAACGCGTGCACCGCCGTCAGCCCGGGCGTGCTCGACCAGTACCTCCCTGCCACCGGCCGGACGAAGACCGAGCAGTTCACCGGGTCCGGCACCAGCGAGTGCACGTTCACCCTGGACGTCAAGCCGCAGTTCCTGGTGCTCGAAATCGAGGCCCAGGCCTACCAGCCGTTCGCGGCCGCGACCGGTAACGGCAGCGCGTCGCAGAACGCCCTCGACAACTTCGCGGCCAGCCAGGCGGTGCTGACCACGCCGACGCCCAAGTCGCCCCTGCCCGTAGCGCAGATCACCCCCCTGAGCGGGCTCGGGCAGAAGGCGTTCCTGGCGATACAGCATGAGCACGTCGCTGGCATCCACACCGATGTCGTGCACGTCGTGGTGCTCCTGCGCAACGCCGTCATCACGATCACGATGCAGGGCCAGGAGTCCGGGCACGGGTTCGGCCCGGTACCCGACGCGACCCTGGAGGCCGCGGGCCAGGCGGCCGCCCGCAGCGTGCTGGCCCAGGTCCGCACTCAGCCGACCGCCTGACCGGGATGGTCCAGCGACCCCATTAGGCTGGGCAACCGTGCTGCTGCTGGCCTTCGACACCGCGACCCCGGCGGTCACCGTTGCCGTTCATGACGGCTCTCAGGTGGTCGCCGAGGAGTCGGCCGTTGACGCGCGCAGGCACGGCGAGCTCCTGGCCGTCGCGATCGACCGGGTGCTGCGGACCGCCGGCGCCCGCCAGGCCGACCTCACCGCGGTGGCCGTCGGGACCGGCCCCGGCCCCTACACCGGCCTGCGGGCCGGGCTCGTCACGGCCGCGGTGCTGTCCAGCGCCCTCGCGATCCCGGCCGACGGCATCTGCACCCTCGACGTGATCGCCGCGGCGGCCGCCGCGGGCCGGGAGTTCCTGGTGGCCACCGATGCGCGTCGCCGCGAGGTCTACTGGGCCCGCTATGACGGGAACGGGCAGCGCCTCGCCGGACCGTTTGTCGGCAAGCCCGCCGACCTTCCGGCCGGAATGCCGGTCGCCGGGGCCGGCGCAACCCTGTACCCCGAGCTGGCCGAACGCGCGGCGGAGCCGCAGTACCCGTCGGCGGTCACGCTGGCCGAGCTGGCCGCGGCCAGACTCGCTGCGGGCGAGCCGCCGACGCCGCCCGAGCCGCTGTACCTGCGCAGGCCCGATGCGCGCGAGCCGGGGCCGCGCAAGCGCGTGACCGAGCCGCGCCCTTCTGCGACCGCGGGGGGCTCCGGGGGGTCGTCCCCCCGGGCAGTACGGAAGACGACATGACCAGGCCGGGGCTGCGCCTGATGACCGCCAGCGACCTGCCGCGTGTACTGGAGCTTGAGGTCTCGCTGTTCGGCGAGGAGGCCTGGTCACGGGAGATGCTCGCGGGCGAGCTCAGCCAGCAGCCGGCCACCCGTTACTACCTGGTCGCCGAGGAGGACGAGGCGCTGGTCGGGTACGCCGGGCTGCTCGCGGCCGGAGAGCAAGCGGATGTGCTGACGATCGCTGTCGCCACCAGTCAGTGGGGTCAGGGCATCGGGTCGCGGCTGCTGGCCGCGCTGCTCGCCGAGGCTCGCCAGCGTGACTGCACCGAGATGTTCCTCGAGGTCAGGGCCGACAACCTGCGGGCGCAGCGCCTGTACAAATGGTTTGGCTTCGCCGAGATCGGCATCCGCCGCGGCTATTACCAGCCGTCTGGCACGGACGCGATCGTGATGCGCCGGGACCTGGCCAGCCTGCCAGCGGAGCCGCTATGACCGCCCCCCTGGTGCTCGGCATCGAGACGTCCTGCGACGAGACCGGGATCGGCCTGGTCCGCGGCCACGAGCTGCTCGCGGACGCGGTCGCGTCCAGCGTGGCGGAGCACGCACGGTTCGGCGGCGTGGTGCCCGAGGTTGCGAGCCGGGCGCACCTGGAGGCCATGGTCCCGACCGTGCAGCGGGCCCTGGACAAGGCCGGGGTGCACCTGCGTGACGTCGACGCGATCGCAGTGACCGCCGGCCCGGGGCTAGCCGGGGCGCTTCTGGTCGGCGTGTGCGCGGCCAAGGCCTATGCTCTGGCGCTCGGCAAGCCGCTGTACGGCGTGAACCACCTGGCCGCCCATGTCGCGGTCGATCAGCTCGAGCACGGGCCGCTGCCCGCGCCCGCGATCGCGCTGCTGGTCTCGGGCGGGCATTCTTCCCTGCTGCTGGTGCCCGACCTGGTGACCGAGATCACGCCCCTCGGCGCGACGATCGACGACGCGGCGGGCGAGGCGTTCGACAAGGTGGCCAGGGTCCTGGGACTCCCGTTCCCCGGAGGACCGCACATCGACCGGGCGGCATCGGCCGGGGACGCCGCGCTCGTTCCCTTCCCTCGCGGTAAGTATCGCGACGGCACCAGTGATTTCTCCTTCTCCGGGCTCAAGACGGCGGTGGCGCGGTGGGTGGAGGCGCGCGAGGGCGCCGGGGAGCCCGTGCCGGTGGCCGACGTGGCCGCCTCATTCCAGGAGGCCGTCGCCGACGTGCTGACCCGCAAGGCCGTGGACGCCTGCCTGGCGCAGGGCGTGGAGCACCTGGTCATCGGCGGTGGCGTGGCCGCCAACTCGCGGCTGCGCGCGCTCGCGCAGGAGCGGTGCGACGCGGCCGGGATCCGGTTGCGGGTGCCGCGGCCCGGGCTGTGCACCGATAACGGCGCGATGGTCGCGGCGCTCGGGGCCGAGCTGGTCGCGCGGGGTGCCGCCCCGTCCGTCCTGGACTTCCCGGCGGACTCGTCGCTCCCTGTGACTTGCATTACTGCTGGATAGCGCGGTGGTTTGACTGTCTCCAAGTAGGGGGGCTACAGTGCGGGCTGGCACTCGCTAAGGTAGAGTGCTAACGAGACCGATGGTCTGGCACCCGCGACGGCAGGCCGACGTGTCCGAACTCTCTAATCAGCTAGCCCTTTCCGGAGGGGGAGGTCAGATCGTGACGACCGCCACCAAGGTTGTTCTGAAGCCGCTC
>DAIOWC010000127.1:15010-17796 GCA_036758685.1 Streptosporangiaceae bacterium | reverse complement strand
GCCTCGCAGCTCAACGGCTGCGCGTACTGCATCGACATGCACACCAAGGACGCGCGCGCGGCCGGCGAGAGCGAGCAGCGCCTCTACGCGCTGCCGGCGTGGCGCGAGACGCCGTTCTTTACCGGCAGGGAACGAGCTGCGCTGGCGCTGACCGAGTCCGTCACGCTCGCGGCGCAGACTCACGTGCCGGATGAGGACTTCGCCGCGGCTGCGAGGGCCTGGAGCGACGCCGAGCTCGGGGCGCTGATCAGCCTCATCGTCGCGATCAACGCCTGGAACGCCATCGGCGTCAGCACCCGGGCCTGGGAGCCGGGTTCTTACCAGCCATGACGGGCGCCGACACTGCGGCCGGGCGGCTGCGGGCCATGCACCACGGCCCGCGGCCGCTCATCCTGCCGAACGTCTGGGACGCCGCCAGCGCCCGCGCCTACGCCGATGCAGGCTTCGCGGCGCTGGCCACCTCCAGCGGGGCCATCGCCGTATCGCTCGGTTACACCGACGGTCACACGCCGGCCGGGGAGATGCTCGCCGCGGCGGCACGGATCGCCCGCAGCGTCGATGTCCCGGTCACCGCGGACATCGAGAACGGCTACGGGCTGCCGCCCGGGGAACTGGTCGGCCGCCTGCTGGAGGCCGGCCTCTGCGGCTGCAACCTCGAGGACTCCGACCCGGCCACGCGCAGCCTGATCGAGCCCGCGCGCCAGGCGGACTTCCTCGCCGCCGTTCGCGCGGCCTCCGGGAGCGAGCTTGTGATCAACGCGCGGGTCGACGTGTTCGTCCGGAAGGTGCCAGCCGGTGAGGGCCCGGCTGCTGACGCCGGCGTCGCCCGGGCGCAGGCCTACCTGGCCGCCGGGGCCGACTGCACCTATCCGATCCTCGCGCCGCCGGAGGTCCTGCCCGACCTGGTCGCCCGGATCAGCGGCCCGGTCAATGCCATGTACCGGCCGGGCGGACCGAGCCTGGCCCAGCTCGCGGAGGTCGGCGTAGCGCGGATCTCCTTCGGCACCGGTCTGCATGCCCGCGCGGTCGAGTCAGTCCGCCAGATGGCCGCCGGCCTCGCGGCGGAAGCCGGCGGCTGACCCCGGGCGCGCGTCAGTCCCAGCGCACTGGCAGCGACTCGACGCCGTAGATGCCCTCCACGCCGCCGAGCACGGCCGGGCCGGCCGCGGCCAGGCCCGGCATCCGCGGCGCGAGGAAGGCCAGCGCCTCCTGCAGCTCGGCCCTGGCCAGATTCGCGCCCAGGCAGAAGTGCGGGCCGGCGCCGAAGGTCAGCAGCCGGTCGTCGCGCGCCGCGGTGATGTCGAACTCCTCGCCGTCCGCCTCCCCTTCACGGTTCGCCCGCTCGGCGCACACGGCGACGATGGTGCCTGCCGGGAACAGCACGCCGCGGTGCTCCACCGGCCGCAGGCAGATCCTGGCGGTGAACGGCGTGATGGGCTCGGCCCGCAGGATCTCCTCGACCGCCTGCGGGACCAGCTCGGGGCGGTGGCGAAGCGCCTCCCACTGAGCGGGGTTCGCGGCAAGCAGGCGCATCGCGTGCGACAGCTGCGCCTGCGTGGTGTCGATGCCGCCGGCGAT
The DNA here is from genome assembly GCA_036758685.1 of Streptosporangiaceae bacterium. GTDB lineage: Bacteria > Actinomycetota > Actinomycetes > Streptosporangiales > Streptosporangiaceae > JAJYUU01. Next base: position 16,218 of record DAIOWC010000127.1, on the reverse strand, counting down.
GACGTTCAGCACCAGGTTGACGCACTCGGCGTGGGACAGCCGGTCGCCCGCCTCCTCCGCGTTCAGGAGCGCGGTCAGCAGGTCGTCGCCGGGCGCGGTTCGCCGCAGCGCCAGCAGCTCCTCGACGTAGGCGTAGACCTCGGTGACCGCGCGCTCCATCTCCGGCACCTGCGTCGCCAGCGCCTGGATGTCGAACTGGCGCTGGACGAGGCTGGACCAGTCGTGCAGTGCCGGCGCGTCCGCGAGCGGCGCGCCGAGGACGGTCGCGATGGTCAGCGACGGATAGGGCTTCGCGATAGCCGTCACGAACTCGCACGCGTGCTCATCGGCGACGTCCGCCCACAGCTGCGCGAGGAAGTCGCGCATGAACGGCCGCCAGCGCTCCGCGGCCCGCGGCGTGAACGCCGGCCCGACCAGCGCCCGGAGCCTGCGGTGCTGTTCGCCTTGCTGGTTGAGGATGTTGGCGTCGATCTGCTCGCGGAGCCGTCCGGCGTTGACGCCGAACAGGTCCGCGATCTCCCGGCCGGGGAACGCGGTGTCCCTGGAGCGCAGGAAGAACTCGGCTGACTCGCGGTCGAGGACGAGGTAGGCCAGCGGCGAGCGCGCCAGCCAGCTCCGCTCCCCCTGCGACACGAGCTGAGCGAGCCGCAGGTGATAGGTATCCCCGGTCAGCTCGGCACCGGTGATGTCAACCTCGGCCAGCTCGAGGTCGGTGACGACGGTCATGCCGCCAACAGTCTCCCGCCAGGGCAGCGCACCGCAACTCCGGTGGGGCGATCAGATCGAGCGCTCGGACTGCCCGACCAGCTCATTGAGCACCTCGGCCAGGCGGTGCAGTTCCTGCAGATGAGCCGGAGTCAGCTCGGCGAGCTTGCGCTCGGCCAGCGGCGTGAGCCGGACCCGGACGACGCGGCCGTCGCTGGCATCGGCGACGCGCCGTACCAGGCCGGCCGCGACCGCCCGGTCCACGAGCTCCACCGTGCTGTGGTGGCGCTGCAGCAGATAGCCGGACAGGTCGCCGACGGTGGGCGGCTGGTCGCCGGGATGTCCTTTGATCGCCACGAGGAGCTGATGCTGGACGTGCGTGAGGCCGGCCGCGTTCGCCTGGTCCTCGCTCCACCGCTGGAACTTGCGCAGGCTGGTGCGGAACGCCAGCAGGTGCTCGAAGTCCGCGCGGGTCAGTTGTTGCACGAGTCCCCCCTCGCCGC
>DAIOWC010000127.1:0-14910 GCA_036758685.1 Streptosporangiaceae bacterium | reverse complement strand
GCCGCTCTTCGACCAGCAGTCTCTCGCGGGCGTGCCGGTGGCTGAACTGGGTCACCATGCCCACAAGGCTGCCAGCACCGGATCGGCCGACGACGGGCAGGGCGCCATCCCTGGTTACCGGGCCGAGTCGGCCAGGCCGGCCCACGGCAGCTCGCCGCCGTCATCTGCTCCGACGTTCGCCTTGAGCTGGCGCAGCACAGCCTCGAGCTCGGCGATCTGCGCCTCGGATACCTCGCGCCGAAGCTGCTGGTCGAAGGCCAGCGCCACCGTGCCCAGGCGCGCGAACATGTCTTCCCCGGCCGGGGTGAGCTCGACAACCTGGATCCGGCGGTTGGCCGCGTCCCGGCGCCTCGACACCAGCCCGCTGGACTCCATCGCGGTCAGGTGGTGGGTCAGCGTCGCCTCGCGGATCCCCACGGCCTCCGCCAGCTCGCGCTGACTGGCCAGATTGCGGGTCTTGAGGTTCAGCAGGATCAGCCAGACCGGCAGCGACCCGCCCGCCGAGCCGAGCGCGTCGTCGAACGCCCGGCCAACCAGCCGCGCGGCCTGGGCCAGCTGAAGTCCGATCGGGATCCGTGCCGGGCGCATACGCGAAGGCTATCACCTTCGATCGATATCTAAAGCTTTGACTTCTAACTCTTTGAGATCTAAGCTTGAAGCCATGACGACGACGCAAGAGCCAGAAGGCAAGCAGATGGCCGCGGCGGACATCGGGCCCGCGACCGGAGCCAGCAACCAGCGCGCGGCGGGCGACTCGCGACGCTGGCTCGCCCTGACGTGCATCTCGGTGGCGCAGCTGATGGTCGCGCTGGACGCTACCGTGATCAACATCGCGCTCCCGACCGCGCAGCGGGCACTGCATATCTCGGCGCCGGAGCGGCAGTGGGTCGTGACCGCCTACACGCTGGCCTTCGGCGGGCTGCTGCTGCTCGGCGGGCGGCTGGCCGACACCATCGGCCGCAAGCGCGCGTTCCTCGTCGGCCTGACCGGCTTCGCCGCCGCGTCGGCAGCCGGCGGCGCGGCCCCCGACTTCGGCGCGCTGCTGGCCGCCCGCGCGGCCCAGGGCGCGTTCGCCGCCCTGCTCGCGCCGACGGCGCTGTCGCTGCTGGCCGTCACCTTCACGCAGGCGCGCGAGCGGGCGAAGGCGTTCGCCGTGTTCGGCGCGATCGCGGGCATGGGCGGCGCGCTCGGACTCCTCCTCGGCGGCGTGCTGACGCAGTACACGCAGTGGCGGTGGTGCCTGCTGGTCAACGTCCCGATCGCGATCGGCGCCCTTGTCGTCGGCCGGCGGGTACTGCCATCCATCCCCGGGCAGCGCGGCACCCGGCCGGACGTCGCCGGCGCCGTGGCGGTGTCGGCCGGCCTGGCTGGGCTTGTCTACGGCCTGTCGCAGGCGGCGGCCCGCGGCTGGTCGTCGCCGGTAACGATCGGCGGGCTGGCTGCCGGGGCAGTGCTGCTCTGCGCGTTCGTCGCGATCGAGGCCAGGGCCGCGAGCCCGCTGCTGCCCCTGCGCATCCTGGCCGACCGCAACCGGGCCGGGTCGGACGCGGCGATCGGACTGGCCGTAGTCGCGATGTACGGGCTGTTCCTGCTCCTGACCTTCGACCTCCAGGTGGTGCGCGGCTACTCCCCCGTGCGGGCCGGGCTGGCGTTCCTGCCGATGTCGGCGGCCATCCTGGTCAGCTCGACCACGATCTCCAGGGCGCTGCTGACCAGAGTCCCGCCGCGGCTGCTGCTCGTGCCCGGCCTGCTGGTCGGCAGCGTGGGAATGCTGACGCTGACCACGCTCACCAGCCACGCCGGGTACGCCGGTCATGTGCTCCCGGCGGAACTGCTGCTCGGCATCGGCATGGGCGCGGTGTTCGTGCCGGCGTTCTCGACCGCGACCGCCGGGGTGAGCCAGCGCGAAGCCGGAGTCGCGTCGGCCGTAGCCGGTACCGCCCAGCAGGTCGGCGCGTCGCTCGGGACGGCGGCGCTCAACACGGTCGCGGCCGTGGCCACCGCCGGTTACCTGGTGGCGCACCGCCAGGCCGGGCGGGCCGGGCAGGCGGCGGCTCTCGTGCACGGCTACGCCGCGGCGGCCGGCTGGGCCGCGGCGGTGCTGGCGGGCGCCGCGGTGCTGGCGGGCGTCCTGGTCACGGCCGGCCGCCCGGCGGGCGCCGGCCCGGCGCCGCACGCCGGAGGATGAACCAGGACCGACTGTCGCTAATGTCGGACCCGTGCACCCTGGCAAATCAGATGTCACTGTGATCGGCGCCGGCGTCAGCGGCCTCACGACCGCGGTCTGCCTGGCGGAAGCCGGAGCGTCGGTGGCCATCCACGCCGCCGAGCCGCCGGCCAGGACCACCTCGGTCGCGGCCGGCGCCGTGTGGGGGCCGCACCTGGTGGGCGCGGACACCCGCGTGCCGGCCTGGGCGGCGGTCACACTCGACCAGTTCCGCGAGCTCAGCGGCGCGCAGCCGAGCGTGCACATGGCCAGTGGCACCGCCGCGGCCAGAGACGCCGACGCCGAGCCGCCCGAGTTCGCCGCGGACACCGCGGGCCTGACGCCGGTCGCTGCCGGGCACCTGCCCGCCGGGTACAAGTCGGCCTGGCGCCTCGCCGCGCCGCTGGTGTCGATGCCGGACTACCTGGCCTACCTGCTGGAGCGCTACCTGCACGCGGGCGGACGGCCGGTCGAGGCGGTCACCTACCCGGCGCTGGGCGCAGCGACGGCGGCCGCGGGCAGCCCGGTCATCGTCAACTGCACCGGCTGCGGCGCGAACGACCTAGTCCCCGACCCGCACGTCGTCCCGGTACGCGGTCAGGTCGTGGTGGTCGCGAACCCCGGCATCGCGGAGTTTTTCGTCGGGACCGGCCAGGGGGTGGGCGACCTCACGTACTTCTTCCCGCACGCCGACCGCGTGGTCCTCGGGGGCACCGAGCAGCCGGGCGACTGGAACCGCGCCCCGGATGAGGCGACCGCGCGCCGGATCGTGACGGCCTGCGCCGCCGTCGAGCCGGCGCTGCGCGGCGCCAGGGAGATCGAGCACCGGGTCGGGCTCCGGCCGGTCCGGCCGCAGGTCCGCCTCGAGGCCGAACCGGTGAACGGCGTCACGGTCGTCCACAACTACGGGCACGGCGGCGCCGGCGTCACCCTCTCGTGGGGATGCGCGCAGGACGCGGCCGCGCTCGCCCTCGCCGCGCTCGGCTGACCGGCGGCGCTCAGAAGCCGGGGAAGATGAGCCGGAGCTTGTCCAGCGCGTCCTGGTCGCCCGTCACCCCGGCGGGCGTGTGCTCCGGATCGAGGCGCCCGTAGGCCAGCCGCAGCAGCGACTCGGCCGGCATCGTGACGTGCGGTACATCCTCGCCGCCGGACTCGCCCGGCCAGTCCGTCATGCTCACCGACTCACCCGAGGTCAGCAGGTAATCGCGCTCGGGGCCGGTCGTCGTGATGCGCACAGCGAACGGCTCCGGCAGCGGCTTGCCGAGGCGCGGCGCGAGGAACGTCGGCACGTTATCGACCAGCAGCCCGGCGGCATCGTCCGGCACCGTGGCGCCGGGGTCGCTGTACACCGCCACATCCCAGCTGTGCAGGGCGTGCTCGCTGAGCCGCAGCCGGATGATGCCGACGGCGTCGAGCTGCATGCCGAAGAAGTCCATCCTCATGCCGGCGAGCTGCTCGTCGGTCAGCTTCTCCAGCGTCTCGACCTGCTGCTCGTCGATCGCCAGCGCATCGGCAGCCTGATCGTCCGGGTTCTTCGCGTTCCACCGGTCCCACACCGGCCCGAACGACTCGCGACTCACCGGCTCTCCCTCGCCGAGCGCGCCCGGCAGGCCAAGCAGCGAGATCTCGGCGCCGCTGCCCAGATGCGACAGCACCTGCGCGAGCGACCAGTCGGTGCAGTAGGACTGCTCCCGCAGCTGTTCGGGCGTCAGCGGCGTGACCATCCCGGCCAGCCGGTCGTGGGAGTGGCGCAGGGTCTCGATCCAGACGCGCGGGTTGGATTCCACCAGCAGGCTCCATTGATTATTTTCCGGGAACGGGGGCGTGATCAGCGTACTGTCGCCCGCCAGGCCCATGCACTCCAGGGAAACGAGACCTCTAGGGTGAGCACGTGGACATAGGCTTCGGCGCCCCGGTCTCGGGGGCATGGGCGACACCAGGTGATCTCGCTTCGTTCGCACAGGCCGCCGAGGACGCGGGCTACCACAGCCTGTGGTCTTTCCAGCGGCTGCTGATCCCCGTCGGATCGGCCATGGAGCCCGTCTACCACAGCGTGCTCGACCCCATGGCCGCGCTCGCGTACGCGGCGGCGGTGACCACGCGGATCAGGCTCGGCGTGGCCGTCATCAACCTGCCGTTCGTCTCGCCCGCTTATCTCGCCAAGCAGGCCGCGTCGGTCGACGTCCTCTCGGGCGGCAGGCACGATCTCGGCCTCGGCATCGGCTGGATGCCAGAGGAGTTCGCCCTGACCGGCGCGCAGATGGCCAGGCGCGGCGCGCGGGCCACCGAGTACGTGCGCGTGCTCCGTACGCTGTGGGCAGGCGGCGTCGCCGAGTTCAGCGGCGAGTTCTATGAGGTGCCGGCCGGCACCACGGCGCCCGTTCCGGTCCAGCCGGGCGGGCCGCCGATCCTGCTCGGCGGCATGGCGAGGCCCGCGCTCGAGCGCATCGGCAGGATCGCCGACGGCTGGGTCACCTCCAGCCGGACCGACCTGTCGCGGATCAGCGAACTGGCCGGGATCGTGCGGGACTCGGCCGCGGCCGCCGGACGCGACCCGGCGGCGCTGCGCGTCGTGGTCCGGGGCGTGGTCAGGGCCGGCGCGCCCGCGACGGGCAGCGACGGGCAGCGGCTGCTCCTCTCCGGCAGCTTCGAGCAGATCCGCGAGGACGCGGCCTGGCTGGGTGAGCAGGGCGTGACCGAGATCTTCTACGACCTGAACTGGGATCCGCAGGTCGGGGCGCCCGATGCTGATCCCGCCGCCGCGGTAGCCAGAGCCCGGCAGATCCTGGACGCGCTGGCACCCTAGCCGCTGTCGCCGGCGCGGCGCGCGAGCAGGGTGAACGTATTGGGCAGTCGTCCCTGCCACGCCGCCGCCTCGATGCCATCCGGCCGCCAGAACGGCTCAGCGTGCTCGCCAACGTGCAGCACCTCGAGCCCGGCCGAGACCACGGCAGTAATGATCTGCCCCAGGGTCCGCTGCCACTCAGTCGCGCCGCCCGCGGGGAAGGTGTCGTTCTCATGGCTGCGGCTGAAGTAACTCCGGTCCGTCCTGATCCGCGGCTGGTCCTCGTCCCAGGACCAGAGCGGCACCATCGGATGCGCCTCATAGACGAACAGGTGCCCGGCCGGCCGCAGCAGGCGGGCGACATCCATCGCCCAGGCCGTGAGGTCGCTCATCCAGATCAGTGCGCCCTTGCCGGTGTACACCAGATCGGCGCACCGGCTTCGCAGCGCGCCGGCCGGCACCTCCGCCACGATGTAGCGGCAGGCCGGGCTCAGTTCCCGGGCGCGGCGCGCCGCCGCCGTCACGGCTACCTCGCTGAAGTCGACGCCCACCACCCAGCGGGCCCCCGCCGCGGCCAGGGCGATGTCATCCAGGCCGTAGCCGCTCTGCAGGTGCACCACGCGCGGGCCGGACCGCAGCAGCGGCGCCAGAATTTCCAGCTCACAGGCGGCCAGGGACGACTGACTGCGGGCCTGCTCCAGGAGGTCGTCGTACTCGCGGTGGTGCTTGAGCGAGGCTGCCTGCCAGGCCGCGTGATTCTGCCGGGTTTCCGGGTCCATCGAGCGGCGTCCCGCCTACGCGAGCTTGCGGTGGCGCACGGCGCCTGCTGGCGCCTTGCCGACCGCCGGGGTCAGCCGCTGGCTGAGCCACTTCAGCGCCTGGATGAGCTCGAGGCCCCAGGTACGGAAGTTGTGACCGCCCTGACGCAGGTACAGGGTGTAGACGCGCATCGGCGGCCGGACCAGGCGGGCGAACTGGACGGTTCCCGGGTAGGTCCGCTCGCCCTGGACGCTCGAAGCCACGAGCACGGAGACGGGCGGCGCGGGCAGGTGCTGCAGCCGCCAGTCGGGGCTGTTCTCGGCCCGGTAGCCGGGGCTGCTGCCGTACAGGTTGCCGGTGGTGTTGTCCTCCAGCGCCTGGTAATAGCCGGCCAGCGAGACCGCGGTCGAGAACTGATGCGGGTACATCATGGCAAGCTTTACCGCGCAGAAGCCGCCGGTGGAGTAGCCGATCGCGGCCCAGCCGCCGGGGCCGCTCTGCACGCGGAACATCCGCTCCATGGCGTCCGGGACGTCGACCCCGAAGAAGGTCTCGACCTGCGGCCCCGACGGGATGTTCGTGCACTCGGTGTCCCTGGGCATGGCCACCGACGCGTTCATCATGACGTCGACGGCTGGCGTGATCTTGCCGGCCTGGACCAGCGTCTCCTGCGAGCCTGGCAGCTTCAGCCGCTTGACGATGCTCCACGAGGATCCGGGGTAGCCGGTCAGGGCCAGGACGACGGGGAACCGGGCATGGGCGTAGGCGGGCTGGAAGTACTGCGGCGGCAGGTAGACGAAGTCGTCCTCGACAGCGATGCCCGTGTGCTGACCGTTGATGTTGACCGAGAGAAGTTCGCCGGTCTCCGCGAGGTCGGCGTCGTCGAGGGTGCCGAGCACGCCCTTGGGGCGCCCACCCGTGGCCACTGGCGGCCGCGACTTGACCGAGCGGACCGGGGCGCCGGGCGCGGGGGCGGGCGCGGCGCCGGTGATCGTCAGCAGCGGCGCGTTCGGGTTGCTGGCCTTGGCGACGCCCACGATCTGGGTGTTGCCGCTGCCGAACAGCTCCGACCACGAGCCGTAGAAGCCGAAATAGCTATTGAGATAGACCAGGAACGCGGCGATGACGAGGACCTGGCTCACGAGGATCATCCCCACCCTGGCCGCGATGTGACCCACGGTCTGCCGGCGGGCCAGCGGCCAGCACACGACGACCGCGACCAGGCCGAGGCCGGCCGCTGCGAACATCAGCGTGGCGAAGAGACCACTGGTCAGGCCCATCTCAGACCCTCACCTGGCCCTGCGAGCCGATGGTCGTGCTGATCCATCGGAGCACGGGCGCCAGCGGCCAGCTCCCGTCGCTGAGCCGGGCGAGCGAGACCTTCATCGGCCGCTGCGCAAGCGAGACGAACGGCTGGACATCACCCGCGGGCGCGAAGCCCGTTCCCGCAAAGAGAACCGAGACCTGCTGCATGGGCAGGTTGCCGAGCTGCCAGACCAGGTTGTCCTGCTGGCGGAGCTGCGAGCTATCGAGGCCGGGCGGGTTGCCGGGCGGCTGGGTGTAGCTGGCCGGGGGCGCGACGGCCGCGGAGAACACGTAGGAATTGTCCATCGCGAGCTGCAGCGCACAGTAACCGCCGGCCTGGTCGCCGAGCAGGGCCCAGTTGCCCGGCTTGCTGCTGGCCCGGTAGTTGCTCTCGATGATGCCGGGCAGATCCTGCGCGAAGAAGGTCTCGCCCTGTACGGCCGGCGTGAACGTCCGGCCGGCCTTGAACGTGGGCGGTAGGTTCAGGCACGCCCGGTCGCCTGCGGCCACCGTGGCCGGCAGCATCACGATGATCATTGGCTGCATCCGGCTGGCCGCGATCTCGATGGCGGCGCTCTGCGCCAGCCGGCGAGCGGCGTACGGCGACTGCCCCGCGGCGGGCGCGTCGGAGATTGTCACCAGCACCGGGTACAGGCGCGAGCCGCGGGCCTTATATCCGGCGGGCAGGAAAACGTGACCGGCCTCGCCGAGGCCCGACAGCTGGCCGTAGAGCCGGACGCTCTCCAGCGTGCCGCCGGCCTGCCGCGAGCCTGGCACCTTCACCGCGGCAGAAGCGCTCAGGTAGAACTGCCGCTGGCTGTGAGCCGGCCCGCCGCTCGGAGCGAGCAGCTTCGCGGCGCCGCTATCGGAGCCGAGAAGGTCCGACCAGGAGGCGTAGAACTCACCTGAGTTATTCACGATCACGAAGATCAGGCCCAGGGCCAGGGCCTGGAGAACACAGAGGCTCACGACCCGGAGCGCTACCGGCCACACCCCGGTCCTGGCCAGACGCGGCCACCAGAAGATGATCGCGAGCAGCAGCAGCGCCGCCGCGGCGGCCAGCAGGTAGGGCAGGACCGGGCTGGTCAGGCCCACCCCTCCACCTCCCGCATAGCTGGCACCTCGAAGCGACCTCGCTGAGGGCGAGGACGCAGCCAGGCCCGGACTGACTCCGAGGATGGGAGGAGCCAGGGCGTAGGCCCACGTAAGGGTAGCTTGTCGGCCGCACCGGGTCCGCGGGCCCCGGCGCGCACGGCGGTCGCTCACCGCCGTCGGCGGAGCCCGGGATCGGCCAGCGCGGGCGGCTCGTAACCTCGGTCGGCCGGGTTGAGGTTGATGCCCGGCGGCACGATCTTGTCGATCCGGTCAAGCACGTCGGCCGGCAGTTCCGCCGCCGCGGCCCCCAGCTGGCTGTCCAGGTGCTCCATCGTCCGCGGGCCGATGATCGCCGACGTCACCGCCGGGTGGCTCAGGACGAACGCGAGTGCGAGGTGAATCAGCGTCAGGCCCGCCTCGGCCGCCAGGGTGGCGAGCTGGTCGGCGGCATCCAGCTTCAGCTGGTTGCCGGGCAGGCTGAGGTCGAAGCGATGCGGCAGGCGCTGCGCACGGCGGCTGAGGGGTATCTCAGCATCTCTGCGGTACGCCCCCGACAGCCAGCCGCTGGCGAGCGGGCCCCAGGTAATCACGCCCATCTGGTAGGCCTGGCAGGCGGGCAGCACGTCCGCCTCGATGCCGCGGACCAGGATCGAGTACGGCGGCTGCTCGCAGACGAACCGCTCCCGGTCCCGCCGCTGCGCGGCCCACTGGGCCTCGACGATCTGCGCCGCCGGGAACGTCGAGCTGCCGGCGTAGCAGATCTTCCCGGCCCTGATCAGGTCGCTGAGCGCGCCCAGCGTCTCATCGATATCGGTGTCGGGCTCGGGCCGGTGTATCTGGTAAAGGTCGATGTAGTCCGTGCCGAGCCGGCGCAGGCTGTTCTCGCACTCGCGGATCAGCCAGCGACGCGAGTTTCCGCGCTGGTTCGGGTCCTCGCCCATGGTCCCGTGCGCCTTTGTCGCCAGGACGACGTTGTCCCGGCGGCCGCCCGCCAGGGCCTTGCCGACGATGGTCTCGGACTCGCCGGCCGAGTAGACGTCGGCGGTGTCGATGAAGTTAACGCCCGCGTCCAGGGCCCGGTGGATGATCCGGACCGACTCATCGTGATCGCGATTACCCCACGCGCCGAACATCATCGCGCCGAGGCACAACGTGCTGACCTGGACGCCGGTTGAGCCAAGCCCTCGCATCTGCATACGGCCAGATTGCCTGGCGCGCGGGGCAAATGTAGGGGAGTTCACCGATGCATCGCGGGCCGCTGCCGAAGGCTTTGCTCGCCGTTGGGTCGGTTAAGCTGCGCGGGTGCCGACCCCGCCGTTTGTCCTCGAGCTCCGGGCCAAGGTCGGGCACGACCCGCTGCAGCTGCCTGGCGTGACCGCGGTCGTGCTCGACGAGGACAACCGGGTGCTGCTGGTCCAGCGCGCCGACACCGGGCGGTGGACGCTGGTCACCGGGTGTCTCGACCCTGGCGAGCAGCCCGCCGTCGGCGCCGCCCGCGAGGTGGCCGAGGAGACGGCGGTGCTCGTCCACGTCGACCGGCTGCTCAGCGTCACGGCCATGCCGCTGATGTCGTTCGCGAACGGCGACCAGGCGTACTGGCTCGACGTCACGTTCCGCTGCCACCCGGTCGGCGGCCAGGCGCGGGTCAACGATGACGAGTGCATCGACGTCGGCTGGTTCGGCCTCGATGAGCTGCCGGACATGCCGGCCAGGCACAAGCAGGCCATCCAGGACGCGCTGAGCCCGTCCGAGGCAGCCCGGTTCCTGACCGACTAACCGGCGTGCGCCCGAGTCTGTCGGAGGCGCGCAATACGGTCCGAGTGTGAACCCAATGCCACGACTCACCGGGCGAGAGGTCGTTCGTGCGCTCGGCAAGCTCGGCTGGGCTGTAGTTGTTCAAAGGGGATCCCACGCTCAGCTGAAGCATGGGATCAAAGGAGGACGAGTTACGGTTCCGTTGCACTCGGGCGAGACGATTGGCCCAGGATTGCTGCGATCGATCCTGACGCAGGCGGGTATCACGGTCGAGGACCTCAACAATGTCCTGTGAGAGGATGACCGGGATGCGCACCTACACGATCGTGGTGGAGCCCGAGCAGGGCGGCGGCTACTACGTGACCGTCCCGGCCCTTCCTGGCTGCTTTACGCGCGCCGGCACCCTAGAGGAATGCCAAGCGCGCGCCATTGAGGCTATTGAGGTCCATATAGCCGGGCTGCAGGCAGACGGTGAGCCCATTCCAGACGAAGTCGGAACACCCCGGCTGCTGGCCGTAACGGTGGCCGCCTGAGGATGCACCGGGCACAACCTGCCGCTATTCTGACGACCATGAGCATCGACGCTGACCGCACGAGCAAGCCAACCCTGGACGGGCTGGAAGAGAAGTGGACGCAGCGGTGGGCCGAAGCTCGTGTAGTACAAGTTTGACCGCACTAAGAGCCGCGATGACATCTATGCCATCGACACTCCGCCGCTGACGGCCAGCGGATCCCTTCATCTCGGGCACGCGTTCTCGTACACCCACACCGACCTCGTCGCGCGCTTCCAGCGAATGCGCGGCAAAGAGGTGTTCTACCCGGTCGGCTGGGACGACAACGGCCTTCCTACCGAGCGCCGGGTCCAGAACTACTACGGCGTGCGCTGCGACCCGTCCCTCCCCTACGACCCGGCACTCCGGCCGCCGACAGCCGGCGGCGGCCGGGTCCTGACACCGGCGGAGCAGCAGCCGGTGTCCCGGCGCAACTTCGTGAGCCTGTGCCGCGAGCTCTCCGGTCTGGACGAGCGCGCCTTTGCCGAGGCGTGGCAGCGGCTGGGCCTGTCGGTGGACTGGGACATCACCTACCGCACCATTGACGAGCGCTCCCAGGCGGTCTCACAGCTGGTGTTCCTGCGCAGCCTGGCCAGGGGCGAGGCGTACCAGGCGGAGGCGCCGTCGCTGTGGGACGTGACGTTCGGCACCGCGGTGGCGCAGGCCGAGATCGAGGACCGCGAGGTGGCCGCAACCTTCATCAGCCTCGCGTTCCAGGTGGCGGATAGCCGGTCAGCGGGCACGCCAGAGGTGGCCGTCGCGACGACCAGGCCCGAGCTGCTGCCGGCCTGCGTGGCGCTCGTGGCGCACCCGGACGACGAGCGTTACCAGGGCCTGTTCGGCGGCTCCGCGATCACCCCGGTGTTCGGGGTGCGGGTGCCGATCATGGCGCACCGCCTTGCCGACCCGGCCAAGGGCACCGGCCTGGTGATGGTGTGCACGTTCGGCGACATGACCGACGTGACCTGGTGGCGCGACCTGCAGCTGGCGACCCGGCCGGTGATCGGGAAGGACGGCCGGCTGCTCGCCGCGCCCCCGCCCGGCCTGGACAGCGAAACCGGGCGGGCGGCCTACGCGGAGCTGGCCGGCCTGCGAGCCAAGGCGGCCAGGTCGCGGGTGACGGACCTGCTCTATGCCGCGGGCGCGGTCCGCGGCGAGCCCGAGCCGATCCGGCACGCGGTGAAGTTCTACGAGAATGGCCAGGTGCCGCTGGAGATCGTGACGACCAGGCAGTGGTACGTCAGGAACGGTGCGCGCTCACCCGAGCTCCATAGCGCCCTGCTGGCCCGCGGGCGCGAACTGGACTGGCGCCCGGACCACATGCGGGTCCGGTTCGAGCACTGGGTCAACGGCCTGACCGGCGACTGGCTCATCAGCCGCCAGCGCTTCTTCGGAGTGCCGATCCCGGTCTGGTATCCGCTCGACGCGGATGGCCGGCCGGACCGCGACCGGCCGATTGTGCCCGAGCAGGCGCAGCTTCCGGTGGACCCGGCCGCGGACACCCCGGCCGGGTACCGGCCGGAGCAGCGGGGCGTGCCCGGCGGCTTCACCGGGGACCCGGACGTAATGGACACGTGGGCGACCTCGTCGCTGAGTCCGCAGATCGCCTCGGGCTGGCCGGGTGACGCCGACCTGACCGGCCGGGTGTTCCCGATGGACTTGCGCCCGCAGGGCCCGGAGATCATCCGGACCTGGCTCTTCTACACCGTGCTCCGGTCGCAGGACGAGTTCGGAGTCCTGCCCTGGCGGCACGCGGCGATCTCGGGCTGGATCCTGGACCCGGACCGCAAGAAGATGTCCAAGTCCAAGGGCAACGCCGTGACCCCGATGGACCTCCTGCGTGAGTACGGCACTGACGCGATGCGGTACTGGGCCGGAAGCGCCCGGCTCGGCGTGGACACGACGTTCGACACCGCCCAGCTGCGGATCGGGCGGCGCCTCGCGATCAAGATCCTCAACGCGGCCAGGTTCGTGCTCGGCATCGCCGCGGATCCGGCCGGGCCCGCTCCGGCCGAAGCCCCCCGGGCGGACACAGCCGCGGTCACCGAGCCGATTGACCTGGCCTTGGTGCGGCGGCTCGCAGCGGTCACCGAGGACTGCACCGCAGCCTTCGAGAACTACGATCACGCGGCCGCGCTCGAGCACGCCGAGCGGTTCTTCTGGTTCTTCTGCGACGACTACCTGGAGCTCGTGAAGGCCCGCGCCTACGGCGACCAGGGACCAGGCCCGGCCGCCTCGGCTGCGGCCGCCCTGCGCCTGGGCCTGTCGGTGGCGCTGCGGCTGCTCGCCCCCTTCCTGCCGTTCGCCACCGAGGAGGCCTGGTCCTGGTGGCAGGACGGCTCGATTCACCGGGCTCCCTGGCCGGATGCGGACGAGCTGGTCGCGCAGGCCAGCCCCGGCGACGACAGCGTGCTTGTCGCCGCGGCAGCGGCCATCGGCGCCATCAGGAAGGCACGTTCGCAGGCTCAGTTGCCGACGAAGTCGCCCGTTCCGGTACTGACCATCGCGGGCGCGCAGCCGGACCTGGACGCGATCGCGGCGGCCAGCCTGGACGTCCGGTCGGCGGGCCGGGTGACCGAGCTCGAGCTGCTGACCGCCGACGGGCCAGGGCTACAGGCCGAGATCGGGACCGGCTGACAGACCGAGGATGTCGCGGCGCCACAGCATGCAGGCACCGATGACCATGCCGGCAGCTCCGACCGCGAGCGCCGTCCGCAGGCCAGCGACCGAGCCGAGGACCCCGCCGAGCAGGCTGGCCACTGGCATCAGCGCTGCGGACAGGAACCGCGATGCACCGATGACCTTGCCCCGGTCCCTCTCCGGCGCCCGCGCCTGGCGGACGCTCGTGAATCCGACCACGAACAGCGGCGCGCCGACCGAGTAGCTCGTCTCGCTGGCGACGATGAACGCCGCCGCGGCCCAGTGCGATCCGCCCGCCAGCGCCAGCAGGATGCCGCCGAGGGCCTCGATGAGCTGGCCAGCGACGATCAGCCGGCCGATCCCGGCCCGCACGGCGATGCGATCGGCCAGCGTTGCGCTGACGAAGCCGATCGCTCCGGCAACGGTGAACACCAGCCCGATCAGCGAGACCCTGAGGTGCAGGCCGCTCGTCATGAACAGGAAGTAGACCGCGGTCTGCAGCTGGCAGAACGTCGCCACCACCGCCGTCGACGCGGTCGCCCACCGCAGTACCGGGTCCTGCCACACCAGCTGGATCCCGGCCTTGATGTCGGGCCAGATACGACGCCGTTCGCCGTCCCCGGCGCGGCGCGGCGAGCGTCCCGGCAGCACGCCGAGCGCGAGCGCGGAAACGAGATAGCTGAGCGCGTCGGCGATCAGCGCGCTCGGGACACCGCCGACGGCGGCGATGGCACCGGCCACGCCGGGCCCGCCCGTCTCGGCGGCCGACTGGCTGGCGGCCAGCTTGGCGTTCCCCTCGGCAAGCCGGCCGGTGGCAATGAGACCGGGCAGATACGCCTGATAGCAGTTGCCGAACAGCAGCGTCAGTGCGCCCGCACCGAAGCTGACGGCAAACAGCTGCCAGAGCGCGAGCACACCGAGTGCGGCCGCGACGGGGATCCAGCCCATCAGGAGGCAGCGGCCGAGATCGGCGACGATCATCGTCGCGCGCAGCGGCAGCCGGTCGGCAGCGACGCCGACCGCGAAGCCGAAGCACAGGGCCGGCAGCTGGCCGGTCATCGCCAGGATTCCCATCTGCACTGCCGTCGCGTGCAGCACGGCGGCCGCGACTAACGGGAACGCGATGTAGCTCACGGCCGATCCGAGCATGGAAGCGGACTCGCCGCTCCAGAAGATCAGGAAGTCCCGATGCCGCCAGAGTGAGCCGCCATCGCGACTCCACATTCGGCGGATCGCGCTGTGCTGAGCCGTCACCGGCCACCTCCGCACGCGGTTGCGTCTGCAGGGAGAGAAGCTCTGTCCGATCTCATCGTATAGCAACGGTTTTATGGTGATTTTTTAATAAGCGCGCCCCGCCGTGCCTCGTCGACCGCGCGCTCGGACCGCCTCGGTCTCACCACAGTCGTCCGTAACGCCTGTTACGCCCCGGCGAACTGGCCGTTCTCGTCGCCGGGCCTGCGACACTGTGCCGATCTGGTGTCGCTATAGCGACACCAGATCGGCACAGTCAGCATTTGAGGGGCGCAGAAACCGGCCGACGCGGCACCACTGGCCCCTTTTGCGTCTTTCGCCCGCCGGCCGGGACGTTTTCCGCATTGTGGGGTGCTTCTCAGCCGTGCTCTCACAGCGCTTCGGACAAATGCGGCGTAACCGCTTCCAGCCACCGCAGCTCACCGGCGGTGAACTCCAGCGCTGCCGCCGCCCCGGCCGGGCCAACCGGCCACGTGCGCACCCGCTCGGCAACGTCGAGCTTCGCCTGCGCCAGTGCGGGCAGGATCGAGCGGCGGCCGGTCAGTCCGTAGGCATCCACGAAC
>DAIOWC010000126.1:15528-17990 GCA_036758685.1 Streptosporangiaceae bacterium | reverse complement strand
GCTCGCGGTACCTGGGCGTGACCGAGGACTGCGGCCGGTTCCTGGCCGAGGCGCTCGCCGCGCACGAGGGTCCGCTGCCCGACACCGACGCCGGCTGGGATGCTCTCGCGGCCCGGGCCGTCACCGCCCGCCGCGCCGCCGGGCAGCTGGTCCCGGGTCTCGGTCATCCGATCCACAAGAACGGGGACCCGCGCACGCCGGTGATCTTCGAGATCGCCGCGGAGGCCGGCCGGCTGGGTCCGCACCTGCGGCTGTTCGCCGCGGTCGGCCGCGTGCACCCGGCGATCATCGGCCGGACCCTGCCGCTGAACGGCGCCGGCGTCTGTGGCGCCGCGCTCGCGGACCTGGGCTTCCCGCCCGACCTGCTGCGCGGGTTCGCGCTGCTGGCCAGGACCGCCGGGCTACTCGGTCATCTGGCCGAGGAAATGCGGAACCCGGCCGGGCAGGCCATCTACCGGCAGGTCGACGAGGCCGCCCGGTATGTACCGCCGCCCGCCGGCTCGTAGCTCGCTCGCATAGACATCGGGACCGTTGGTCAGTCAATAGCGCTGACCAGCGGTCCCGATAATCTGGCGCCCGCTAGATCCGGTAGAAGAGGTTCAGGAACCGGTTGGCCAGGGCCTGGTCGCCGCTCGCGGTGCCGCCGTTGACCCGGCCGAACGCGGTCAGCACCATGCTGCCCGGATCGAACTCCAGCATGGCCGGCAGGTCGGAGATGTCGCCCGGCTCGTAGGCCATGCCCTGGTCGCTGATCGACACCCTCGTGTCTCCGCCGTTGCGGCCGCTTACCCGGATGCCGATGCTGAACGGGGACAGGTCGGCGTCTGGCCTGATCGTCGACTGCCAGATGATGAACATGAAGGGCACCAGCAGGTCGGCGGCGTCGGCCGAGAGCGCGTGCGCCTGGCCGCCGCCCTGCTTGATGTCCCAGGTGTGCACGCCGTAGTCCATCAGCTGACCGCCCGCGTAGACGAACGCGGGCACGGGGCCCATGTAGGCGTGCGGCACCATGAGGCCGCCCCACTCCTCGGCCGTCAGCGGCTCGAGGATCCCCATCATCTTGTCCAGGTCGCCGCGAGCCCTGGTCATCATCTCCTGCTGCGACAGGCTGCCGAAGGAACGGGCGGAGGCCCCGGCCTTCTCGTGCATCACCACGAGGCCGAACGCGTCCGGGGCCGCTGACCCGCTCCGCGCGATGTCGAAGGCCGTGAAGTAGCCCTCGGTCGTGTCCACGATGTGCCCGATGACGTCCTTGACCTTCCAGCTCTCGCACGCCGTCGGGGCGTCCCACGCGCCTGGCTGCTCAGCCAGGGCAAACATCTGGCCGGCTTGCTCCCGCACCACGCGCAGGATGGTGTCCTTACCCTCGTAGGTCATGGCGTTCCACTCGCTCAAGCGGCTCACCTCTCTCGGGCTGGTTTTATGGCGTTCGTATCGTGAACCATTGTGCGGTTCACAGTACGAAGCCCAGCGCACGCGCGAGTGACCTGTCAACGGCCATTTACCTGGGAACGGGAAATAGCGGGCCGGCGCGGGCCCGCCGGGCCTCAGCCCGCGAGGCTCATACGAGCCAGGGCGGCGCCGTAGCGGATCGCCACGAGCTGACCGACGGCCTGATGGGCGCCGAGCGGCGCCGCGCACGGGGCGCTGAGCGCGGAACTGAGGTCGTCCAGCACCGCCTGCGAGGTCTCCGGCCCGATGAGGCACGGCGCCAGGGCCGGGCTCTGGGCGCCGGCGTCCCGGAGCCGGACCACCGCGTCCGCGATGCTGGCCGGATCGCCCAGGGACGCCGGAACGACCGGCACCGACAGGCGGGAGGCAAGCAGGACGGCGGCTACCGAGGCCGCGGCCGCAGCCTCCTCGCCAATGTCGGACAGGACGACGACGCCGCGGCCGCCGGTCGAGATGCTCAGGCCGCTCGAGCGCGCGTGCCGGGCCAGGCCCGCCTCGGCCAGCCGGGCGTGCAGGCCCTCGGCGACCAGCGGGTGCGGGGCGAGGTGCGCCCCGAGCGTGACGCTCTCCCCGCTCCGGGCCACGATCTGAGCCAGGGCGGCGTCCGCGCGGCTGTTGGGGCTGAGCAGCAAGGGGACAATCACGCTGGTGGGGCGATCGGCCCCGGGATCATCCGTTCCCGTCTGCAGGCAGTCGGCCAGGGAGAACGCGGCGCCTTCCAGGTAGCCGACCCGGATATCGACGCCAGGGCAGGACAGCTCGGCGATCGCGACCACCTCGGCTGCGATGCCGGCCGAGTCGGCCTCGGCCGAGCCCGGGACGGCGATCACCAGCGACGGGGCATCGGAAGCCACGGACAGGCGATGCGGGCTGCGGTGGCGGCCGGCCGGGCGGGTGCGCCCGGTCCGGCGGGGCAGCGCGTCGCCGGGCTGGTATCCCGGATCGCCGTTGGAACCGTTGCGCTGCGGCAGGGAGGGCTGGCTGGGCGCGAACGCCGTTCCGCGCTGGGG
>DAIOWC010000126.1:0-15428 GCA_036758685.1 Streptosporangiaceae bacterium | reverse complement strand
GGCTCGCCGCGCTGCGGCAGCGGCTCGCCCCAGGTCGGCAGCGGCGGCCGTCGCTGGGGCAGTTGCTCGTCGTTCTGGGGCAGCGACTCACCCCGCTGCTGCGAGGGCTTACGCGCCGGCAGCGGCTCCGAGTGCTGGCTCAGGTCGGTCACGCTGTCGTATCGTAATCGGCTCGCTGAGCGCTCGGCTCTCGTTCTGCGATGTTCGGGCCAAAACGACTTCTGTCACCGATTCGTACTACTCGGTCGGCAGCATGCTCCGAAGCACCGCGATCAGGGCGCTTTTCTGCTCGTTAGTGAGCCGGTTCTCGGCCTGGATCGCGGCCTCCACGCCTGCCCCGGCGGCCGCCTCATCCGCCCCGCCGCCCCGGCGGTGCAGCAGCCCCGCATGGGTGAGCAAGGTCTCGGCGGAAACGTTGAGCGCGTCGGAGATCAGCCGGATGACCCGGACCGAGGGCTGGTGCAAGCCCCGCTCGATCTGACTCAGGTAGGGGTTGGACAGCTTGGTGCGCTCGGCAAGCTGGCGCAGCGACAGGTTGGCCTGCTGGCGCTGCCGGCGAATGAAGGAGCCAAGCGCCTCCAGCTGGCCGTCCCGCGGCTCGGTCATGTGGTTCCCCTTCGCGCGTCCGGCCCGTCCCCGGCGGCGGGTCAGTTGCCGCTGCCCCGTCGGCGGCGGCGAACCCCTTGTCGGGGCGGCCGACCGCCGGCGGGGCCGGGTGGTGGTGGTGCCTGGGCCGTTACTTCTTGGGCGTGCGGGCCTTGGCAGTCGTTGTGCTGGCCTTGGCCGTGCTGGTCTTGGCCGTGCTGGTCTTGCGGGTGCTCGCCTTGGCCTGCTTCTCCTCAGTCGAGGCGGGCTTGGCGGTACTGGCCCGCCGGGTGCTGGCCCGCGGGGCGCGGGCCCTGGCGGCACTCTTCGTGGCCGGCGCGGATGGCTCGGGCTCGGTCGCTACGGCGGCCTCGGGCTCGGTGGCGGCGGCGGCGGGCGCGGTCGGCTCGGCGTGCCCGGTCCGGTGGCCCGGCGCGAGCGAGGTCGCAAGCTGGGTGAGCCGGCTCACTCCGTCGGAGAGCAGCGGGCTGGCCGCCTCCAGCGCCTTGCCCGTGAGCTTGCGCTGCGCGGCAAATGCCTGGGTGGCAAACTCCTGGGCGTTGCCGGCCAGCTTGCGCTGCCTGGCCACCGCCTGAGTAGCCAGCTCCTGGGCGTTGCCCGCCAGCTTGCGCTGGGTCGCGGCGGCGTGGGTGGCGAGTTCCTGAGCGCTGGCGCGCAGCTTCTCCGGCTTGGTCAGCTCGGCCAGCGACGGCAGGCTGGGCTTGACGGCCTGAGCGAGATGGTTGCCG
This sequence comes from Streptosporangiaceae bacterium, assembly GCA_036758685.1. Classification (GTDB taxonomy): domain Bacteria; phylum Actinomycetota; class Actinomycetes; order Streptosporangiales; family Streptosporangiaceae; genus JAJYUU01. The sequence continues at coordinate 14,094 of DAIOWC010000126.1, read as the reverse complement.
GTGCGCAGCGCGGCGTCAACGTTCTTCCGGGTCCGGCGGATCTGCTCCTGCCCCTTCTGCATGGCCGCGGTCAGCTGGTCCTGGACTTCCTTGGCAACGGCACGGGTGTCGATCATGGGGTTCCCTCCCTCGTTAGGTCTCACGCTGCAAACTATATCAAGCGCATCGCGTTATTTGTCAAGCGCGCAGGTCAGGGCGGAGCCCGCCGGGGTGGCTGGCCTGGCGCTGGCGGCATCGACGCGGGGAGGCAGGGGCGGGCATTGGCATCTCCGATCTAGTACCCGTTCGGCCATTTCGATCGCACCTGGACGCACATTGCCGCGGGAAGCCTCCTACTACTGGACGTAACCGTTCAGCCACTTCCAGTCATCTCTTCCTTCGCTTCTGTTACGCTAAGCCAGCAAACAATTACAAGCAGCAATTACCGCTTGTCGGGCTGCATATCCGGTTTTGGGTTTTCGCTCCCATTGGGAGTGGGGGAACGACCAGTGACTTCGTACTGGCATGAGTTCGCGCCGGCGGCGCTTCCGCCGGGCCAGCCTGCCGGGCTGACCGACACGCCCGGCCGCGGGCCCGACGCTGCGCGCCCGGCAGGCCGGCACCGGGCGGTGGTTCAGCGCCGGCGGCGGGCCGACCCGTTCGTGATCGCGATCCCCGCGCTTGCCGAGCTTGTCATCGGCGGCTACAAGCTCGGCGCGCTGGCGCTGTCCCGTGATGAGGCGGACGCGCTGACCGCGGCCCGGCGTCCGATGACCGCGATCGTGTCGGGACTGGCGCACGGAGGCATCGGCCATGGGGCCTATTACCTGGCCATGCATGTCGTCATCGCCGGCCTCGGCACGTCCGCCCTCGTGTTACGCCTGCCGTCGTTGCTGGCCGCCGTCGCGACCGCCGCCCTGACCGCCGCTCTCGGCCGTCGCCTGGCCCGGCAGTCGGGCATGCCGGCCCCGTCGGCCGTCGGGCTGCTGGCCGGCCTGTCCCTCGCGATCGTGCCGCTGACCACCTGGTGCGCGCAGCACGCGGGCCCGTACACGCTGGCCATGCTGGCGGCCGTGGGGTCGACGTACTGCCTGGACCGGGCGGCTACCGGCGACAGCCGGGGCTGGTGGGCCGGTTACAGCCTCTGCGTGCTGGCCCTGGGTCTGGCCGAGCTGTTCGCGGTGCTCCTGGTGGCCGGGCACGGCCTGAGCCTGCTGCTCGGACGCGCCCGGTCGAGCCGGGCCGCCCGCGGCGTCGTCGCTCGCGGCCGGATCGGTGGCCGCGTCATGCCGGCCGAGTTGACCGCGCTGGCCTCCGACGCACCGACTGGGCTGACCGCCTCGGCCCTGCGCGGCTGGCTGGCGTCCGTGGCCTGCGCCGGGCTCGGGCTGGCGCCGCTGGCCTGGGCCAGCTCCCGGCAGGCCAGCGCGCTCGGCCTGGCACCGCGGCCGCTGCCGACCGAGGTCGCCGGCCTGGCCACGCAGTTCGCTGGCCGGGCCGCTGCCCTGCCGATCGTCGCGGCCGTCGCGGCGGTGGCCGTCGCCGCGGAGGTGCGCTGGGCCGGGCCTGGCCGGACGCTCGGATACCTGGCGGTGCCGTGGCTCGTCGTGCCGCCGGTCATGCTGATCGCCGTCTCGTTCGACGAGCCAGTGCTCGCGGGCAACGTCGCCGCGTTCTGCCTGCCCGCGCTGTCGCTGCTGATCGGTGCCGGGCTCGTCTGGACAGCGTGGCAGATCGGCCTGATGGCGGCCCGCCGCAATGTGCGCCGGGCAGGCATGATCGGGACAGCCGCCGGCGTCCTCATCGCGGCCGCGATCGCGGCGCTGCTGGTGAGCCCGCAACTCTCCGTCCGCCGTTCCGGCCGCGCGGCTGACATGGTGCCGGCCTGGGCCGTGACATTCGCCCGGGCCGACACTGGGGATGCTCATGACTGCTGGACGATCTCCATCCCGTTCCCGTCCTGATCTCGGAACGCGAACATCGGCGGCACTCCGGGCCACCGCAGCACCTCACCGACGTCGACGCCCGCGGCCTGCAGGTGCGCGTGGAAGGCGTCCGCGTCGGTGGTCACGAACCTGACGCCGGTCTCCACGCCGGCCGGGGCCGACTCCTTGGCCTGGATCAGCGCGACCGAGGTCGGGGCGCCGTCGGCAACGACCTCGATCCAGCGGCTGCCAGTACCCATCGGGACGTCGATCCTGGTCGTCAGGCCGAGCGTGCCGGCGTAGAACTCCAGCGCCTTGTCCTGATCGGTCACGGGCACCCCGACGGTGTGAATCCCGGTGAGCCGGGCCGCCGGCTGGCCGGTCATTGCCATGCCTCCGCGGAGGAGTACATCAGCGAGCCCGGGGTGGTGAGCAGCTCGCCCGTCTCCAGCCAGGTCTTGAGGCCGGAGAGGATCATCGGCCAGCCGCCGTAGATCTGGCTGTTGGCGCCTTCGCGCATCTGGTCGTGAGTCACCTGCAGCCGGCAGGAGTCGCCGACCGGCTCTATCTCCCAGGTAACGCGCGTGGCGCCCTCGTCCTTGACCTCGTCGCTCCACAGCGCCGTCATCGTGTGCACGAGCCGCCGCGGCGGGTCGGCGTCGAGAATCTCGCCGTCGCCGAGCACGAGGCCGTCGCTGTGCTTGAGCTCCAGCCGCGATCCCGGCGTCCAGTCGGAGCTGGCGCCCGCGCCGAAGTTGTACTTGGCCCGGATCTCCGGGTCCGTGATCGCCTCCCACAGCCGGTCCGGCGTGGTGCGGATGTAGATCTCGAAGACTCTTTCCATCGATCGCTCCAGGTCGCTTTTGAGGTCGGACAGGCCGGCCGCCCACGGCTCGGCGTACTTACTTACCCACCGGTCGTGGATGAGGCGGATCGGGACCGGGTTCAGGAAGTGCAGCTTTTCCCGGCCGCGCCGCTTGGTGACGATGAGGCCGGCCTCTTCGAGCTGCCTGAGATGCTTCATCACCCCGAAGCGGGTCATCGGGAGCCGCTCCTCAAGCGCGCTCAGCGTCTGCCCGTCGGCCCGGAACAGCTCATCGAGCAGCTCCCGCCTCGTGGGGTCAGCCAGCGCCTTGAACACCTCGTCCATGCCTTCGAGAATAGGTGACCGTTTGGTCACATGTCAAGGAAGGCGAACGGCTGCGGCCCGCGGCAAGGGCCGCGGGCCGCTCGGGAAACTGTCTGCCCGCTCCGGACTCCGGCGGGTCGCCAAGCACGTCACTGCCGCCGGTGGAGGCTGCGCATCGCGACGGCCAGGATCGCGGCGATGGCGACGAGCCACAGCACCGGCGTGAAGACCCAGGACACCGCGTGGATAACGGTGACGATCAGGATCGCGATCAGCACGAGGAGGAGCACCGATCGCAATCCGGTGCGTCGCTGCGAGCGGCGGGCCGTGCGGGCGGCGGGCGGCATCTCGGCCGACGGCAGGTCGTGCAGCAGCCCGGTCAGGTCGCGGTAGGTCTTGGCGGCCATGGCCTGGTCGACTCGCTGGCTGAACTCGTCCTGATCGAGGCGGCCCTCGCCGTAGTGCCGGGAGAGCTCGTCGGCGACCTCGGAGCGCTCGGCGTCGGAGATCCGCTGCTCGGGGCGGCCGGAGGAGCCGCGGCGGACCACACCGGGGCCCGCCGCGGCACTGAGCATCGCCGGGCTGCTTGGAGCTGGCATCTGAGGTGACCTTCCCGCTCTAGTTCCGGCTCGAGGACACGGACCCGATGAACTCGCTCGCCAGGGACTGCGCCGACCCCTCGTCCGGGATCAGCAGCCAGCCCGCCAGGTACAGGGGCAGGCCGACGCCGCCGAGCAGAGTGAACAGGATGAAGCCAACGCGCACGATGATCGGGTCCACGCCGAGGCTGCGGGCGACACCGGCCGCGACGCCAGCGATCATCCGGTCGCCGGTCGAGCGGCGCAGGGGCCACGCTCCCGGGCGGCTGCTCGCCGAGTCGGTAGTTGAAGAGCCAGTTGCTGGGTAGTCCGTGGTTGTGTTCATGCCTCCAGCCTGCCGCCGGGCCGCCCGCACGGGTATCGGGAAGAGCCCGCACCTGACCCGGATTGCCCGGCTCCGGGTATCAGGAGGCAGCCCTGATCCGGCCCCGGCCAACCCGGCAGGGTCCCGGCAATGCGATCACCGCCCGCGGCCTGGCATGCTGGCGACGTGACCGACGACGCACGCGTTCCGGAGACCCGGCGGGCTCGGCTGTGGCGCCTGGCCGAATCGAGGCACGTGCCCCTGCGGGCGATACTGGCCGCGATCGGTGCTGTAGTCGTCGTCTACCTGGCCGCCAGGGTCGTGGACAAGCTCCGCGGAGTCCTCCTGCTGCTGGTGGTGGCCGGGTTCATCGCGCTGCTGCTGAACCCGCTGGTGACCATCTTGCAGCGCTGGCTGCGCAGGCGCGGGTTCGCCGTTGCCGTCGTGACGCTGCTCAGCCTGGCGGCGTTCGCCGGCCTGGCGCTCGCCTTCGGGTACCCGCTGGTCGATGGCCTGAGCCACCTGGCCAGCTCGCTCCCGTCCTACGTCACCACGGCCGAGCACGGCAAGGGCTGGGTCGGTCACCTCGTCACCAGGTATCACCTGCAGACCTGGGTACAGAAGAACGCGCCGAAGCTGGTCGTGTACGGCAAGGACCTGGCTCAGCCCGCGCTCAGCCTGGGCGAGGGCGCCGTGTCGCTGGTCTTCGAGCTGTTCACGATCTTCGTGCTCGTCGTGCTGCTGCTGCTCGAGGGCCCGAAGATGCGGCACTCGCTGCTCGGGCTGATGATGCCCGAGCGCGCGGCCCGCTACAGCCAGGTGGCCCGCGAGGTGAACCGCTCGGTCACCGGCTTCATGCTGGGGGACTTCGCGACCTCGGCCATCGCGGGCGTGGTCGTGCTGATCACGCTGATGGCGCTGGGCGTGCCGTTCCCGTTCCTGTGGGCGCTGTGGGTCGCGCTGGTCGATTTCCTGCCGATGATCGGCGGCGCGCTCGCCGGCATCCCGGTGGTGCTGTTCGCTCTGGCGCACTCGGTCGAGGCGGGCATCGTCACGCTCGTGATCTTCCTGATCTACACCCAGGCCGAGAACCACATCCTGAATCCGGTCATCATGAGCCGGACAGTGCGCATCAACCCGCTGCTCGTGCTCGTTTCCATCCTGGTCGGCGCGTCGCTCGGCAACTGGATCGGCGGCTTCTTCGGCGGGTTCGTGGCGGCGCTGCTCGCCATCCCGGTGGCCGGGGCGATGCAGGTGATCGTTCGCGAGATCTGGCGCGAGACCGCTAGTCCGCCGGTGGCGGCGGCGCCGCCGGAGGTATCGGCCGCCCGGGGTGAGAGCGTCCCGGTCGCCGCGGAGCCGATGACCGACTAGCGCGCCTTTACTCCGGCCGGCCGGTTACGGCGTCGGCAGGAGCCCGTGCAGGGGGAACGACGCGTTCCTGGTAGCGAAGATGGCCTGGTCGATGGGGTCGGCCGGGTCATATCCGGTCTCGAAGCGGGTGAACTTCCCGCTGGCGCCCTCCGTCATCGTCTCGGGCGGCGGCTCGGCCGCGGTGATGCTGACGTACTCGCGCCATAGCTGCGGGGTAGGGGCGGCCGGGTCGATCGGCTCGCCCGCGGCCTCGGCCAGCAGATGGGTCCATGTCCGCGGGACCACCTGCACGAGCTGGTAGCCGCCGCCGCCGGTGAGCAGCCAGCGGCCGCCGGTGACCTCGTGCGCGAGCTCGTGGATAGCGGCGTGGGCGGCCCGCTGCGCATCGATGGTGAGGCCGAGATCGGCCAGCGGGTCGCTCCAGTGGGTGTCGCAGCCGTGCTGGCTGACCAGGATCTGCGGGCGGAATTCCCTGACCAGCGGCGGCACCACGGCATCGAAGGCCCGCAGCCAGCCTGCGTCCCTGGTGCCGGCGGGCAGCGCGACGTTTGCGGCCATGCCCTCGGCATCGGGCCCGCCGGTCTCGGTCGGCAGGCCGGTGCCCGGGAACAACGTGGCGGGATGCTCGTGCAGGCTGATCGTCAGCACGCGCGGATCGTTCCAGAACGCGGCCTGCACGCCGTCGCCGTGATGGACGTCGATGTCGACGTAGGCGATCCGCTCCGCGCCCTGATTAAGCAGCCACTGGATCGCGATGGCCGGGTCGTTGTAGATGCAGAAGCCGCTGGCGCTGGCGCGCATCGCGTGGTGCAGCCCGCCGGCGATGCTCGCGGCGTGCTCCGCGGTGCCGTCCCACAGCGCTCGCGCGGCGCCGAGCGTCGCCCCGGTGACCAGAGCCGAGGCCTCGTGCATGTGGGCGAAGATCGGGTCGTCGGCGGTGCCGAGGCCGTGCCTGAGCAGCGTGCCGGCATCGACGGGCGCGCTGCGATCGGCGGCGAACTCGCCGGCCTGCCTGACCACCTCGATGTAGCGCGGGTCGTGCACGAGCTCCAGCTCCGCGTCCGAGGCCGGACCCGCGGCCGCCACCGTCACCTGGTCGCGGGTCAGCACCCCGAACGCCGCGGCCAGCTCCATCGTGAGCTTGACCCGGATCGGGGCCAGCGGATGCTGCGGCCCGAAGTCGTAGCCGGTCAGCTTCTCGTCCCAGGACACGTGCAGCGTGCAGGCCATGGTGCGATCCTTCCCCGGCGCGGGTTGGCTAGCCAGCCCGTTGCGGCAGGCTGACGCTGGCGTTTCGTCGGTCGCGCGCCAACGTTTGTCTGCCTAGTGCTGCTGGCACGACACTAAACAAACAAACGTTCGAAGCTGCGGCCCTCCAGGGCGCCTGCCGGTACCGCCCGCGCTTGACGAAGCGAGCTCTTGCTAGTTATATTGAGCAGAGATGACGTAAGGCCAGTCCTGAGGAGGAAGAAATGGCTGAGTCAAGCAACTGCCAGGGCATCCAGGGTGAGGTTCTGAGCACCATTCGCGCCGGGCAGGCGGCAGTAGTGGACGCGGTCGAGCGCCTGGTGGCCACCGCGGTGTCGATGCGGCCGGAGCTGCCGGAGCTGCCGTTTGCCGACGTCTTGAACATCAGCGACAAGCTGCCCAAGCCCGGCGACATCGTCAGCGGCGCCTACGACTTCGCCGAGCAGGTGCTGGCGAGCCAGCGCGCGTTCGCCGAGGACATGCTGAAGGCCACCGCACCGCTGGTGACCGGTGGCAGTGGTGCCGGTGACAAGAGTGCCGCTGCCTAGCAGCCAGCACTGCGCGCGGGGAGCCGAGGGCTCGCCGCGCGCACGCGGCTGACCGGGCCCTGAGATACTGACAGCGACGAGGGAGCATCATGGCCAGTCCGTGGGACGAACAGATGGAGGCCTTTGGCGCCTTCATCCGCAGCCAGCGAAAGCTGGCCAACCTCACCCTGCGCCAGCTGTCCGAGCTCACCAGCCTGTCGAATCCGTACCTGAGCGAGCTTGAGCGCGGCATGCACCAGCCGACCGTGCGGGTCCTCAGGCAGCTGTCCGACTCCCTGAACGTGTCCGCCGAGAAGCTGCTCGCGCACGCTGGCCTGCTCGACCGCGAGCCGGAGGGCGAGGCCGGCGCCGAGCGGCCGGAGGCGGACAGCGTCGAGCGCGCGATCCGCACGGATGAGCAGCTGGACGAGACCCAGAAGGCCGCGCTGCTCGCGGTCTACCAGAGCATGACCAGGCAGCAGTCACCCGGCTAGCAGGTCCTGACCGATGGCCTATCCTCCGGTTCCAGGCACGTACGCGCTGCTGGCTGACGGCAGCACCATCGAGATCCGGCATGCCCAGTCGGCTGACTTCGGCGCGGTCAGGGACATGCACGCGAACCTGTCGCCGACGAACGCCTACTTCCGGTTCTTCAACTTCAGCCCGCGAGCGCCGCAGCGGGAGGCGGAGCGCGTCAGCCGCCCGGCGGACGACGAGCACGTCGCGCTTCTCGCGCTGCTGCACGGCGAGCTTGTGGGCGTCGCCACCTACGAGCCCGCCGGCACTCCCGGCCGGGCCGAGATTGCGTTCGCGGTGTCCGACGACATGCACGGCCGGGGCGTGGCGACGCTGCTGCTCGAGCATCTGGTGTCGGTGGCCAGGCAGCGGGACCTGGTGGCGTTCCAGGCCGAGACGCTGCCCGACAACTACGCGATGCAGGGCGTCTTCGCCGACGCCGGGCTCCCGGTCGAGCGCCATTTCGGCGACGGAGTCGTCGGGCTGACGTTCCCGCTGCCGGCGCACGACGGTGAGCATCTGGATGTCTATCTCGACGCCGTCGCGAAGCGAGCGAGCCGGGCCGAGATCGCGAGCCTGCGGCACCTCTTCCAGCCGGCCTCGATCGCCGTCATCGGCGCCAGCCGTCACCGCGGCTCGGTCGGCCGCGAGATCCTGCACAACATCGTGGCCGGCGGCTTCCCCGGCGCCGTCCACGCCGTGAATCCCAGCGGCCTGCCGGTCGAGGGCATCGCGAGCCTTCCGTCCGCGCTGGACCTGCCCGAAGCCGTCGATGTCGCGGTCATCGCCGTGCCGCCAGGCGAGGTCGTCGCGGCCGCCGGGCAGTGCGGCCGGCGGGGCGTGCGGAGCCTGGTCGTGATCACCGCAGGCCTCGGCGACGGCGGGCCCGAGCTGCTGGCGATCTGCCGGCGGTACGGCATGCGCCTGGCCGGCCCCAACTGCTTCGGAGTCGCCGTGCCGGCGGCCCGGCTGAACGCCACGTTCGCGGCCGAGCGGCCGCGGGCCGGCACGGCCGGCCTGGTCATGCAGTCCGGCGGCATCGGCATCGCGCTGCTCGGGCTGTTCGGCCGGCTCGGGATAGGCGTCTCGTCCTTCGCGTCGGTCGGCGACAAGTACGACATCTCCAGCAACGACCTGCTGACCTGGTGGGAGCAGGACGGGCAGACCCGGCTCGCCGTGCTGTACGTCGAGTCCTTCGGCAGCCCGCGCGCCTTCGCCCGGACGGCCAGGCGAGTCGGGCGCACGATGCCGGTGCTGACGATCATCGCGGGCCGGTCGGCGGCGGGCCAGCGGGCGGCCGCGTCGCTGACCGCCGCGGCGGCGACCCCGCTGCTCACCCAGGAAGCGCTCTTCGGCCAGGCCGGCATCATCGCCACCCACAGCCTGGGCGAGCTGGTGGAGGCCGCGGCGTTCCTGTCGGCGCAGCCGCTGCCGGCCGGCCGCCGGGTCGCGATCGTGTCCAACGCCGGCGGCACCGGGGTACTGGCCGCGGATGCGTGCGCTGACGTCGGCCTCACCGTGGCGGTGCTCGGCGACGCGACCCAGCGCCGGCTCACCGCGCTGCTCCCGGCCGGGGCGGTGGTGTCGGGGCCGGTTGACACGACGGCCGCGGTATCCGCCGACACGTTCCGCGCGTGCCTGGAGGAGGTCGACACCGACGACGCGGTCGACGCGCTGATCGCCATCGGCGTCCCGACGGCGATCGCTGACCTGACGTCGGCGGTGACCGCCGCGAAGCTCAGCAAGCCGATCTCGGTCGCGCTGCTCGATCAGCCGGACACGGTGCGCCTGCTGACGCCGGCAGAGGTGCCGAGCTTCGCCTACCCGGAGAGTGCCGTCCGGGCGCTCGGGCACGCGGCCAGCTACCGGGCCTGGCGCGACAGCCAGCGCGGCCACGTGCCCGAGCTCACGGGGCTCGATCCGGCCGCGGCGCGGGCAGTAGTCCGCGGCTTCCTGGCCACCAGGCCCGGTGGCGGCTGGGCGTCCGGGGCGGACGCCGCCCGGCTGCTGAGCTGCTACCAGATTCCGATGGCGGCCACGCGCGTCGTCGGCAGCGCGGACGCGGCGGTCTCCGCCGCCGCCGACCTCGGCGGGCCGGTCGCCCTCAAGGCCGAGGTTGAAGGCGTGCACAACAGCGACGTCGGGGCGATCAGGCTGGACCTGCGCACGGCCGATGACGTCGCGATCGCCTACGACGAGCTGGCCAGCCGGTTCGGCGCCCGGCTGCAGCGGGTGCGGCTGCAGCCCATGCTGGCCGGCGGCGTGGAGACGCTGGTCGGAGTCGTTCAGGAACCGGTGTTCGGGCCGCTGGTCGTCTTCGGCCTCGGCGGGGCCGCCGAGGCGCTCGGCGACACCACGGCCAGGCTCTCGCCGCTGACCGACGCCGCCGCCGAGGAGATGATCAGCGGCGGGCGCGCCGCGCCGCTGCTGACCGGCCACCGCGGCGTTCCCGCGGTGGACACCGCTGGCCTGGCCGACATCCTGCTCCGGGTGTCCCGGCTCGCGGACGACCTGCCGGAGGTCGCCGAGCTGCGCCTCAACCCCGTGATCGCCCGGCCGCAGGACGTCCAGGTGGTGGACGCGGCGGTCCGGATAGCACCGGCCACGCCGCGCGACCCGTTCCTGCGCCGCCTCCGCTGACCCGCGCCTCGGGCCAACGTGGCCAATGCCCCTTATGCCGAGGGCGAAAATCGTGGACTATGGCAACGAGGCCGTTGATCGGAGGTGGACCACCGGTGAAGCAGCGGTTGCGGCGCCTGGCCACCGGCATCGGCTGGGACCATCATCCGCTGCGCCGTAGCGTCGACCGGGCCGAGGCGCTCGCCACGATCATCCTGATCGCGAGCTTCCTGGTGGCCTGGCCGGTGGCGGCCTTCGTGGCCGGCCGGATCGCCGATAACGCCGCGACGGCGGAGCAGCGGGCCGAGCAGGGCTGGTATCCGGTCCAGGCGACCCTGCTGCAGGGCGCGGCCCAGCAGGCCGCCGCCGCCGGCGACTGGGATGTCGCCTGGGTCCCGGCGAAGTGGACGCTGCGCGACGGCCAGGTGCGCCACGGCCGGGTCGGCGTCGAGCTCGACGCCAAGGCCGGGCAGCAGGTGCAGATCACGGTCAACCAGGCTGGCCAGCAGACTCCGCAGCGGCTGTCGGCCGCGGGCGTCGAGGACGAAGTGATGTTCGCGGTGCTCACGGTGACGATGGGCGTGGGAGTTTTGTACTTGATATTCCTCGGCATCCTCAAAATCGCCTTTGGCCGCCGCCGGCTGGCCTGCTGGCAGCGCGCCTGGGATGCCGTCGGGCCGGACTGGTCCCATCAGGCGTAGCCTCGTACGGGCCCTGCGGGGGTCCGGGGGTCGCCCCCCGGGGGCCAGCACTGCGGGAACCGGGGAGGCAGCATGCGGGCATGGGTGGTCGAGGCAGTCCGGCCGGTCGACGAGGGGCCGCTGGCGCAGGAGATCCGGCCGGAACCCGAGCCTGGCCCCGGCCAGGTTCGCGTCCGCATCAGCTGCTGCGGTGTCTGCCGGACCGACCTGCACCTGGCCGAGGGTGACCTGCCGCCGCGGCGACCGGGCGTCACGCCCGGTCATGAGATCGTCGGCCGCGTCGACAAGCTCGGGCCGGGAGCCGACCGGTTCGTCGTCGGCGAGCGCATCGGCGTGCCGTGGCTGGCCCGCACCGACCTGACCTGCTCCTTCTGCCGCCGCGGCGAGGAGAACCTGTGCCTGGAGCCCGAGTTCACCGGCTGGGACATCGACGGCGGCTACGCCGAGGCCTGCGTCGCCGACGAGCGTTACGCCTACCGCCTGCCTGACGGGCTGGACGACGAGCACGCCGCGCCGCTGCTGTGCGCGGGCATCATCGGCTACCGGGCGCTGAAGTGCGCCGCCGTGCCGCCCGGCGGGCGGCTCGGGATCTACGGGTTCGGCGGCAGCGCGCACATTACCGCGCAGGTCGCGCTGCGTCAGGGCCTGCGGGTGCACGTGCTGACCCGCGGTGAGGGCAACCAGCGCCTCGCGGCTGAGCTTGACGTCGACTCGGTGGGCGAGGCCGCCGGGGCGCCGCCCGAGCCGCTGGACGGGGCGATCCTGTTCGCGCCCGCGGGCGAGCTGGTCCCGGTCGCGCTGCGCGCTCTCGACCGCGGCGGCACGCTGGCCGTGGCGGGCATCTGGCTGTCGGACATCCCGGCGCTGAACTACGACGCCGAGCTCTTCCAGGAGCGCAAGCTGCGCAGCGTCACCGCCAACACCCGCGCGGACGGCGAGGAGTTCCTGGCGCTGGCGGACCGGTTCGGGCTCAAGCCGACGACCGTCGCCTACCCGATGGACGAGGCGCCGCAGGCCCTGGCCGACCTGGCGCACGGGCGCTTCAGCGGCGCGGCCGTGCTGCACAACTGACGCCGCCAGGCGGCGGTCACCGGCCGAGCAGCCCGCGGGCCTGGCGGGCGATCTCGATGTCCTCCCGCGCGGTCACGACCAGCACGCGGACGGCCGATGAGGCATCGCTGATCTCGGCGTCCGCGGTCGCCGAGTTGCGCGCCGGGTCCAGCGCGACGCCGAGGAAGCCGAGCCCGGCCGCCGCGTCGGCGCGGATCTGCGCGGCGTGCTCGCCGACGCCGCCGGTGAACACGAGCACGTCCAGGCCGCTCATCGCCGCCGCCATCGCGGCGATCTCACGGCGCAGCCGGTGCAGGTACACATCGAGCGCCAGGCGCGCGGCGGCGCTCCCGGCCTGCGCCGCGGCGAGGACCTTCCGCATGTCGCCAGAGCCGTCCGGCAGCGAGGCGAGGCCAGCCAGTCCCGACCGCTGCTCCAGCCCGTCCGACACCTCGGCCACGGTGAGCCTGCCGTCGGCCAGCAGCCACATGAGGAGGCCAGGGTCGACGCTGCCGCTGCGGGTGGCCATGACCAGGCCCTCAAGCGGCGTGAAGCCCATCGTCGTGTCCACGCTCTGGCCGCCGTCAACCGCCGCCAGCGACGCGCCGCCGCCCAGGTGACAGGTGACGATGCGCAGGCCGGCGACGTCCTGGCCGAGCAGCGCCGCGGCGCGGCCGGCGGCATAGGCGTGCGAGAGGCCGTGGAAGCCGTAGCGCCGCAGCCCGAACTGCCTGGTCCACGAGGCCGGCAGCGCATACCGGGCGGCCGCGGCCGGCAGCCCCGCGTGAAAGGCGGTGTCGAAGCACGCGACTTCCGGCGCCGACGGCAGCAGGCGGCGCGCCGCCTCGATGCCCGCCACTGCCCGCGGCTGGTGCAGCGGCGCGAGGTCGGTCAGCGAGCGGATCGCCGCCAGCACGGAGTCGTCGATCATGACCGGCCCCGTGAACCGGCTGCCCCCGTGCACGACGCGATGCCCGACGACAGTCTCGTTCCCGAAGTCGGAAAGAAAAGCGCGCAGCTCCGGGTGATCCGGACTGCCGTCCCAGGGATCAAGCTCAAGCGCGCTCAGTACCGTGTCGGCGTCGTCGAGCGCGCTGGCCTTCAGGCTGGTCGAGCCGGCGTTGAGCACGACGACCGTCGTCATTGCGCGATGGGCCCGTCGGCGGCCGGGGGCGCGGCGGGGGAGTGCGAGGCTGCGCCGCCCCAGGTCCAGTTCTGCACCTCGGGGATGTCCTCGCCGTGCTCGCGCGTCCACGCCTTGGCCCTGGCACGGGCGTCGGTCATCTGCTGGCGCAGGTCCGCCGCCCGCAGGCCCAGGCCAGGTACCCGGTCGATGACGTCCATGACCAGGTGGAAGCGGTCCATCTGGTTCATCATCACCATGTCGAACGGCGTGGTCGTCGTGCCTTCCTCCAGGTACCCGCGGACGTGGAAGTTGTCGTGCCCGGCCCGGCGGTAGGTGAGCCGGTGCACCAGCCACGGGTACCCGTGATAGGCGAAAATCACCGGCCGGTCCGGTGTGAACATGGTGTCGAACTCGGCGTCGCTCATCCCGTGCGGGTGCTGCGACGGCGGCTGCAGGCGCATCACGTCCACCACATTCACCACCCGCACGCGCAGGTCGGGCAGCTCGCGCCGGAGTATGTCGGCGGCGGCGAGCACCTCCAGCGTCGGAACGTCCCCGGCGCAGCCGAGCACAACCTCCGGCTCGCTGAGCTCCGGCGTGGTCCCGGCCCAGTCCCAGATCCCGGCGCCGCGGGCACAGTGCAGGGCCGCCGCCTCGATGTCGAGCCAGTCGGGGTTCGGCTGCTTGCCCGCGACGATCACGTTGACGTAGTCCCGGCTGCGGAGGCAGTGGTCGGCGACGCTGAGCAGGGTGTTCGCGTCCGGCGGGAGGTAGACGCGGATGACCTCGGCCTTCTTATTCATCACCAGGTCGATGAAGCCGGGATCCTGATGGGTGAAGCCGTTGTGATCCTGCCGCCAGACGTGTGAGGTCAGCAGGATGTTGAGGGAGCCGATGGGCCGGCGCCAGGCCAGCTTCCGCGCGGTCTCCAGCCACTTCGCATGCTGGTTGAACATCGAGTCCACGATGTGGATGAACGCCTCGTAACAGTTGAACA
>DAIOWC010000125.1:0-18009 GCA_036758685.1 Streptosporangiaceae bacterium | reverse complement strand
ATGCCGGCAACGTTGCCACGGCGTCGCTGGCCTCGCCACGGCCTGGGCTGCGCTCGTGGCGAAACCCGGGCCAGCTGGTTAGGCGGGGACGATCGACTGCCTGTGATGGAAGATGTTGAGCGGGTCCCAGCGGGCCTTGACGCGCTGAAGCTCGGGGTAGTCGGCCTTGTAGTACAGGGCCGGCCAGCTGGAGGGCAGGTCGACATCCGGGTAGTTGATGAAGCAGCCGTCGGTCACGTGGTTGGACGCCGGCACGCCGCCGCTCGCGGCGTAGACGTTCCGGTAGAAGCGGTTGATCCAGCCCAGATTGACATGGTCGCCGTCCGGCGAGGTCCAGTACGTCTGGTACTGCAGCTTCATGATCGAAGATCGCTGCGCCACGGCCGTCGCGCCTGGCCGTACCGCGTTGACCTGGCAGCCGTACGAGTCGACCTGCAGCAGGGCCTGCGGGTTGCTGAAGTGCGGGTCGGTCAGCGCGTTGCGGATGGCCCTGATCTGCTCATCGGGGAACGCGGCCTTCATGTAGGCGGACTTGTACTTGGCGCGCTGATTGGGGCCGGAACCGTTGAGCGTCTGCGTCGCCTGAAGCCAGGGCAGCGTGTCCGTCGTCGTCGACCCGCGGGGAACGCCCTGGCTGATAGCGGCGAGGAACGACGGCAGCAGGCCGAACGCCGGCCCCGCCGCCTGCGTGGTCATCGTGATCTGCCCGGCCGACATATGGAACAGCTTGAGCAGGGAGAACAGCCCGCGGTACGGGCTGGCCGGATGACTGTGCACCGCCAGGAAACGGCCGTAGTTGCGCAGCAGCGTGGCGAAGTCGGCCGCGGTCAGGCCCGCCCAGGGCCACGTCGTGGTCGCGAGCCTTACCTGTACCGGCGGGCTCGGCAGCCGGCTGAAGTAATACGCCGTCACGATGCCGAAATTGCCGCCCCCGCCGCCGGTGTGCGCCCACAGCAGCCGCCCGGTAACCGGATCGCCCTTCCTGGCCCGGATCAGGTGCGCCCGGCGGTGCCGGTCCACGCAGATGACGTCCACCGCGGTCAGATAGTCGACGGTCAGGCCGTGCAGCCGCGACAGCAGCCCGTATCCGCCGCCGACGATGTGCCCGCCCGCGCCGACCGAGTAGCACGACCCGCCGGGCAGCGCGAGGTTGTGGTCCTTGAACAGCGTCTCGTAGGCATTCCACAGGGTCGCCCCGCCCTGAATGCAGGCCGCGCCGGAGCGGTCCATCCCGACGCCCTGCATGCCGCTCAGATCGATGATCACGCCGCCGTGGTTGCCGGAGGAGAAGTTCTCATAGCAGTGACCGCCGCCGCGGACCGTGATGCGCAGCCCCCGGTCGAGCGCGCGCTGCACCGCCGCCAGCGCTTCGGCAGGGCTCCTGACCACCTGGATATAGGCCGGGGAGCCGACCCAGCGCCGGTTGAAGCCCATCCGCATGGTGGCGTACCGCGGATCGGAGGGATAGATGGGCGCCAGAGCGGGAGCCGCAGGCTCGGACTGCTCGGCGGTGCGCAGGAGGCCGAGCGTTCCGGCGCCGGCCAGGACCCCGCCGCCGATGGACAGGAATCCCCGGCGCTCAAGGTCGGCTCCCCGCACCGGCATCGCTGCCACTCCTTGGCCTGGGCACGCTGACTCAAAATGCGATCCGATTATTGCGGCGATGCCCGCGGGAACCGTTCACGTACGAGATCAGGCCAGCCCGGCGGAGTTGCCGCCAAACCGGGCTAGGCCTGCTCGCGCGAGCACCACCAGGTCGTCCGGCCGCCGACCTTGCCGTGAAGCATGGGCGCCCCGCACCGGGGGCAGACCGCGTCAGCGGAGCGCGCATCGACGACGGGCAGGATGTGCACGCCCCCGGAGCTCACGGCGGCTCTGACCGACCGGCGGACCGCTCGCAGCAGCCGATCGACGTCGGCCGGGCTGAGCTCGCCGACCGGTCGCGCGGGATTGATCTTCGACTGCCACAGGATCTGGTCGGCCAGCAGGTTGCCGATGCCGGCGATCGCGTGCTGATTGAGCAGCCGGGCCTTGACCGGCGCGGTGCCCTTCCCGAACGCCGCCCGGAACTGCCCGGGCGTGATCGCCAGCGCGTCGGGTCCGAGGGCGTCGACCGGCGGATCGAGGCGAGCGCGGCCGAGCCGGCGGGGATCCACGAGCCGCAGTGAGCCGCCGTCTTCGAACGTCAGGGAGAACCGGCTGTAGCGGTGGTCGCCCGTCGCCCGGCCGCGCCGCCAGTAGTCGCCGCCCTCGATCTCGTTGCCCTGTCCGTCGGAGATCACGATCTTGCCGGACATCCCGAGGTGAATGCCCAGCACCGGACCTGCCGGGCCGGAACCACCGATGCCCGAGGTGTCGCACCACAGGCTCTTGCCCTGCCGGTGGACGGCGGTCAGCTGCCGGCCGATCAGGGCCGCGCGGATCTCGCCCGGCCGGTGCGGCCGCGTCTCGTAGGTGTCGCTGTCATCAACGTCGGTGATGACGCGGTGGAGCGCGGCCTGGTCGATGACCGCGCGGGCGCCCTCGGCCTCGGGTAGCTCTGGCACCCGATGACACTATCGCCGCCAGCCAGGACTGGGCCCGGCGCGCTGCACTAGACGGCGTACGTGCCGTGCCCGGACTGCACGAGCCCGCCGCTGAACGTGAGGACCTCGCACCGGTCGGCGCCGTCCTGGGTGCGGAACCGGATCACGAGCGTCGACACGCCGCTGTACACGCCGACGAGATCGAAGTGCAGCTGCGGGCTGAGCCGCAGGGCCTCGGTCCAGTAGTGCCGCAGCGCTTCCTTGCCGCGGAGCACGCCGGCGCTGCCCGGCACCACGCGGTCGGCGAGCGGGGATGTGAAGACCGCGTCGTCGGCGAAGTGGCCGAGCACTGCCTCGACGTCGCGGTCGTTCCACGCCTCGACCCAGCGGCGCGCGAAAGCCATTGCCTCCAGTTGTTCCACAGTCAAGATCTATCAGCTCGCGGGATGCGTATCGTGGCGGGTGTCGCTCTCTTCGGCTCCTGACCACGTGCTGGATCTGATGGGCATCGGCCCGCGCCAGGTCGTTCCTTTGTCAGACGTTCCGCTCGGCAATGCCAACTGGCTGGTGCAGACGGCGGCCGGGCAGCGCCACGTGCTGCGGCGCTACCACCTGCGGGCCACGACGGAGGACCTGGCCTACGAGCACGCCGTGCTCGACCACCTGGCCCGCGCCGGGTGGGTGGTGCCGGCGGCCGTCAGCCAGCCGGTGTTCTGGGGGGATCGCTGGTACTGCCTGACCCGGCATGTTCCCGGCGAGGCGGTGCGGCCCGAGCCGGCTGAGCAGAGCCGCCGCCGGGGCCGTGATCTGGCCCGCCTTCACCTCGCGCTGCGTGATTATGACGAGATCGTGGGTCAGCGGCCGGGCTGGCAGGCTCAGCACGTCGCCGCGACCGTGCGGGCTGACAATGACTGGAACGACCGCGTTCGCGGGCTGGCCGTCGTCAGTCCGCGGCTGTCGTCCTGGGCTGAGGCGGCGGCCGCCGACGTCCGGGCGGCGCTCACGGCCGCGGGGGCCGGCGGGTTGCCGCTGATGGTGGTGCACGGGGACTTCGCCGAATGGAACGTGCACTACGAGCGCGGGCGGCTCGCCGGCGTTATCGACTTCGCCCTCACGCACGTCGACTCGAGGCCGTACGAGCTGGCGATTGCGCGGGCCTACCGGGCGCCGGGGCTGATCGATGCCTACCGCGCCGGGCTGGCCGCAGGCGGCTGGCCGCTCAGCGAGCTCGAACTGGGGGCGATCGAGCCCGTCTACCGGGCCTTCCGCGTGGGCATGGCCGCGACGGAGATGGCGGATGGCCTGATCACCGGCAGCTACGATCTGATCATGATCGAGCGCCAGCTCTCCCGGACCGGGACGGCGGCGCCGTGACCAGAAAGCAAGAAAGCCAGTCGCGAAATCGCAACTGGCGTCTGACGCACCCCTCCAGTTTCAATCTATAGCGCACTAGGGGGCTTGCCGCAAGACCCGGGTCATGCCGCATAATCGCAGGCCGAGGCGAGATCCCGATCGGAGCTGATCTACCTGAATTCGCTGAGCACCAGCGCGTTTGACCTTCCCGCCCGCCTTGCCGCCAAGGCCGACCCCGCGCTGATCGCGGCCGACGAGGAGCATTTCGCGGCCATCGCGCAGACCCTCGAGGAGAATATCGGCGAGCTGTCCGGCCGCCTGGAGGCCGAGCTCAGGGCGCCCGGCGGCACCGGCCAGGGGGCGCTTGAGCGTGACCTCGAGATTCACCGGCTCGCTGCCCGCCTGCGCCTGCTGCGCCGCTTCGGCCTGGACCTCTGCCTGGGGCACATGGTCGGCGCGGACGCTACCGAGCCGGTGTACGTCGGCCGGCTCGGCCTCACCGACGCCGCCGGCCGGCGGCTGCTGATCGACTGGCGCTCGCCCGCGGCCGAGCCGTTCTTCGGAGCTACCCACGCCAACCCCATGGGCCTGGTCAGCCGTCGCCGGTACCGCTGGAGGCGCGGCCGGATCAGTGACTACTGGGACGAGGTGTTCACCCCGGACGGCCTCCAAGGGCACGCTGCGCTCGACGACCAGTCGGCGTTCATCGCCAGCCTGGGCGCCAACCGGTCGACGCGGATGCGCGACGTGCTCGGCACCATCGCGGCCGACCAGGATGCGATCATCCGGGCGGGCTCCCGCGGCGCCCTGGTGGTGGACGGCGGGCCGGGCACCGGGAAGACCGTCGTCGCCCTGCACCGCGCGGCCTACCTGCTCTACTCCGACCCGCGCCTCGAGCACCGCCGCGGCGGCGTGCTGTTCATCGGCCCGCACCAGCCCTACCTCGCCTACGTGTCCGACGTGCTGCCGAGCCTGGGCGAGGATGGCGTGCAGACCTGTACCCTCCGCGACCTTGTCGCCGAGGGAGCCTCCGCGGGCAGCGAGGCCGACCCGGACGTGGCTCGCCTGAAGTCGTCCGCTGACCTGGTGAAGGCGATCGAGCCGGCGGTCAGGTTCTACGAGCAGCCGCCCAAGGACGGGATGACGGTCAAGACCCACTGGTCCGACGTCTGGCTGAGCGCCGACGACTGGGCCGAGGCGTTTGGCGCGCCCGAGCCGGGCACCCCGCATAACGAGGCGCGCGATCAGATCTTCGACGAGCTGGCGTCGATCCTGACCGACAAGCACGGCGGTGACGTCCCGGCTGACCTCTTCCGCAAGTCACTACGGCAGAACCGCGAGCTCATCACCGCCCTGTACCGGGCCTGGCCGCGGCTCGAAGCGGCGGATCTCGTCGGCGACCTCTGGACGGTGCCCGCCTACCTGCGGCTGTGCGCGCCCTGGCTGAGCCCCGACGAGGTGCGGAAACTCCAGCGGCCGGACGCTCAGGCCTGGACCGTCTCCGACCTGCCGCTGCTGGACGCTGCCCGGCAGCGCCTCGGCGACCCCGCCGCGGCGGAGCGCAAGCGGCGGGAGAGGGCGGCGATCGCCGCCTCACGGGAGCAGATGACGCGGGTCATCGACGAACTCAGGGAGGCAGCCGACGACGAGTATGGCGTCGGCCTTGTGACGATGCTGCAGGGGGAGGACTTCCAGGACGCCCTGGTCGACGAGGCCGCACTGACCAGCGCTGACCCGGACGTGCTCGCGGGCCCGTTCGCGCACATCGTGGTGGACGAGGCTCAGGAGCTGACCGACGCCGAGTGGCAGATGCTGCTGCTGCGCTGCCCGTCCCGCAGCTTCACCATCGTCGGGGACCGCGCGCAGGCCAGGCACGGTTTCGCGGAGTCGTGGGCGGAACGGCTCGTACGGATCGGGCTCGACCAGATCAGCCAGGCGTCCCTGACCATCAACTACCGGACCCCGGAAGAGGTGATGGCGGAGGCCGAGCCGGTCATCCGGGCCGTGCTCCCGGACGCGAACGTGCCGGCATCTATCCGCAGCAGCGGCATCCCGGTCCGGCACGGATCCGCGTCCGAGCTGAGCTCGATCCTCGACGGCTGGCTGGCGGCACACGCCGAGGGCGAGGGCGTCGCCTGCGTCATCGGCGATCCCGCGTTCCGGGCGGTGCCCCGCATCCAGTCGCTGAGTCCGGAGCTGTCGAAGGGCCTCGAGTTCGACCTGGTCGTGCTCGTCGACCCGGAGGCGTTCGGCCAGGGCATCGAGGGCGCGGTGGACCGCTACGTCGCGATGACCCGGGCGACCGAGCAGCTTGTCATCCTCACGAGCCCGGGCTGAGCCGGGCTACCCGCTGGTCGCCGGCGACGCCGAACAGGTTCGGGGGGATCCTCCGGGCACGGATAGCAGGCACCAGCGACGTTGCTAGGCGGGCTTGCCCTGGTCAATCCACTCCTGGAACGTCTCCACCTGAGAGGCCGGCCAGGCGCCGTCGCACGGCATCTTCCCGCTCCGCAGGGCGCCGACGATCGCGTCGGCGTGGCCGGCTACGTCGGAGTAGTCGAAGAGGTTAAAGACCTTCAGCATCGAGTCGTGGTCCTTCTCCCGGAACAGGGGCTTGATGTCGCGCTCGAAGCTGAGCGTGCCGCCTTCGCCGGCTGTTGTCATATCTTGTCCTTCCTTATCCGCCCAACGCCGTGCTGGGCTCCGATCGCTCCCAGGGACTATGTATGCCCAGACGCCGCCCCTGGGCGCACACCTGACCGGGCGCGGGGTATGACTTGCGATGGGCCGGTGCGGGCAGGAGGCATTTCATGCAATTCGGGATCTTCTCGGTCAGCGACATCACGCGGGACCCGGTGTCGGGCGAGACGCCGACCGAGGCAGCGCGGATCGACGCGATCGTGCGGATTGCGCAGAAGGCCGATGAGGTCGGGCTCGACGTGTTCGCGATCGGCGAGCATCACAACCCGCCGTTCTTCTCATCCTCGCCGACGACACTGCTGGCCTTCATCTCGGCAACGACCAGGAAGCTGATCGTCAGCACGGCGACGACCCTGATCACTACCAACGACCCGGTCCGCATCGCGGAGGAATACGCGATGCTGCAGCACCTGTCGAAGGGCCGGATGGACCTGATGCTGGGCCGCGGCAATACCGCGCCGGTCTACCCGTGGTTCGGCCAGGACATCCGGCAGAGCCTGCCGCTGGCGCTGGAGCACTACAACCTGCTGCACCGGCTGTGGCGCGAGGACGTAGTGGACTGGGAGGGCAAGTACCGTACGCCCCTGCAGGGGTTCACGTCGGTTCCGCGGCCGCTGGACGACGTGCCGCCGTTCGTGTGGCACGGGTCGATCCGCACTCCCGAGATCGCGGAGCAGGCCGCGTACTACGGGGACGGGTTTTTCGCCAACAACATCTTCTGGCCGAAGGAGCATTACGTCCGGCTCATCCGGTTCTACCGGCAGCGCTACGCGTACTACGGCCACGGCACCGAGAAGCAGGCGATCGTCGGCCTCGGCGGCCAGGCCTACATCGCGCGCAACTCCCAGGACGCCATCCGGGAGTTCCGGCCTTACTTCGATGACGCGCCGGTGTACGGGCACGGGCCGACCATGGAGGACTTCATGGAGATGACGCCGCTGTCGGTCGGCAGCCCGCAGGAGGTCATCGACAAGACCCTCACCTTCCGCGAGAACTTCGGTGACTACCAGCGCCAGCTGTTCCTCATGGATCACGCGGGCCTGCCCCTGCCGACCGTGCTGGACCAGCTGGAATTGCTCGGCGGCGAGGTCGTCCCGGTGCTCCGCAAGGAGACCGAGGCCAGGCAGGACCCGGAGACTCCGGCGGCGCCGACCCACGCCAGCCTGGTGAAGGCCAAGTACGGGGACCAGGCGCCGCGTCAGCCGCGCCCGAACGCCAACCGCGGCGACAATGTCACTGGCGGGTCGCCCTATCAGGACAGCTCGGCGGAAACCCAGGCTGACTACCCGGACTTGTGAGGAACGCAGGAGATGAACAGCACCGCGCCGGATCCGTTCAAGCTGGTGATCGTCAGCGCCGGCACTAGCGATCCGTCCTCGACCAGGCTGCTGGCCGATCGCATCTCCGACCGCACCTGCGAGCTGGCGGCCTGTCACGGCCAGACGGTCACCTCGACCGTGCTCGAGCTGCGCGAGATTGCCGCCGACATCGCCAGCGCCCTCGTCTCGCAGCTGACCTCGCCGAGGCTGCGGGCGGCGATCGCGGCGCTGGGCGAGGCCGACGGCATCATCGCCAGCACGCCCGTCTACAAGGCGGGCCCCAGCGGCCTGTTCACCTCGTTCTTCGACATTCTCGACGACGACCTGATCATCGCCAGGCCCGTGGTGCTGGCCGCAACGGCCGGGACGGCACGGCACGGCCTGGTCATTGATGACCAGATGCGGTCGATGTTCGCGTACCTGCGGGCGCTGGTCATCCCGACGTCGCTGTTCGCCGCGCCTGAGGACTGGGGCGACCCGGGCCTGAACAAGCGCATTGACCGGGCCGCGGTGGAGTTCGTCCTGCTGATGGAGAGCGGCTTCGCCCGGAAGATCAGAGACGCGTCCTGGGAGAGCTACCAGCACGAGTACGGCAGCGCGGGCGGAACCGAAACCGACATCGAGCTGGATACCGATCTAATGCGCCTCGCGGCCGGCGGCGGTGCGGGATAAGGCCGAAGGGTCTTCAGCCGTCATTCCGCCAGCAGGGCGGCGAGCTGGCCGGCGTTGGTCTGGGCGTAGTCGCTGTAGCAGTTGTTAAACAGCACGTCCGTGCTGCCGGCATCCTGCGCCAGCGCCGCGATCCTGGGCGCCCAGCCGGCCAGCTCCTGGTCGCTGTAGTGATAGCCGAACCGCTCGTGGATGTCGCTGCTGTCCCACTTCGCGGAGTGGCCATGGAACCGGATCACCGCCAGGTCGGCGGTGGCCGCCAGCACCGGCGGGATGGAGTCCTTATAGCCCTGGGGCATGTCCACACACACGTAGGGCAGCCGGTGATCGGAGAGGAACCGCAGCGTCTCGGCCTGGTTGTCGTCGGTCATCCAGGTGCGGTTGCGGAACTCGACGCACACCGGCCTCGGCGCAGCCCGTTCCGCGCAGGAGACGATGTAGTCCTTGCGGGCGCGGGAGATGGGAAACCAGGGCGGAAACTGCAGCAGGATGGCGCCGAGCTTGCCGGCGTCACGCAGCGGGTCAAGCGCGGCCAGGAACCGGTTCCACGCCTCGTCGGTGACCGCGGGGTCCACGTCCTTGAGGTACACGCGGTCCTTGCCGGTCTTCTCCAGCGGCTGGCGCAGGTCGGACGGGAAGGCGGCGACCCGGGTCGGGTGCTGGGTGAACAGGCTGAACGCCTTGATGTTGAACCTGAACCCGGCCGGCGTCCGGTCGGCCCACATCTCGGCCGTCTGCCGCGCCGGCAGGGCGTAGTAGGTGGCATCCACTTCCACCAGCGGAAACTGGCGGGCGTAATACCGCAGCCGCTTCTCCGGGTTATCGGCCTCGGGCGGGTACCAGCCCGACGCCAGCAGGGTTCGGTCCGTCCACGACGCCGTCCCTACCCGCACGAGCCCCATGTCTGCAGAATACGAGCCGTCCCGGCGCGACCTTGCTAGCCGACGGCCATCCGCGCGGCACTAACGTCCTCCCGGCCATGGCCCGCGTCGACGGCCGTTCGCCACTGGTAGGACAGGCTGTCAAGCAGCGGCAGCCGGTTCCCGCCCGCGGTCTGGATCGCCAGGTCCACGTCCTTCAGCGCCCATTCCAGCGGGAACTCGGGCGCGTAGTCGCCGGTCTCCATCTTGTGCAGCTTGGCGTCGGCGATCGGCGCGTCCAGCGGCCCTCCCGCGATGACCTCCTCGAGCCCGGCGGGATCGACGCCCATGCGGCTGGCCAGCTCCAGAGCCTCCGCCACGCCCTCGATCAGGATGCACATGTAGGCGTTGACAACCAGCTTCATCCGGCTGCCCTGGCCCTCCTCGCCCAGCCAGACGGTCTTGCGGCCGACGGCCGAGAACACGGGCTCGAGTACCGCCTTCGCCTCGGCCGGCCCGGAGGCCAGAACGAGCAGCTGGCCGGTCTCGGCGGGGCCCTTGCTTCCCGATACTGGCGCGTCGACGAACAGGACGTCGGGGCGCAGATCACGTAGCCGGACGGCGATCTCGGTCGTGGCCTGCGGGCCGATCGTGCCCATCTGCGCCCAGGCCGCGCCGTGCGGAAGCGCCTGCACGACGTCGGGGAACATGACCGACTCGACCACGTTCTCTGTGGGCAGCATCGTGATGACCACCTGGGCACCCGTGGCCGCCTCGGCCGCCGATGCGGCCACCCGCGCGCCGGCCTGTTTCAGCGGCTCGGTCGCCTCCCGCGACCGGTCCCACACCGTGGTGCGCAGCCCGGCGCCGATGAGGTTGCGGGCCATCGCCGAGCCCATGATGCCGGTGCCGAGCACCGTCACGTCCGCGTTGCTGCTCATGGTTCTCACATCCCTCGGTCCGGGGCCGGCCGTGACCTGCCTCTAGCAGGGCTTCGGCGGGTGCTGCCACGTGTACCCGGAGCCAGGTGGCGGTACACATGGCACTACCTATGAGCTGGCCAGTACCCGACGGCGGCCGCGGCCACGCAAGCGGCGGCGCCCAGGCCGAGCGCATATCGCGGTCCGGCCGCGTCGGACAGGGCGCCGATGATGGGGGACCCGATAGGAGTGCTTCCCACCAGCGCCATCGACCACAGCGCGGTCACCCGGCCGCGGTAGTCGGGCTCGGACGCGAGCTGGACGGTGGAGTTGCCGGTAGTCAGGAACATAATGCTCGCCACTCCGGCGAGTACGCAGGCGGCGATCGCGAGCGGCAGGCTCGGGGCAATGGCGACCAGGCCGACCGCCAGGGCATAGACCAGGGAGGCCGCGGCGAGCCGGGCCACTCCGGTCCGGGACGTCCGCGCGGCATACAGGCCGCCTGCCACCGCTCCGGCGCCCAGCCCGGCCAGCAGCCAGCTGTAGGTCGTGCTGCCGCCGTGGAAGGTCACGCGGGCGAGCAGCGGGAGGCTGACCTCGAACTCGAACGTGAAGGTGCCGACTATGGCCATCATCAGCAGCGGCCGGGCTATCGCGGGCACTCGCGCCGCGTACCGCAGTCCGGCGCGGAGCTGACCGCTGTGCCGGTGCACCGGCGGGGCCGGATGCAGCCGGGCCCGGTTGAGGCTGAGCAGGGAGGCGATGACGAAGGCGAAGCTGACGGCGTTCACGATGAAGCACCACCCGATGCCGACGGTGGCGACGAGCACGGCGGCAATGGTCGGGCCGATGACGCGGGCGACGTTCACCAGGGTGCTGTTGAGCGTCACCGCGTTGCGGATCAGATCGTGGCCGACCATCTCCTGGACGAAGGCCTGGCGGGCCGGGTTGTCGATCGCGCTGAAGGTTCCGAAGAGCAGCGCCAGGACGACGATCTGCCACAGCCGGATCTCTCCGGCGAGCACGGTCACGCCGAGCACGGCCGATACCAGGCCGAGCCCGGTCTGGGTGGCCAGCAGGATGCGCCGCTTGGCGTAGCGATCGACGAGCAGGCCAGCGTAGGGCGACAGGAGCAATATCGGCCCGTAACGGGCCGCGGTCGTCAGGCCGAGTACCGTTCCCGAGTGCGTGAGGCGCAGGACAAGCAGCGCCTGGGCGACCGTCTCGACCCAGGTGCCGATCAGGCTCAGCGACTGCCCGGCCACGTACCGCCGGAAGTTCGGCACGCTCAGCGCGGCGAACATCTCCGAGCCGTCAGGGCCGCGCGTCATCGCAGGTGACTGACTTGCCGTCCGGTTCTTAGCTCACCTGGCTGATGAAGGTGTAGATCACCATGAGGCTGACGAGAACGGCAAAGGCCCGGAGTGCCCATAGTCCGGACGCGACGAATGCGCTGACTGCGGCTCGCGGCACCGGCAGGGACGTCTCGGTCACCAGCTGGCCGTGCTCGAGGTGGATGCCCTGCTCGTCCTGGTTCATGATTTGCGCTCCTGTCGTCTTGCTAGCCGATCAGGCGAGTTGCCTGCAGGAAAGAGTCGATGCCGTAGGCGGCTCCGCAGAGCCCGACGAAGGCGATGACGGTTATCGCGATTGCGTTGGTTGAGCGCTTGTTTGCGTGCTGGCCCATGAGTCCCTTGTCGCTGGCGAGCATGACCATGAAGACAAGGCTGACGGGGAGCAGCACGGTCGCCAGCACGTTGGCGTTGAGCGCGATTGACAGCAGCGGGGCGCCCGGGATGAGGATGACGCCCGCGGCGACCACCGCGACTGCGATGTTGGCCGTGTAAAAGGCGGCGGCGTTGCCGGGCGAGCTATTGAAGCTGTGGGAGACCCCGGCGCATTCGCCGGCAGCGTAGGCGGTGCTGGCGCAGATCGTGAGGATAGCCAGCGCTCCGGCCTCGATGAGTCCCAGCGCGAACACGGTTCCGGCAGCGCTGCCTGCGACATGAGCCAGAGCGCCGGGGAACCCGGCGCCCGCGAACCCCTGGATCCCCGATCCGTGATGAGTGAGCAGCGCCGCCCCCGCGATCAGCGCCCCGACGCCGAAGACCGCGCCCAGCACCGCGCCCGCCGCGGTGTCGAAGCGGCCGTGTTTCAGGTCCCGGACGGTTATGCCCTTGTCGGCGGACGCGCTCTGCTGGAAGAAGATCATCCACGGCGTCACCGTGGCGCCGACGGTCGAGGCCAGCAGCAGAAGCAGGGTGTTGACGTTCCCGCCGGGAAGGGGCACGAAGGAAAGGGAGTGCACGATGGCTCCGGGGCTGGGCCTGACCAGGATCGCGGCCAGCAGGAACAGGCCGTTAAACACGGCCAGGCCGAGAGCGATGCGCTCCCAGCGCCAGTAGCGCTTGCCGCTGAGGCTGAATACGACTAGCGCCAGTCCGAGGGTTACGGCCACCCCGGAGCCGAGATGGAAGTAAGCCAGCCCGACGCGGATGGAGACGAACTCGGCCACGAGAGTGACCAGGTTGGTCAGCGTAAGGTCCGCGGCACCGAACCAGCCCCAAGCGCGTCCGTAGCGCTGCAAGACCAGCGTGCCGTAGCCCCGGTGGGTGACCGCGGCGATGCGCATGCACATCTCCTGGCAGATATAGGCCATCGCGAAAAGTACCGGGATGAACGGCACGAAGAACCCGAGCCCGTACTGCGCGCCATCGGCCGCGTAGGAGATCATGCTCGGCCCGTCGTTCTCGCCGAGCATGGCCAGGATCCCCGGTCCCACAAGCAGCCACAGCAGCAGCCAGCGTCGGTTTTGCCCGCGAGCCCGGTGCACGTGCAGGCGATCGTCCGACCGCCTGGCGTCCTCCCTGGTCACCGGGAGCTGAGCCGGCGCAACGGCCACTGGCAGGCCTGCCGGCCGGAAATCAGCCTGATTTGTGCTGGCTGCCATCCAGTTGCTCCCATCTCATCTGCCCGGCGCCGTGCCACGCCGCTGGTCCCAGCGTGCGCAGGCGTTTATGAGGCGCAGATGAGAGCGCTTGATGACTGCATGCGCCCGCCGCCTGGGCGCTCACTGAACTGGTCCCGCTGCACTCATCTTCATCTCATCTAGGCCTCGCAGGATCAGTCACGCCGCGGGGCAACGACAGCCAACGGCGATCAGAAACAAAGTAGGAGTGACAACCATGGCACAACCGACTCGAACCGATTTTCCGGAGCCGATCCGGGACGGGACGGGCGCGACCATCATGGGCCCCCGCAACGTGGCCCTGGAGCGCCAGAATCCCGATCTGCTTCGCTCGCCCTACACGGACTCCGGCACAATCCCGAACCTGAAGTTCTCGTTCTCGGACGCGCGCAACCGGCTGCTGACCGGCGGCTGGTCGCGCGAGGTGACTCAGCGGGAGCTGCCGATCTCCACCACCCTGGCCGGGGTGGACATGCGGCTCAAGCCCGGCGCCATCCGCGAGCTCCACTGGCACAAGGAGGCCGAATGGGCGTACATGCTCGCCGGCCACGCCCGCATCACTGGCATAGACACCGAGGGCCGCAACTTCATCGACGATCTCGGTCCTGGTGACCTGTGGAACTTCCGGGCCGGCTGGCCGCACTCGATCCAGGGACTTGCCGACGGCTGCGAGTTCCTGCTCGTCTTCGACAACGGGATGTTCTCGGAGAACGAGACGTTCCTGCTCACCGACTGGTTCAATCACACGCCCATGGAAGTGCTGGCCAAGAACCTCGGCGTCAGCGAGTCCGCGCTGAGGGGCATCCCGAAGGACCCCGAGCACGAGCGGTACATGTTCAGCGGCGAGGTGCCACCGCCGCTCGCCAAGGACATCGTCCGCGGGCCGGCCGGCAAGACAGAGATCAGCGTGACCTACCGGCTGCATGAGCAGAAGCCGATCGAGGTCCCCGGCGGCCGGGTCCGGATCGTCGACTCATCGAACTTCCCGGCCTCCAGCACGATCGCCGCGGCCCTGGTCGAGCTCGACCAGGGAGCAATGCGGGAGCTGCACTGGCACCCCACCGACGACGAGTGGCAGTACTACATCTCCGGCCAGGCGAAGATGACCGTGTTCGCCTCCAGCGGCAAGGCCAGGACCTTCGACTACCGGGCCGGAGATGTCGGGTACGTGCCGTTCGCGATGGGCCACTACATCCTGAACACCGGCGAGGAGCCGCTGCGGTTCCTGGAAATGTTCCGCAGTCCCACCTATGCGGATGTCTCGCTCAATCAGTGGCTGGCGCTGACCCCGCCCGAACTCGTCCAGGCTCACCTGAACCTGGACCAGTCGACGACGTCAGCTATCACCGCGAACAAGGGTAAGCCAATCATCATCCGGTAGGGCGCCCATGCGACGCAGCTACCGGCTCCGGGGACAATCTCGGGCCATGCGGGCGGCACGCTCGGCCACAGCCTGCCCGCGCGGCCAGTCTCCGGAACGATCACCAATACCTGGCTCTGAGATCCTGGAGACACCATGCGGGTGCTGGTTGTAGAGGACGACGTCAAGCTGGCGGGTCTGATCCAGCGAGCGCTGCGAGAGCAGGCGGCACTCGCCGACGCCGCGCACGACGGCGAGGATGCCCTGTGGATGGCAGACGCAACAGCGTATGACGTGATGGTGCTTGACGTTAACTTGCCCGGAATCAACGGTTTC
Source organism: Streptosporangiaceae bacterium (assembly GCA_036758685.1). Taxonomy (GTDB): domain Bacteria; phylum Actinomycetota; class Actinomycetes; order Streptosporangiales; family Streptosporangiaceae; genus JAJYUU01. The sequence goes on along the minus strand of DAIOWC010000125.1, from coordinate 2,999 downwards.
GAGACCTGCCAGCGGCTTCGCGAAGCAGAGGTGCGAACCCCGATTCTGATCCTCACCGCGCGCGCCGGCATTGGCGACAAGGTGACAGGGCTCGATACGGGCGCGGATGACTACCTGGTCAAGCCGTTCGACGTCAGCGAGATGCTCGCGCGCGTCCGGGCGCTTGCCCGCCGCGGCCCGGTGGCCCGCGGGTCGGTACTCAGTGTGGGTGACCTGAGCCTGGACGCCGGCACCCGCATCGTCTGCAGAAGAGGCAACCAGATCGCGCTGTCGAACAAGGAGTTCCAGCTGCTGGAGGTCTTCATGCGCCGGCCAGGGCAGGTCCTCTCCCGCTACGACCTGCTCGAGGGAGCCTGGGACATGGCTTATGAGAACAAATCGAATGTTGTCGACGTCTACATCCGCTACCTGCGGGAAAAGATCGACCGTCCATTCGGTACCCGGACCATCGAGACCGTCCGGGGCGCCGGCTACCGGCTCTGCACGCCCGTGCAGCAGGCCGGTGCCGCGTAATTCCTCGGCTAGTTTCATCCATCGGGGGACAGATGACTATTGCAACCAAGGCCCGCGAGCCGCTCGGCCTCGCTGCCAGCGGCGTGCCTGATCCTGGCCAGCAGCAAGAAGAGTGGCAGCTGGTCGACGCAAGCCATGAGCTGCGGACGCCGCTGACCGCCCTGCGCACGGAAGTCGAGCTCGCGTTGACCGGCAACCGGGATGCCAGCGAGCTCCGGGCGGCGCTGCGGTCGGCGGCGGAGGAGATCCGCCGCGTGTGCCGGCTGGCCGACGACATCCTGATGCTCGCGCAGGCCGACCACGGGCAGCTTCCGCTGCGGCCGCGGCCGCTGGAGCCGCGAGTGCTGCTTGAAGCGGCCGTGTCCCGTGCGCGTGCTGCCGCCCGGATACGAGGCCGGCAGATTGTGGTCCGGGACGTGGCGCCCGGCAGCTGGCTGCTCGGTGACCCCGATCGCGCAGCGCAAGCGCTGGACAACCTCGTCTCCAACGCGCTCCATTACGGCAGTGGCACGATCACGCTGACCGCCCGCGATGACGGGGAGCTGCTCGGACTGCACGTGGCCGACCAGGGCAGCGGCTTCGCGCGCGAGATAGCGGAGCGCGCATTCCAGCGTTTCACCCGCGGGAAGGGGGCGCGTGATCCCGGCAGCGGGCTGGGCCTGTCCCTGGTTGCGGCCATAGCTGACGCGCACCGCGGTGCCGCAACCATCTGTAACCTGCCAGGGGGCGGCGCTGACGCCTGCATCGCGCTGCCCCGATGGCGGCCGGAAGAGACATGCGCACGGCGGGCGAGGTGGCCAGGTGACGCCGGGACAGCCATCCCGCGAACTCCGAAGACGCGCGCCTGGCGATGGACTGCCTGGCCAGCCGGCCTCCAGTTCCGCAGCGCGCCTCGGCGGGCTGCGTTGTGCCATGCCGCCTGGGAGGGGACCGGCGCCGGTCGCCTGGGAAACGTGAAGCTAGTGGTTCGACGAGCTGGCCCGCCCCTGACCGGTGATCCAGGGCAGTGTCCTCGGGCAAGTCTGTTAGCGGCGACCCGCGCCCTCAGAATCTTCCCCCTTGGATGCGGCGGGCGCGCTGGGACTGTCCGGGGGCACCGTAGGGGTAGTCCGGGGTCGGCGGCTGGCTCGCCTCGTCCAGCCCGCGGGTCTCCTCGGGCGTCAGCTTCAGCACGGCCGCGGCCATGTTGTCGCTCAGCTGGTCCATGCTTCGGGCGCCGAGGATCACCGACGATACCGCGGGCCGGGCCATCAGCCACGCTATGGCCACCTGGGCAGGAGACACGCCGCGGCCCTCGGCAACTGTGCGCACCGCGTCGAGCACCTGCCATGTCTGCTCGGACTGGCCGCGCTGGTTCCAGATCCGCATCCCCTCGTCGGCGTTCTCCACCACCCGGGTACCGGCCGAGGGCGGCTCGCCCTGCCGGTACTTGCCGGTCAGCCACCCGCTGGCCAACGGGGACCAGGCGAGCATGCCGAGCCCGGCGGCCTGGCAGGCGGGCACGATCTCCCATTCGACCGCGCGGGCCAGCAGGTTGTACTGCGCCTGCATGGACACCGGGGCCGAAAACCCGCGGAACTCCGCGAGGTCCACTGCCTTCTGCAGCTGCCAGCCAGTGAAGTTGGATAGCCCGACGTAGTTGATCTTCCCGGCGCGCACAGCATCGTCGAGAAAGCGCAGCGTCTCCTCCAGCCGGGTCAGCGGGTCCCAGGCGTGCACCTGGTACAGGTCGATGGTGTCCACGTTCAGCCGGCGCAGCGACGCCTCCAGAGCCAGCGAGAGATGCTGGCGGGACAGCCCGTGCCCGTTGGGGCTCTCGTCCGTGGGGAACCGGCCCTTGGTGGCCAGAACGACAAGCTCACGTCTCCCCGGCCGGTCGGCCAGCCAGCGCCCGATGATCTCCTCGGCTCGACCGTCCGCGTACACGTCGGCGCTGTCGACCAAAGTTCCCCCGCTCTCGGTGAAACGGTCGAGCTGGCTGAACGACTCTGCCTGGTCGGTCTCGTTGCCGAAGGTCAGCGTGCCGAGCGCGAGAGCTGACACCGCGCAGCCGCTGCTGCCGAGCAGCCGGTATTCCATCAGTCCTCCATAGCCTCCGGAGCGCTCTTAGCTTAGGTACCTTTGCCGCCTGGGCAGGCACGGCTATGGCAGCGGCACGATCCCCTGCGCGCCGCGCGGGAACCTCGCGAGGGTCTCCTCGGGAATGTTCAGATGCGCGGAAACGAGCTTCGGCGGCAGGTGGCTGAGCCAGTTGGCCAGCGAGACTTCTTCGTAGTGGTCGCTGCGGAACGTTTCGATGAAGATCAGGTCATCGTCGCCGGTGTTCTCGACGTAGTGGCCGAGATTGCGCCGGACCAGCCCGACATCACCGGCGCGGAAGTCGGTGGTGTTGGCGTGCGGGCCGGTGTTGAACACCGTCATCCGCGCGGAACCTTGCATGTAGTACTGCCACTCGTCGGCGTTCGGGTGCCAGTGCAGTTCCCGCA
>DAIOWC010000124.1:0-18062 GCA_036758685.1 Streptosporangiaceae bacterium | reverse complement strand
CTTCGGTGGCGTACCAGGGCTGGCTCGGCGAGACCGTCCAGGTCTTGACCCACGGAGTTGTGGTGAACGGGAACCAGATCGACTCCACCCGCCCGCATTTGTTGACGAGGCTGGCGAACGAGTTGGACCCGGCCGAGGCGGGCGCGGCGAACAGTGTGCTGGCCCCGATCGAGGTCGTGCTCGTGCACAGCAGGTTCTGCGCCTTGCCGATCTCGAGCGTGACCTCGGTGATGAACGTGCGGCCGAGGTTGACCAGGAACGGCGCGATCGCGGGATCGCTGCGCTGGAACGTCTGCAAGGCGTAGGCGCTGCCATTCCAGGTGACCGCGGTCAGCGATTGCACCAGGTTGCTGACCGAGCCGTAGCTCATGCCCGTCTCGCGGGTCTCGCCGGTCGCGGGAATCGCGGTGCCGTGCCCGTCGATGGCGAGGACGCCGCCGATGGTGATGTCGCCGGGCGCCGGGATCGAGCAGAAGCTGTAGCCGGCGTTCAGGACCGCGGCCGTCAGGTTGTCCATCGAGACGCCGCCCTGAGCGGTGACCGTGGCGGGCGATCCCGAGGTGCTGACCGTGATGCCGGTCAGGCTGTCGGTGGTGTTGACCAGCACGACGTTGTCGACGTTCGCGCCGTTCGGCAGGACGAGCGGAGACCAGTTGTGGGAGAAGCCGCTGGCCCGCAGCGTGTAGCTGTTCTGGTAGGCCCAGTTGGCGAGCGTGACGACCTCGGCGTCGCTGGCGGGGGCGCAGGTCCAGACGTCGTCGATCGTGGCCTGCTGGGACCAGTTCTGGTAGGTCTGCTGGTACAGGGAGATCCCGGACGGGAAGTTCGGGGGCGTCGGGATCGTCGAGGCCCGGCCCGCGGGGACGCGGATGCCAGGGAACCAGCCGAGCGCCGCGCCGGCTGCGCCGGCGCCAGCGGCGGCGAGCAGCGCCCGCCGGGACAGGTGGGGGGATCGGCCAGAGCTGCGGGGGGTTTCGGGGGGTCGTCCCCCCGAGCCAGCAGCAGTACCGGCGTCACGAGCGTTCACGTTGCTTCTCCATTTCCGCAGATGGGTATGCGGCAGCACGGAAGCAGCATCGCCGGTTAATGCTGGGGGAAGGGCTCAGCCTCCTTTATCCCGTTAAAGGCCGCACTCGTTGGTTCATCTATAGCGCCGATGGGGCCCGCTGGCAAGCAAGCGTTAGGTTCCGTTAGGTGCCCGGGCTCAACGCCCGGCTGGCTTGCGCCTAGTCGACGGCAGCCGCCTGCAGCACCACGATGGCCCGGTCGCTGACCGGCAGCGCGCTGCCGGGCTTCTGGATCGCTGGCGGCGGCGAGCCGTTGGCGGCGCTCGCGGGCGGCTCGGCGGTGTCGATCACGACCTGCCAGGCCGGGGCGAGTTCGGGTCCAGGAAGCGTGAACGTGACGGGATCGCTGTGCGCGTTGAACAGCAGCAGGAAGTGGCAGTCGGTGATCTGCTCGCCCCGCGGGCCCGGCTCGGTGATCGCGCTGCCGTTGAGGAAGACGCCCAGCGACCGGGCATAGCCAGAACCCCAGTCGCTCATGGTCATCTCGCCGCCGGCCGGGGTGAGCCAGATGATGTCGCGCACGGTCCCGTCCGGGCCCGATGGCAGGCCGCTGAAGAACCGGCGCCGCCGGAAGACCGGGTGGTCGCGGCGCAGCGCGCTGAGCGTCCTGGTCAGCTCCAGGAGACCGGCGTCAGCCGGGCCGGCGGACTCCCAGTCCACCCACGAAATCTCGTTGTCCTGGCAGTAGGCGTTGTTGTTGCCGCGCTGGGTGCGGCCGAGCTCGTCGCCCGCCAGCAGCATCGGCACGCCCTGGGAGCAGAACAGCGTGACCAGGAAGTTGCGCTCCTGCCTGGCCCGCAGCTCGTTGATCGCCGGGTCGTCGGTCGGGCCCTCGGTGCCGCAGTTCCAGGAGCGGTTGTCGCTGGTGCCGTCGGTGTTGCCGTCGCCGTTGGCCTCGTTGTGCTTGTCGTCGTAGCTGACGAGGTCCCTGAGCGTGAAGCCGTCGTGGCACGTGACGAAGTTCACCGATGCGACCGGGCGGCGGGCGCTGGTCTCGTACAGGTCGCTCGACCCGCTGAGCCGGGAGGCGAACTCGGGCAGCGCCGCCGGGACGCCGCGCCAGTAGTCGCGCACGGTGTCGCGGTACTTGCCGTTCCACTCGCTCCACAGCGGCGGGAACTTGCCGACCTGGTAGCCGCCCGCCCCCACGTCCCAGGGTTCCGCGATGAGCTTGACCTGCGAGACCACCGGGTCCTGCTGGACGAGCTCGAAGAACGACGACAGGCGGTCCACCTCGTGCAGCTCGCGGGCCAGGGCGGAGGCCAGGTCGAAGCGGAAGCCGTCGACGTGCATCTCGATCACCCAGTAGCGCAGCGAGTCCATGATCAGCTGCAGCGCATGCGGGTGCCGGACGTTGAGGCTGTTGCCGCACCCGGTGTAGTCGAGGTAGACCGACGGGTCGGTGTCGTCCAGCCGGTAGTAGGCGGCGTTGTCGATGCCTCGGAACGACAGGGTCGGCCCGAGCGCGCCGCCCTCGGCGGTGTGGTTGTAGACGACGTCGAGTATCACCTCGATGCCGGCCGCGTGCAGGGCCTTGACCATGGCCTTGAACTCCGCCACCTGGCCGTGCGGCTCGGCGGCCTGCGAGTAGCCGTTGTGCGGGGCCAGGAACCCGATCGTGTTGTAGCCCCAGTAGTTGGTCAGCCCGCGCTGGACGAGCTGCGCTTCCGACACCGGCTGGTGGACCGGCATCAGCTCGATCGCGGTCACCCCGAGCCGGGTCAGGTGATCGATGACCGGGGTCGTCGCGAGACCCGAGTAACTGCCGCGCAGCTCCGGCGGGACCTGCGGATGGCGCATGGTCAGGCCGCGGACATGCGCCTCGTAGATGACGGTCTGGTGATAGGGGGTACGCGGCGGCCGGTCATCGGCCCAGTCGAAGTACGGGTTGATCACCACGTTGCGCGGCATGAACGGCGCGCTGTCGGCGTCGTTCCGGCTGCCAGGCGCGCCCGGCTGGTAGTCAAAGAGCGCGGGATCCCAGGTGAGGCTGCCGTCGATCGCCTTGCCGTAGGGGTCGAGCAGGAGTTTGGCCGGGTTGCAGCGGTGGCCGGCGCGCGGTTCGTAGGGTCCGGCCACGCGATAGCCGTAGCGCTGGCCCGGTCCGACCGCAGGCAGGTAGCTGTGCCAGACGAACCCGTCGACCTCGGTCAGCTCCTGCCGGGTCTCCGTGCCGGACTCGTCGAACAGGCACAGCTCGACGCGCTCGGCGATCTCGGAGAACAGGGCGAAGTTGGTGCCCGACCCGTCCCAGGTAGCCCCGAGGGGGTAGGCAGCGCCCGGCCAGACTTGCATCCGACGACCTTACCTGCCGGTAACGGTTGCCCGGTCCAGAATCGCCGTCAGGTCGAGTCCATCCGGGAGGCTGCCGAACGGCACTCCCGGCCCGGGAGCGCCGCCGTCCTCAAGCCGGGAGTGCAGGAAGGCATCGGCAACCGGCTCCGGGGCGAACCGCGCCAGGAGCGCCGCCTGCAGGGTCACCGCGATCTGGCCGGCCAGCCGCCGGGCGTGCCGCTGCCCGCCGCCAGCGTCGCCGGCCGCCTCCTTGAGCGTGCCCCGCAGGCGCACCGTCGCCGCGGCGACGCGCTGGTCGCCGCCGGCCGAGTCGATCTCGGCGAGCAGGGCGTCGGCCGAGTCCGGGGTCCTGGCCAGCGCCCGGAGGACATCCAGGGCGGTGACGTTGCCCGAGCCTTCCCAGATCGAGTTCAGCGGTGCGTCCCGGAGCAGCCGCGGCATGACCGATTCCTCGACGTAGCCGTTGCCGCCCAGGCATTCGAGCGCCTCGGCGGTGATCACTGGCGTGCGCTTGCAGATCCAGTACTTGGCCGCTGGCAGCGCGAGCCGCAGCAGCGCCGCCTCGGCGGCATCACCGCGGGCCGCCCGGTCCGCCGCTCCGGCCAGCCTGATCGCCAGCGTCGTCGCCGCCTCGGACTCCAGCGTCAGGTCGGCGACCACCGCGGTCATCGCGGGCTGGTCGATCAGCCGGGCGCCGAACGTGCTGCGGTGCCGGGCGTGGTGGGCGGCCGTGACGCAGGCCTGCCGGATCGCCGCCGCGCTGCCGAGGACGCAGTCGAGCCGGGTCGCGCTGACCATCTCCAGGATGGTCCGCACGCCGCGGCCGGGCTCGCCGACCGGCCAGGCGATCGCCTCGCGGTACTCGACCTCGGATGAGGCGTTGGAGGTGTTGCCCAGCTTGTCCTTGAGCCGCTGGATCTGCATCGCGTTGAGGCTGCCGTCGGGCAGGACGCGGGGGAGCAGGAAGCAGGTGAGGCCCTCGGGGGCCTGGGCCAGCACGAGGAACAGGTCGTTCATCGGGGCCGAGCAGAACCACTTGTGCCCGGTCAGCACGTAGCTGCCGTCGGCGGCCCGCTCGGCGCGGGTCGTGTTGGCCCGCACATCGGAGCCGCCCTGCTTCTCGGTCATGGCCATGCCCGCCAGCAGGCCGGCCTTGCCGTCCGGGACGCGCAGTCCGGGATCGTAGACCGGCGCGGTCAGCAGCGGCTCATAGGTGGCGGCCAGGCCGGGCGCGTGCCGCAGCGCGGGAACGCTCGCGTACGTCATCGAGATCGGACAGCCGTGCCCGGCCTCGGCCTGGGTCCAGACCATGAACTTGGCGGCCCTGGCCACGTGCGCGCCGGGCCTGCGGTCCGCCCACGGCGCGGCGTGCAGCCCATGGGCAACGGCGGTGCTCATCAGCTGATGCCAGGCCGGATGGAAGCGGACCTCGTCGATCCGGTAGCCCCGGGCGTCGTGGGTGCGCAGCTCGGGCTTGTGCACGTTGGCCAGGCGGGCCAGCTCCTGCGTCTCGGCGGTGCCGGCCAGCAGGCCGAGCTCGTGCATCTCGGCCTCGGCCCAGCCGCCGCCCTCGCGGTGCACGGCCGCCAGCAGCGCGGGATCCGCCGCGACGTCGTGCCCGGCTAGCTGGGGTACCTGGTTGAGAACCTCGTGCGTGGAGCTGTCTGCCATAACCACCATCATCCAGCCGGGAACCGGCCGGTGATCAGATGTGGATGCCGCACTCGGTCTTGGCGGTCCCGGCCCAGCGCCCGCTGCGCGGATCGGCGCCGTCGGCGACCTTGGCGGTGCACGTGCGGCAGCCGATCGACGGGTACCCGTCGTAGATAAGCGGGTTCACGAGCACGCCGTTGGCGGCGATGTAGTCGTCCACCTGCTGCTGGGTCCACTCGACGATGGGATTCACCTTGATCATCTCGCGGCGGGCGTCCCAGGAGACGACCTTCGTGTCGCTGCGGGCCTCGGTCTCCTCGCGGCGGACGCCGGTGAACCAGGCGTCATAGGGAGCCAGCGACTGCTCGAGCGGCACGACCTTGCGCAGGTAGCAGCAGAGGTCAGGGTTGCGGCTGTACAGCCGGGGGCCCAGCTCGGCGTCCTGCTCGGCGACGGTGGTCGGGGGCGTCACGTTGATGACGTTGACCGGGTAGACCGCCGAGACCGCATCCCGCGTGCCGATCGTCTCGGGGAAGTGGTAGCCCGTGTCCAGGAACAGCACGTCGACGGCCGGCAGCTGCTTGGAGACGAGGTCCACGAGCACGGCGTCGCTCATGGAGGAGGTGATGCAGATCCGGGGGCCGAAGGTCTTCGCCGCCCAGGCGATGACTTCCTCGGCCGGAGCTCCGGCCAGTGCATCCGCCGCTTCGGCGGCCAGCCTCTCCATCTCGGTGAGCCCTCCTCGCGGCGTCCTCAATTGCGGCATCCTACCGGCCCGATACCAGAATCACCGGGACCGACGACGGAAAGTCGTACCCCAGAGTAGGGCCTATGCCCGGTAAGCGCACGGTCTGTCGGCAAACAGACTCGTGAAGCGGCCGTCCCGGCCACGTCACGAGTTATCTGGTGTCGCAAAAATCGCACAAGCGGGCCAACCGCAGGGGGATCGGAGCTATTCCGGACCCGCCCGAAATTTCTGCTACTGAACTACACAGCCCGCGCTCTGACCGCCGAGCGGGAACGCCTTGGCGAGCCCCTCGGCGATCGCGTGGGCACGGATGGCATACCCGGCCGAGGTGTAGTGGATGCCGTCGTTGATGAACCACGGCCGCTCCGCCAGCGCCGCCCAGTTGAATACCCGCATGTTCGGGTACTGGGCGCAGGCCTTGAGCAGGGCCTCATCCCACTGCCGCATGTTGGCCTCGGCGTAGGGGCCCGAGGACAGCAGCGAGATCACGTTCACCCACATGACGGGCGCGCCGCCCGCGACCGACATCATGCGCTGGATCCTGGTGGCCAGGCCCACCTCGGACCCGGCGGCGACGTCCGCGGTGTCGTTGGTGCCGAGGGCAAGCACCCAGCAGCCGCGGAAGCCGCTGCGCACGAGCGCCTTGGCCGCGTCGTAGCCGTTGGTGGTGCCCGGCAGGACCTCGACGACCGAGCGGGCGCCGGTGATATTGGTGTAGACGGTCTGCACCCCGACGTCCTCGTACTGCTCGGGCAGGCGCTGGGCCGGGTTCGGCAGGTAGTCCGACGACACCATCCCCTCGGACGTCGAGTCGCCGATGTGGACCACCGACTTGCAGGACGTCCTGGGCGGGCCGGCGGCAGCGGCCGCCGCAGGCGTCGTTCCCGCCCTGGAGTTGTGATGGGCGTGGCCGGAGGCGTGGCTCACCGAGTTCGTCGACGAGGCGAGGGCGGACGTGCCGCCGAGGCCGCCGGCCACGGCGAGCGGAGCCGGCGCGCCGATCAGGCCCGTGCACGCGACGGCCAGGACCCCGGCCGTGGCGCCGGCCGTGGCCGCCCCGCCCCAGCCGAGCCTGCGCGCGCCGCCGGACCGGAGCCGGGCCCAGGTCCTGCCGAGCGCACCGTGCCGGATCGGCTCCTCGAGGAACCGCCAGGACAGCGCGGCCAGCACGATGCTGGCCGTGATCTGGGCGGCGGCCCGCGGCAGGCTGACCGTGCCGTTTGCCGGGGAGGTCAGCACGATGACGGGATAGTGCCACAGGTAGATGCCGTAGGAGCGGACGCCCAGCCAGCGCAGGGGAGCCCAGCTCAGGGCCCGGCCGACCAGGGACAGCGGGCAGGCCGCGGCGGCGACCACGGCCGCGGTGGCGAGCGAGAGCAGCACCAGCCCGCCGCGGTAGAGGAACGGCGAGTACTGGCCGACCCGCCAGACCATGATCGCGATGACCGCCAGGCCCGCGAAGCCGGGAACGTCGAGCGCGATGCGGCTGGTGCGGCCTGCGCGCGCGGCCCTCGAGCTAGGCCAGACCATCGCCAGGGCCGCGCCGATGAGCAGGCCGGCCGCCCGGGTGTCCGTGCCCTCGTAGACCCTGGTGGGATCGAATCCCGGCTGGTACAGGACCAGCATGAGGACGGCGGACCCGGCCGCGAGGACGAGAGTCGGCAGCGCCAGCCAGCCGACCGCGCCCGGCCGGCGGCGGATGGCCAGCAGGCCGAGCAGGAGCAGCCACGGCCAGATCAGGTAGAACTGCTCCTCCACCGCCAGCGACCAGAGGTGATCAAGCGGCTGCGGCGCCGCGAACCTGGAGAAGTACGACGAGTGCGCCACGATCAGGTACCAGTTGCTCCAGTACGTGGCGGCGGCGCCGACCGGGCCCCGCATGCCGGACAGGCGCGAGCGGTCCGCGATCGTGACCCAGGCCGTCACGATCGCGAGCATGGCGAACAGGGCCGGCAGGAGCCGCCGGGCCCGGCGCAGCCAGAAGTCCGCGAGGTGCAGCCGGCCGCTGCCTCGCCACTGACCGAGCAGCAGGTCGGTGATCAGGTAGCCGCTGAGGGTGAAGAACACCCCGACGCCGAGGAGGCCGCCCGGCGCCCACGAGAACTGCTCGTGGAATGCGATGACGGCCAGTACCGCAATAGCACGGAGGCCGTCGAGCCCCGGCATGTAGCGCTGATCGGATTTGATCGGCTTCGGCATGATGTCCCCTCGCGACGTGAGCTAGGGGACAACTACCCTGTGTAATTTAATGACTACGTATTGTCGCAGTTATTGTTGGAACAAGCACGGCGTGGATTGACTACCCGACGACACAGTTTGTGCTATGTCCGCCGCGCGGGAACGCCTGCGCGAGCGCGTGGGCAATCGCAGCCGCCCGGATGGCATACCCGGCCGAGGTGTAATGAATTCCGTCGGCAATATGCCAGCTCGGCTGGTCCATGCCGGCCCAGTTGAAGATGCGCATGTTCGGGTACTGCCTGCAGGCCTGCACGAGGGTGTTGTTCCAGGTCTGCATGTTCGCTTCCGACCAGGGTCCGGACGACAGCAGGGTGTGGGTGTTCACCCACAGGACCGGCTCGCCGTGCGCGACGGACATCATTTCCTGGATCCGGGCCATCCGGCTGACGTTGGAGCCGACGGCGACGTTCGCCGTGTCGTTGGTGCCGAGCGCGAAGACCCAGCAGCCGTGGAAGCCCGCCGCGACCCAGTTCCTCGCGACGTTGTAGCCGTTGACCTGATCCGGCATGACCTCGACGATCGAGCGGCCGCCGGATGCGTCGACCCGCAGATGCGTCACGCCCACCGCGGCGTACTGGGCCGCCAGCCGCTGCGCGGGATCGGGCAGGTACTCAGGCGACACCATGCCGACGGAGGTCGAGTCGCCGATATGCCCGACCGTCGTGCACGAGGTGGTGGCGCTAGCGGCGGTGCTGGCGCGGGCGCGGGACGCCGGCCGGGTGGCGCGGACGGCGGCGCGGCGTGCCTCCGCTCCGGTACCGGACAGCGCGCCGTGACCAGGCGGAGCGGCAGGCACCGGGCTCGCGAACGCGCCCGCTGCCGCGGCGCCGAACAGGCCGAGGACGGTCGCGACCGCAAGCGCGACGGCGACGGCCGCACCTTTCCTGATTCGGATCGGCACCCCGGCTACTTTGGCGGCGAAACGAGCACGCGCCGAACGCATGAGCAATCTCCGTATCGGTGTCGTTGATCAAGCCGCAGGCCGTGAATCGGGATCGGATCGGCTGGCGTGGCACTCTCATCTGCCCGGCATCGCGCCGGGTATTACCTACTAAATCCGGCGGGTGAACTTCCGCGGGCCGGAGGGGACGACGGACCCGCTCGCACGCGGTGCCTCAGTGAGTTGAACGCCTGCCCGACTGCTCCTGATTCCAGCGCGGGCTTGGGTCCATGGAGTCGCGGTCGCGATAGTCGCGAGACGGCCACTATGGATCCTCTATGAGCCATAGTGGCCCTCTCGCGACTTTGGGCGGAGGTGCCCGCCGCCTGGCCTGGCTCGCGGGCAGCCCCTCGAACTAGTCATTTCGGGTGGTTCTGACCTAGTTCGCCGGACCGAGGGGCGACCGGCAGGCGGCCGTCTGGAGCAGGCACAGCGCCATTACATGCCATTCCGTACCTGCAATAGCCATAAAGAGCCATTCAGTGCCTGAACGTCCGAAATAGGGCTTCTGCCCTGGCAGACTGGTCAGCCGTTGCCCGTGCCCGGCCGTTCACCGCGGCCCGCACGGCGAGTCAGGTCCGGTGAGAGGCGGGCACGCTGCCGCTGCGTAGCTGGGCGCGGAACCGGCGTAAGGCAGGTCGTGAGGTCAGGATCCCCAGCAGCACAGCGCAAGAACAGGAAGATCAGGAAGGCTGGCCGGCATTGCGCGCCGTGGACGGCGCAGAAGTCGGTCAGGCGGCTGGGCCTCATCGCCCCCGCATTCGTAGTACTCGGCGCCGTCGGCGCCTGGCAGCTCAGCCCATTTGACTCTGGCCCGGCCACCGCGGGCAGCGCTCAGCGCGCGGAACTGACCGCTCGTTACCTGCCGCCGCCGCTGACCGGCGAGGCCAAGACGTTTCTGAGCAAGGCCCTGACCCGGAACGCCCCGGAGGATGCCGACGCCGTCGCGGACCGGCATCAGACGGCCGCCAGCCCCGCCGCCAAGGCCAGCCCGGCCGCGAAGCCGGGAGCGGCGTCTCCGAAGCCCAAGCCGGCCGCTACCCCGGCCGCGAGCCACCCCGCCCCCGCCCCGAGCCCCAAGGCGTTCGCGTGCGCCGGCACCATCGCGACCGGGATGCTGCCCGAGAACTACGGGCCGATCGTGACTTTCCTGGCCGCCCACGGCTACACGCCGATGGCCGCCGCGGGCATCGCCGGGAACATCTACCAGGAGTCTCAGGGCAATCCCGAGTCGGTCGGCACGGGCGGTGGCGGCCTGATCGGCTGGACGCCGCTCCCGGCCGGGTTCGTGACCGGCAACCCGCAGGCTGACCTGCAGACTCAGCTCACCGCGCTGCTGGCATTCAACCAGCAGTGGGCGCAGTACATCCCGATGCTGAACGCCGCGACCAGCCCGACCGAGGCCGCCGACGTCTACATGAACTACTTCGAGCGGCCGGGCCTGCCCGCCGCCTACAACCGCGAGGGGGCGGCGAGCGCCGTGGCCCAGGCCTGCGGCATCAGCTGAGGCCGGCGGCCGGTTTAGCGTCCGCGCCTGCCGGAAACGCAAAAACGTCTGAGTCGCTGGCACGAGGCCTTCGTGCCAGCGACTCAGACGTTGGCGTGGATCGGGTTCGGTCAGCCCTGCGTGACCCAGCCCAGGCGAGCCTCGGCGGGCTGGGCCGGCGGCTTGTGCTGGCAGTCACACCAGGTGCCGCCGGGGCAGTCATCGTGCTTCTGCGACCGGCAACCGGAGCAGACCAACGACTTCGACCAATCTCGGATCAGGCGGCGTTCGCGCGCCGCATGCGCCGACGGCGCTCGGACGAGCGCTCATCCTCGTTCAGGCCGCCCCAGGTGCCGTACTTCTCCGGCCTGCTGACGGCGTAGGTCAGGCACTCCGCGCGCACCGGGCAGGCGTTGCAGACAGCCTTGGCCTTGCGCTCGCGGATCTCGCGCTCAGGCTGGCGCTCCCCGTCGGGCCCGAAAAACAGGACAACCTCACGCCCCCGGCACGCAGCCTGATCCTGCCAGCCCCAGTTCGGCCGTGGCATCAGGGCGGCTTGACGGCGTACCTCAGACATGGATAGCTCTCCTCAACCAGGTGACCGCGATCGGCATGCGGTCACGGTTCGTCAGTGCGACAAGTTCGTTCAGTGCAGGTACATTCAGTGCTAGCGGCATCTAGCGCTCACGCGCCGGACGCAAAGCTTTCTCGCGCGGTGTGTGGCAAATTGCCCCGTCGCATGATGCAACGCGCCGCACCGGCGTGATGTTCCCGGTGTGACTCCTGCACGGCCGCGACCAAGGTATCGGCTGCCAGCCCGAGCGCGCGGACCGCCGCACAATCATGCCACTTGCGGCCGTTGCTGCGCAGCCGGGATCGCGAATATGTACCTATGCGGGCCGCGGTGCGGGTCACACTAAGTGATCATTAACTGGACAGAGCCCGTGGTTCGGGTTCACCATAGCCTCATGTCCGCGTCCGACGCAGCACCGCTGCCTCGTCTCGGTGAGGTCTTTTTCGACGTCAGGGGCAGTTCCCGGAGCATGCGGCTGAGCTGGTACGCCGACACCGGCGTGGCCGTATTCAGCATCTGGCAAGGCGGCCGGTGCACGGGAACTTTTCGGCTGCCCATCGAGGATCTGCCCAGAATGATCGAAATTCTGGAGCACGGCCCGCAGGGAAGGGGCCGCAGCCGCTCCGCCGAGCAGCCGGACTGGGGCGGCTCCGATACTGGCCATTCCGGACATCGTGACTTCCGCACCGGCGCCGTCATGCAGCCGGACGCGGACGGCCCGTACGCCGAGGAGCCCCGCTCCGGCTACGGGCGCGACGATCTTTCCGAGACCGTGGCGGCCAGCGTCCCCTTCGATGGGCCGAAGGGCCCGCGAGACTCTCGCCGCGACCGGGAGGACCGCCAGGCGGACGCGCCCGACCCCGCCTCGCGGCGGGCTCGAAGCGACGCGTACGGGCCGTCTGAGACTGGCCGGGGCCAGAACCACGCGTACGGCGATGAGATCGGCTACGGGCGCGAGGCGGGCCGCGGTCCTGACCTCGACCCCAGCGGCGGCCAGGAGAGCTCTTACGGCCGGGAACGGGGCTACCGCGACGAGCCGGGCTACGCACCGGACTCCGGGTACGGCCGAGAGCCCGGCTACGAGCTCGATCGCGGTTACGGCCGAGAGCCCGGCTACGACCAGGAGCGGAGTTACGGCGAGGCGCCGGCCTACGGTGACCCGGCAGGCTACGGCGAGGACCGGGCCTACCCGGCTGATGGGGCCTATGGCCGTCCAGACACCGCCTATGGACCCGCCGACGGTGCCTATGGCCCGCAAGACGGCCCCTATGGTCACGACAACCCCTACGGGCGCGACGATTTCGGCGACGGCACCTATCCGGGACCCCGATCAGAGGGGCGGCCGGGGCTGGCCGAGGATGAGGCCGGGGCCGCGGCGCCGGACGCCTACGGCGAGCGCTTTGTTCCGCCCTATGTGCGGACCACGGCCGGTGAATATGTGAATGACATTCCGGCCCGCGCCGCGGAGATGCCAACTGGGCAGCGCCGCGCCGCCTATCGGGACGAGGAGTCCGGCGGCCGATCCGGGTCCGAGGATTATCAGGACCCCTCATGGGCGCCCGCCGGATATTCCGACGATCCGCGCTATCGCTTAGCTGACCCGCCGGACGGACCGCCCGATGAGCAGGACCGGCCGTATTCGTCCGACTGGTACGGGAGATAAGTCCCGGCGCGGCGCGATCCTCCTGATCGGCTCCTGCCGATTGTTAGCCCGCCAGGCGATTCGAAGCCCCGGCGCCCGGCGTTAGAAACATCTCCGAGCGCAGTATTCTGCGTATCGGCGCGGGGCGCCAATTACTAGGCCCTCGCGAAGACTCTTGACCGACAGTCAGAGGCGCGAGTTACGTGAACATGCTGGTAGCGTGATTGGTGGGTGCGGTTAACTCGCCCGGAAGAAGTAGCCCCTTCGCCGTTACATGGTTGATGGAGGGGGGAATACAGTCGCGGCGGGGGAAGGGGGAAACGAAGTGGCTCAGAAGATCTCTGTCACGTTCGCCTGTGACTACGACTCAAAAGAGATTCCCGACGGCGAGCACATGACGCGCGCGTTCAGCCTCGATGGCCGGGATTATGAGATCGACCTATGCGAGAGGCATAGCCAGAAGTTCGACGAGGTGCTGCAGAAGTTCGCGGAGAAGGCGCGCAAGGTGACCGGCAGGACCGGACGGCCCAAGCGCCGCACCACCGCGCACCGTCAGCGCAGTGCCGATATCCGGGCTTGGGCGAAGCGAAGCGGCATGGAGGTCAGCGATCGCGGCCGGATCCCGGCGAACGTCATCGCGAAGTACGAGGCTAATCACTAGCTGATCGTCCAGCATTGACGGCCGGCTCCTGACTGGGCGCCGGCCGTCGTGCGTACGTGCCTCAAACCACCGTGCTTCAAACTACCGTGCCTCAAACCACCGAGGCCGGAGGGGCGCCGCTGTCGGCCGGAGCGCTGCTCTCGGCTGCCGGACCGGGGATGAGCAGCACCGCTGCGGCCAGGGCCTGGGAGTTTGGGATCAGGACGCGGCCGTCCTCGGTTTCCAGCCGCACGTACGTGAGGCTGACGTCGGTCACGATTCCCTCGATCTGCCCCGACAGCGTCCCCGACCGGAAGCGGACATGGTCGCCCACGCGGAAGG
Organism: Streptosporangiaceae bacterium; assembly: GCA_036758685.1. Classification (GTDB taxonomy): domain Bacteria; phylum Actinomycetota; class Actinomycetes; order Streptosporangiales; family Streptosporangiaceae; genus JAJYUU01. The sequence goes on along the minus strand of DAIOWC010000124.1, from coordinate 4,437 downwards.
GCCGGGCGAAGAGCAGGACCAGGCCGGCGAAGAGGTTCGCCAGCGACTGCTGCGCGGCGATGCCGAGCAGCACGCCGGTGACCGCGCCACCGACCAGTAGCTGGCTGACCGAGATCCGCCCGATCAGGAGCGTGATCAGCAAGATCGTGAAGACCCCGACGAGCAGGAGGACGTAGCGGACGACGCCCGCGTGGGCCTGGCCGATGAGGGGCTGGAGAACCGAGCGGAGCCGGCCCGAGAGCCCGACGGCGGCCGCGAGGCCGAACAGCAGGAAGACAGTTGATCCGGCTATGAAGATGATCGACTGGGTTTGATGACCGTCGCCCTTGACTGCCGCCCAGCCCTTCACGCCCCATACTTCGGCGGCAGTCGCCCCGGCGACGGCGATCACGAGCGAGATGATGGCCCGCCACGGGCGGGTCTTCGCCCGGACCCGCCGCATCTGTGCCGCCATGTCGAGCTGGCGCCGCTCTTGCAGGTCCACCCGCATAAGCTACCGGGCCAGGAACATGGGCGAGCCCGGGGCCTTGCGACCCCGGGCTCCCGCGATGATCCTCCTGCGAGCTCTTGCCGAATCCTTTACAGATCGAAGAGCGGCTTGCCGACGGGCACGACCGCCCGGCCCTTGATGCCGTTCATCACGCCCGCCGCGGACGTGTACCAGGCCACGACGGCGGTGATGACGCCGATGACGCCACCGACCTGAATCGCTCCGCCGGTCCCGGTCTTGGTCGTGAAGAACCCGATGAACAGGACGATCTCGGTGATCTCCAGGGTCAGGAAGACCGCGAAGACCGCGTAGTTGAGCTGGGTGCTGATGATCAGCATGTACGTGTTGAAGATGGCGAATGCGAGCAGAATCCAGCCCAGGTCTCTGACGCCCGTAAGGCCGGTCGCAGTCGGTGCGACCAGCTTGGCCCACAGGCCGAGGCCGATCCAGAATCCGCCGTAACTGGAGAACGCCGTCGCTCCGAAGACGTTCCTATTGCGGAACTCCCACATGCCTGCCAGGAGCTGGCAGAGTCCGCCGTAGGCGAAGGCGTAACCCAGCCAGCTGTCACCAGTAGCCGACTTCATCCACCCGGCGTTGGCAGCGGACAGCAGGAACGTAGTCAGCGCGAACGCTGCCAGCCCGAGCGGCGCAGGGTCGGCTATGCCAGTGCCCTGAGCAACAACTGCGGGAGCATCATCTGTGGTGCTCAACTGATTCCTCCTGAGGGGCTTGCCTGCCGGCCTCTAGCACGCTGCGAGGGCAAGGCAGGCGTGATGGATGGTGTACGGACAGCGATTTCTGCGGCCATGCCGGTCTCACTGCCGGGCGCAAACCGCAGTCGCCGGGCAGTAATAGTGCCGAATCGCGTATATACCGACACGAGCATGGCCAATCGCTGACCTCCCGGTCTTCACAATTGGCTCACAGGAACCAAGTGGAAGATCTGCCCTGAGCGTAACGCTGGTTCGGGGTTTTCGGGAGACCCATTTTCTGGCCTAGAGGGTCAAATGCCAGGAGTGCCGGGGTCAGGCGGCACCGCTGGTCAGCAGTCCCGACAAACCCGCCCGAGTTGCCAGGACAACCAGCCGGTCACCTGGGCGGAGCCGGTATTCAGGCGCGGGGGACCAGTCGGCCGACGACGCGTCGGCGCGGCGCAGCGCGATCACGCGCAGCGTCCCCGGCCGGTGCACCGCCGCGAGGCGCTCGCCAGCCAGCCCCGGCACGCTGCTCGCGACCACCTCGGAGAGCAGCAGCACGTGGCGGCCGACCGCGATCGTCCGCAGTACCTGGTGGTCAAGCACCGCGGCGGCGAACGCGGGCGCGGCCAGATAGGAGGTCGACCTGGACACAGTGCCGCTGATCGTGCGCTGGACCCGCGCGGCCAGATCGTCGTCGTACAGGCGCACAACAATGCGGGGCGTGGCGGCCAGCGCCCGAGCATTGAGCGCGGTCTCGAGGTTGGCGATGTCGCTGTCGGTGACCGACACGATGGCCTGGCACGTAGCGATGCCCGCCGAGCGCAGCGTTTCCTCCTTGTGCGTCTCGCCGATGACGACGTGGATCCCGAGGCGCCGGGCAAGCGGCGTGCCGGCCGCGTCCGGGTTCTTGTCGACCCCGACGACGTCGATGCCGAGGTCATGCAGCTGGCCGAGGATCCTGGTGCCGACGTTGCCGAGTCCGGCGACGATCACGTGACCCGACAGCGGCCGCCCGGTCTCGCGGGCAGCTCCCGGCAGCCTGGCGCTGACAATGGCCGCGGTGACCACGGGGAGGAACGCCATGCCGTCGAAGGTCAGCAGGAACTGCGCCCATTTCTCCGGCGCGTGGAGGTGGGTGCTGGTCACCGCCGTTCCGGCGGCGTCGAGGAACGTCAGGTACAGCGCGTTCATGAGCGAGTAGCGGACGGCGAGCGCCAGCAGCAGGAAGCCGACGACAAGCACGCCTGCCAGCCCGGCGAACACCATCCCGAGCCTGCTCCACAGCAGCCTGCGGACCAGGCGGATCGGCGCGGTCAGTCGGCGTCGGCGCTGCCGCGACAGCGGGTTGCGAGGGGTGCCGTCCGCGACCGCGAGCACCAGGCCGGCGGACGGATCGCCGGACGGCACGAGGTCCGGCGCCTCGGCCTCGATGCTCGGCGCGAGCCCGCAGATGATGTGGTCGGCGCCGACATCCTCGCGGCGCGCGACGTACATGGTGCGGCCCGCCATCCGGACGTGGCTCGGGGCGGGCTCGCCGAGCGCCGCCGCGACCAGCGACGGAGCGGCCATCTGCGACTGCGACAGCACCGCGCAGTCGGCGAAGAAAGCGCGTATCTTCTCGCCGAGCCCGCCGTTGAAGATCGCGATGACCAGCCGGATATGCGCCGCGAGTTCCTGGGCGCGCAACGCGGCGTGGAAGTTGCCGAGGTCGTTCTGCTCCAGGAAGGCCAGTCCGCGCGCCTCCGGCAGCCCCGCCGCCAGGAACGCGTCGGCATCCAGCTCGGCGTGCACGAGGACCCGGACTCCGGGCATCGTGGCCATTCGCGCGGCGTGGCTGCCCTCCGCGGACGGCACGATCGCGGTAACGGCTAGTCCGTACCTGGCCGTGAGTTCCTCGGCCATCCTGGACGCGAGCGCGTTGGCGCCGCAAATGACGATGTGATCGCTGGATTCCGCCGCGTCGGAATTCGGAGGCACGACGTGATCCTAACCCGCCGATTTCAGCGGGAAGGCGGACAGCAGCGGGCAATTGCCCGGGGACTCGTCAGACGGTGCGCAGCTCCGCGACCGCAGCCAGCGACTCGCCGTAGATCTCGTCCGGGTCAAGCCGGCGCAGTTCCTCGGCCAGCAGGTCGGCCCGCTCGCGTCGCTGCAGGGCCACGTGCCGGTCAGGCTGGCCGGGCCGGGTCAGGGTCGCGACGCGGCCGTCCGGCCGGTGCACGACGATGTCACCATCGGGCGTGGTCATCCTGACCTCGGTGATGCCCGGGCCGCCGGAGTCCTCGCGCAGGAACTCCACGTCCAGGCGGCTGCCGAGCCAGGCGGCCAGCAAGTCGGCGGTCGGGTTCTGCTCCTCAGCGCAGACCACGCCGCCCGTGATCGGCCCCGGCTCGGAGTCCATGATCGCCGCGATCAGCGATCGCCACGGCGTGGCCCTGGTCCAGCTGAAGTCGGTATCGCCGGGCTGGTAGCCGGCGGCCAGGACCGCCAGGGCCTCGGCGGGCGTCCGGGCGCTGGCCGCGTCGGTGACCCGGCGCTGCGCGAGCACGCCGAGCGGCTGCCGGGCCGGGGCGGCCGGCAGCAGCCCGTGCCACCACGTGACCACGGGCGTGTCCGGGACCAGCAGCGGCATGATGACCGAGTCGGCGTGCTCGCTCATCGGGCCGTACAGCCGCAGCAGCACCGTCTGGCCCGGCATCCCGTCGCCCGACCTGATCTCGGCGTCGAGCCGGGACGGCGCGCGCGCCTCCCTGGCGATCACGGCGAGCACCCGGCACGGGTGCTCCCGCCCGGCCTGGCTCGCCGCCCGCACTGCGTCATGCTGGCCGGACTCGTCGGTCATGATGATCAGGTTGAGCACCACGCCGGTTGCGGGCCCGCCCATCTGATCCCGCGCTCTGGTCAGCGCGGCCCTGATGTCGGCAGTCGTCGTATCGGTCAGGTCGGTCAGCATCTCGCCGGAATCCCTTTCGTGTTACAGCCGGCGCCAGGCCCGCCCGTCGCGGGCGAGAAGCCGGTCCGCGCCGGCCGGGCCGTCCGTTCCCGCCGGATACTGCTCGGGCTTGTCGTGCTCGGCCCAGTACTCCTCGATCGGATCCAGGATCCGCCAGGACAGCTCGACCTCTTCCTGCCGCGGGAACAGTGGTGGATCGCCGATGAGCACGTCGAGCAGCAGCCGCTCGTAGGCCTCGGGGCTGGACTCGGTGAACGACTCGCCGTAGGCGAAGTCCATGTTGACGTCGCGGA
>DAIOWC010000123.1:0-18165 GCA_036758685.1 Streptosporangiaceae bacterium | reverse complement strand
AACGCCTCCACTTCGGCATCGCCGGGCAGCAGCCCGGTCGCCTCGTACAGGCCGGCGAGAAACCCTGCGGCCCGCTTCCACAGATGCCGGCTGACCACGTGCATTCGCTGCACCGTCAGCAGGTAGGGCTGGCCGCTGAGCTCGTCCTCCATCCGGCCCAGGAAGCCGGCGAGCGAACCGTCGGCCGGCACCGGCAGATAGTCGTCAAGATCTTCGAGCACCTCGCGCTGCGCGATGAAGAACCGCACGTGCGGGTCTCTCGGCCCGAAGGCTCTCCGACGGCACGATCGCACCAGCAGCTCGAAGAGCTCATCGGGACGGACGTCAAGGCTGACCGGCGCATCGTCGCAGGCAACGGGCCGAAGGCCATAGTGATCGGCGGCGAACGCCGCCCAGAAGGCGTCGCCGGACATCAAGACCGGAACATCATGGCCCTGGGCTCGATCTCCTCTGGTTCCTCGGCTGGCTCCGGCTCCTCCTCGACCAGCGGCTCCTCTGGCTCCGCGGGCTCTTCCGGCGTCCCAGTCGGCTCCGGACCCTCGGGCTCCCCTGTCTCCTCAGTCATGGCCTGCTCTCCCCACGTATTAGTAACTGCGTTCTTAACGAGATATTTCACCACAATCACGACCGCGATCAGCCTCGGGGCACGCCCGGCAATGCGTCGGCTAACAGTCCCACGCTGTAGTGCGCCGCCGGTTTAGTGCCGATATCAGCGCAGATCACGCGAGCCTACGGGCGCGGACCGTCCGAAGCTCGCGCCATGCTGCCGCCATGAGGAAGGTGAGGCACCATGGTTGCTATGACGATCAGTGCGGCCTGGCCGCCGTCGGGCCAGGAGTTCACAGTCGACGACCTGGACCGGATGCCCGATGACGGGCGACGGTACGAGCTCCTGGACGGGGTGCTGATCGTGAGTCCGCGGCCCCGCGTCGCGCACCAGGAGGTCGCATTCGAGCTGGCCATACAGCTCAAGGAGGCATGTCCGCCCGAACTACGAGTCATTCCCGAGCCAGCCGTGATGCTCAGCCGGTTCACCGAGTTCGATCCGGATATCGTCGTGATCCACCAGGACCACATCAGCGACACGAGGCTGACCAAGCCGCCACTGCTGATCGTCGAGGTGCGGTCACCGAGTACGGCGCTGATCGACCTGAACCGGAAGAAGGCGGCGTACGAGGGCTTCGGCGTTCCCTCGTACTGGATTCTTGATCCGGACCGGGACCGGCCCGAGCTGACGGCATTCGAGCTCGGGCCGACCGGGTACGTGCAAGCCGACCGCGTCGTGGGCGCCAGCGCGTTCCTGGCTAAAAGGCCGTTCGCCGTGGAGGTCGTGCCGGCGCGCCTGGTCGCCGGCCTGTTTCCCCGTTAGCTGGCGCCCGCGGTCGAGATGATCCAGGCGAGCACCATCGCCTCCTCGCGCCAGGCGTCGTAACGCCCGCTGCGGCCGCCGTGCCCCGCCGCCATCTCCGTCTTCAGCAGGAACGGGCCGCCGCTCGCCTCGGCCTGCAGCCTGGCGATCCACTTGGCCGGCTCGTGATAGAGGACCCTGGTGTCGTTGAGGCTCGTCACCGCGAGGATCGGCGGGTACTTCACCCCGGTGGCGACGTTCTCGTACGGCGTGTAGGACTTCATGTAGCGGTAGACCTCGGGGTCATGCAGCGGGTCGCCCCACTCCTCCCACTCCGGCACCGTCAGTGGCAGCGTTGGGTCCAGGATCGAGGTCAGGGCGTCGACGAACGGCACCATCGCGACGATGGCGCCGAACGCGTCGGGCGCCATGTTCGCCACCGCGCCCATGAGCAGCCCGCCGGCCGAGCCGCCGCGCGCGATCAGCCGGCCAGGCGTCGTCCAGCCGTCGGCAACCACGTGCCGCGCGCAGGCAATGAAGTCGCTGAACGTGTTGATCTTCCGCAGCATCTTGCCGTCGTCGTACCAGCGCCGGCCCATCTCGCCGCCGCCGCGGATGTGCGCGATCGCGTACACAAACCCGCGGTCGAGCAGCGAGATCCGCGGGATCGAGAACGACGGATCCATCGACACCTCATAGCTGCCGTACCCATAGAGCAGGAACGGGGCGGAGCCGTCTCTCGGCGTCTCGATCCGCCGGACCAGGGAGATCGGAACCTGCGTGCCGTCGGCCGCGGTTGCCCACAGCCGCCGCTGCTCGTAGTTCGCCGGGTCATACGGGGTACCGTCAGGACCGGGCAGCACCGGGCTGCGCCTCCGCAGCGTCAGCTCGCCGGTCGCCACGTCGCAGTCGTAGATCGTCGCCGGCGTCACGAGCGAGACGTAGCTGAGCCGGTAGGTGCCGGTGTCGTACTCCGGGTTGCCCGCCGGGCCGACCTGGTAGAGCGGCTCGGGAAAGCCGATCTCGTACTCGTGCCCGTCGTTGCCGGCGACCCGCAGGCCGGTCAGCGCGTCGCGGCGCAGGTAGACGACGATGTGCCCGGCGAACGCGTCCACGCCGAGCAGCCGGGTGTCGTCCCGGTGCGCGATCAGCGGCGTCCACTGGTCCGGCTGGCTGACCGGCGCCTGCGCGAGCTCGAAGTTCAGCGCGTGATCGTTGTGCAGGATCAGCAGGCGGTCGGTGCCGTCGGCCATGATCTGGTGCTCGACGCCGTACTCCACGCCCGGGCGGCGGGGCGCGACGACGACGAGCTCGCCGGTCGGGTTGGCGGCGTCGAGCAGCCGGACCTCCGACGTCAGCTTGCTGGTAGTGCTGATGATGAGATAGCGCTCACTGCGGGACAGCTCGACACCGACGCCAAACTTCTGGTCGTCCTCCTGGTAGACGACCACGTCCTGGTCGGCAGGGGTGCCGAGGATGTGACGCCAGACCCGGTAGGGCCGCCAGGCCTCGTCGACGGTCGTATAAAACAGCGCGCTGCCGTCAGCGGACCAGGCGCTGCCGTAGAAGGTGCCCGGAATCTCGTCCGGTTCTAGCTCCCCGCTCTCGAGGTCCTTGACCCGCAGCGTGAAGCGCTCGTCGCCGGCGAAGTCGGTGGAGTAGGCGAGCTTGCGCCCGTCCGGACTGACCCCGAACGCCCCGAGCGAGAAGAACGGACTGGCCCCGGCCAGTTCGTTCCCGTCCAGGAGGACCTGCTCGCCATCCAGCGGCGCGCCGTCTTCGGACAGCGGCGGACCGCTGTCCTCCGGGCGCACGGCGCGGCGGCACTGCACGGAATACTGCTGGCCCTCGACCGTCCGGCCGTAATACCACCAGCCGCCCTTGCGCTGCGGAACGGAGAGGTCGGTTTCCTTCGTCCTGGACTTGATCTCGTCGAAGATCGCCTTGCGCAGGTCTTCCTCGTCCGCGGTCAGCGCCGCGGTGTAGGCGTTCTCCGCCTCCAGGAACGTGATCGTCTCCGGATCATCCTTGACCGCCAGCCAGGCGTAATCGTCAGTGATCGTGTCGCCGTGGTGGGTCCGCTCCGCGGGTATCCGCCTGGCCTGCGGGGGCTGCGTCGTCATATCGCGAAAGCCTACTGAGCGGCAGCCGGTGATCCGCAGGCGGCGTTGAGCTAGTCCCGGCCGCGGCGCCAGCGCGGCTTGCGCTTCTCGAGGAACGCGTGCATCCCCTCGCGGGCGTCCGGCAGCTGGCTCGTGGCCGCCATGACCTCGATCGCGTAGGCATAGGCCTTCGGCTGGTCGAGGTCGATCTGGGCATAGAGCGCCTGCTTGCCGATGCCCTTGCTCTCCGCCGAGCCGCGGGTGACGCGCTCGAGCAGGTCGGCGGTAGCCGAGTCGAGCTGGGCGGCCGGGACGACCCGGTTGACCAGGCCCCAGTCCAGCGCGGTCGCCGCGTCGATGACGTCGCCCGACAGCGCCATCTCGGCGGCCCGCTTCCGGCCGACGTTCCGCGCGACCGCGACCATCGGGGTGTGGCAGAACCAGCCGCCCTTGCCCCCCGGCGTCGCGAAGCCGGCCTCCTCGCTGGCGACCGCGAGGTCGCAGCTGGCAACCAGCTGACAGCCGGCCGCCGTGGCCAGCCCGTGCACCCGGGCGACCACCGGCTGCGGGACCTGCTGGATTACGGTCATGAGCTCCGTGCAGGTCTTGAGCAGGGAACGCACCGCCGTGAGGTCGGCGTCGGCCACGTCGGCGAAGTCATGCCCGGCGCTGAAGACCGGGCCGTTGCCCGCCAGCACGATGCCCAGCGCGTCGCTGTCTCCGGCGTCGGTGAATGCCCTGATCAGCTCCTGCATATGCGCCAGCGACAGGGCGTTGCGGCGGGCCGGGCGGTTCATCGTGATCGTGGCGAACTCGCCTGACCGCTCCGCCAGAATGTGCTCGAACTCCACTGCGACCTCCTCGTCCTCCCTAGCAGCGTAAGGCCCGAGGCTTGCCACCGGCTCAGGCGAGGGAGCAAGGTGGCTGGCAGCACCTAGCTCAACCGGCATAAGGTATATAGAGTTCAGATGGTACTTATCTACGTGCTAGTGGCGTTGCTAGCCGTCGTCGTCGTGGGAGGCCTCATCATGTGGACCAGGGGCGCGGCGTCCAGCACCAGGCGGCTCGGCCTGCCGACTGCGGGTGAGCCGGCCGTGATGTACCGGGGCGACGTGATGTCCAGGCACCTCATCACCAGCGGCATGTTCGCCCGGCTGGAGTTCTTCGACTGGGGAGTCCGGCTCCGTGGCATCGCGATCTGCCGCTGGCTCGTGCCGACGTGGGAGGCGCGCTACGACGAGCTCGCCCGGGTGGACCTGATCGCGTCCCGGAGCCGGATCGCGGTCTGGCTGCGGCTGCGGGGCGAGCCCGGCGGCATCGGCTTCCTCACGAATTACAGCCGGGAGATACTCGACTCGCTGGAGAAGCGCGATGTGTCGGTGAACCGGTCGGAAGCTCAGTTCAGGCGCGTGGATGAGATGTACCGCGACGCGTAGCGCACCTTGCACGCCCTAATCCCTTGGGCTAAGAAGTGTCCGAAGGGAGTGACGAATGAGGACAAGGTCGCACGTGCACGGTTCCAGGTTAAAGATCCTTCACGGCGCATTCGTCCTGGCAGTAGCCAGCCTCTTTGGCATCGCCATGACGGGCAGCGTCTCCGCAGCCGCGGCTGCACCCAGCACCTCCGGCTACACTCCATCCGCTTCCGGCGAGCTGGACTGCAACGGCTTCAGCCCGGTCCAGAAACCGCTTCGAGGAGCCGAGTGCACTGACATCCGGGGTTTCCTCGGTGTGAACAACTCCAATACCTGGGGCGGCAGGTTCTACGACAACGGCCACTACATCGGCCACGACGAGCCGGACGCCACGTTCCAGTCCAAAGCCCCTGGCTCGGGCAACGACGTCACCTGGACGGTAACGCTCGGCCGCGACCCGAGCGCCGCGCCGGGAGACGCGGTCCCCGGTCACGACGTCTCGCACTGGTTCGAGCTCACCCCCGCGCCCTGGTTCTCGATGGCGCTGTGTGACCCGAACTCCTATCCGCAGACGCCCTGCCGGCCCGAGTCGGACTCCAACGCCCCGACCTGCTTCGGGACCAGCTGCACTACGGCCCAGAGCGGCGGCGGCTCGGCGTTCATGGAGATGCAGCTCTACCCGCCGGGCAACCCGCCGTTTGCCGACAACGAAAGCTGCGACGACACGCACTGGTGCGCGGCGCTCACCCTCGACAGCGCCGAGTGCACGGCGGAGTTCGCGAGCTGCAATCCAGACTGCGAGGAACCGCTCAGCTTCGCCTTCATCGCTAAGGACGGCGTGCCGACTGGTCCCCCGTCACCTCAGGATTCGACTCTCGCCACGGTGACGCCGAACAACGAGACGCTGCTCATGAATCCGGGCGACACGATCAGGATTCACATGTTCGACGCACCGGCTCCTGGCGGTGGTCGCGCCTTCGAAGTGGCTATACGGGACCTGACTCGCGGTACGACGGGCTTCATGCAGGCCTCGGCCGCCAACGGCTTCATGTCGACGTCGATGGCGGACTGCTCGGGCACCCCGTTCAACTTCCAGCCCGAGTACAACACCGCCGGGGTTGACGAGATCAGCCCGTGGACCGCGATCGGTGCCGACATCAGCACGGAGTTCGAGACCGGCCACTGGGAGCCCTGCACGTCGCTGAGCGAGGAGATCACTCCGAACCCGTTCGACCCGCAGGACACCGGCGGTTTCTACAACGAGTGCAACGGGCCGTACGAGAACGCCGGCCCGCCCGACAATGACACGCCGGAACTCGGTGACGCCGCGTGCTACTACGCGGGCGACACCCATCCAGGATGGGACGGCCCCGGCACCTCGTCGCCGCCCGACCTGACGACCGGCTGCCAGGACAACCTGTTCCAGAACGGCGACCTCGACTTCGACGGGACGCCGTACTGGACGGAGTGGCCCACTGGCAACTTCCCGAACACCTATCCGTCCACATTCGTGGAACAGTTGCCGACCACACACGGCCGGCAGTATTCGCGGTTCTTCTTCCAGACCGACATCGCGCTGAGTGAGAGCACGTGCCAGGGCAACACCCTGGGCGGAGGCGGCGGAACGTCGAGCGGCTGCACGGTTCCCCCGCAGGGGCCTGGCAACTTCTATCCGTACTGGAGCGAGCTCCGGGTCGGCAACTTCTGCGCGCTCGAGTTCGGCAACGTCCGTTCGGGGCGGTTCGTGACCGACTTCGGCAAGGACACGGAGTACGGAACCGACGGATTCCCGACGCTCGGCTACCCCGAGTTCGAGGGGCCGACGCACACCAACACCTGCCGGGCGCGGTCCTTCTAGCGAGGGCAGCTCCGGACGTCAAGGTGCCCGGCCGCCAGTTGCTGGCGGCCGGGCATTTCTTGGTCAGGAGTTGGCGGCGGCCGCAGTCGCCAGCAGGCCAGCGAGCCGGTCGACGTCGGCAGCCGAGCCCGGCCGCAGCTCGATCCAGTCGCGGCGGGCCGGATCGCGGCGCACTGCCGGGTCGCTGCCGTAATCGACCCTGGCGGCTTGCCAGCCGGAGCGCGTGACGCGCAGATCGATGACCCCGGCCGCCTCGCGGTGGGCGATCTCGCGGCCGCCGGAGGAGAAGAGGGCCGGCTTGTCGGCAAAACGCGACCGCCCTTCATAGACCGCGCCCGTCGCGAGCATCACCGCGACGACCGCTTCCCAGACCGCGTCGTCGCCGGAAGCTGCGCTCATCGGCCCACCTGCTCAGGTAGCTGCCAGGCTCCAAGTCTGAGAGCGAGGATATGGGCTTGCGCCGTACCCGGACGCCGTCGCTAGGGTTTGCACGTGGCTATCGAGGCGTACGTGTTCGTGTCCACCACTGGCCCTGGCCCGGCAGCCGCATGCCAGGCGATCCGCCACCTACCGGGAGTCGTGCGGGCCGACGCCTTGCTCGGCGAGCCGCCGGTCGTGGCGATCATCGAGGCGGAGGGCTTTGCCGCCCTGGACCTCGTCATCGATCGGATCCGCAGCCTTCCGGCAGTCGCGGAGACGGATACGCACGTGGTACGGGCGGTCGACGACTAGCCAAGCTCCCGCAGCGACAAGCGGGCATCCTCCAGCCCCGCCTCGTTGTCCTCCGGCCCGCTGATGCCAGTGAGGTTGTTAGTAGCGATCCGCCACGCGAAGTAGTTGGCCTGCACGGCCCAGCGGAACCGCAGCAGCGGCAGCAGGCCCGCGCCGACCTCGCCGCGGCCGAGAGTGCCGCCATCCAGGTACGACGCGATGAGCGCGGATGCGTTCTCTGGCCCGCCGACGTACATGACCGCCGAGGCCAGGTCATAGAGCAGCGGGCCGACGACGGCATAGCTCCAGTCGATGACGCCGCACCGGCCGGTCTCTGGATCCAGCCGGAACGCCCCTGGCGCCGGGTCAGCGTGCAGCAGTCCCCACGTCATCGCGCCGGGCCCGGCCTCGTCAAGAGCCGCCACGGCGGCTGACACGGCGGGCCGGAGCCACGGGCGCAGCGACAGATAACCGGCGCCGGGGTCGACCCAGTGGAACCGCTCGGCGGAGGCGAGCTCAACATCCTGGAGCGCGGCGTGGACCTTGGCCAGGGTGCCGCCGATCACGGCTTGCTCTTCATCGCCCTCGCCGGTCAGCGGCGTGCCCGGGACCCAGGTCAGCAGGGCGAGCCAGTAGCCGTCCCCGATCGGAACCGTCAGGTCCCCGGTTCGCGAGGGCACCGGGGCGCCGGCGGGTATGCCCGCTCGGTCCAGTCGCTGGGCAAGCTGAAGGCCGCCGGCCAGCGGGCCGGCGGCCTCGGGACTCACCATCTTGGCTACCCAGCGGGCTTCGCGTTGCTCGACGATCCAGGTGCGGGATCCCATCCCGCCGTCGTGCCGGCGGATCCGGGCATCGGCCAGATGCCAGTTTTGCTCGAGGAAGGCGGCGAGCTCATCGTCGATCGTCACCCGCCGAGCCAATCACGGCCTAGGCGCAGGGGGCAGCGGAAAGATCGTCGACAACCTCCCTGGCCCACCGCATGCGCTCGCAGGCCTCCTGCGGATGGTCACCGAACTCCTGAGCCATGCGGCTGGCACAGCCCTCGGCGCCAAGGTGCTCGACAGTGCTGGAGATCGCGTTCTCTACTGCCTCGACGCCGGGCGCGTCTGAGCGCTGCAGCGCTGATGCGAAGAGTGCCTCGCATCGGGCGTCATTGACGTTCAGCCGGTCCATGAAAAAGCCTCCGGTGCAGTAGCGGCGCCTCGGGGTATCCGCAGCGTTCGAAGTTACTTAGCAGTACGACGCGCGCACGCTCGGTCACGTTGCGTGATCTGGATCACTCTGCCCTGGCCGCTTCCATTCCGGCAGGCACCCGGGTCGGCTTCCCGGGATCCGAGGGCGCAGCCGAACGCCGCGTCCGGCCTGCTCAGCGGGCGATCCGCCCGTCGCGTCTCAGCAGCGCGACGAGGTTTCCATCGACGGCCGCCTCCATTCGTACTAACGGATCAAACGTTTGCGGTTCATCCATGCGCCCTCGCTGGCGGGCGGCGCAATCGCCGCATATCGGCCACACTGGCGCATCGTCGGTGGCCACGCGTCGCCCGTCGCCGGACGGCCCGATTCCAGCCCGCCCGGCAGCCACCGCCAGGGGCTCGGCGGGGGCTTTGCGACTTTCGTCCGCCGCCTCCGTCCGTCTTAACGCCATGAGTGCGGCATAGCTACTGCTATATACCGATAGCTATGCCGCACTCATGAAACGATCACCAGGCGTTTTGCCGGTATTGAGCAACAGCCTCCCGGCCCCGAGCACCGACGCCACGAACGTTTGCACCGGCAGTCGGCCGTGACGCTATCCGCTCGGCCGCGGCACCCCTATCGCTGCCCCGGCGGCTAGGGCGCCGGCGCGTCCAGCCCGAGGCGGCGCTGCTCGATGATCAGGCAGCGATCTTCGACGTACAGCAGCCCTGCCTCCTCGGCAATCGCCCGCGCCTCAGCCGATGCGATGCCGAGCTGCAGCCAGAGACCAGTTGCTCCCGCCGCGACTGCCTGCCGGGCGACGTCAGGTGTTCTCGCCGGCGGGCGGAACACGTCGACCAGCCCAACCTGCTCGGGCACGTCGCGGAGCGTCCGGAAGACAGGCTCACCGAGGATCACGTCGGCATGCGGGTTAACCGGGATGATGCGCCAGCCATGCTCCTGCATGTGCGCGGGTACATAATGCGCCGCCTTGGCCGGACTGCGGCTCGCGCCGACGACGGTGATCGTGTCGTAACGGGTCAGGATCTGCTCGACGATCGCGTCAGTACCGGTCACCTGGCTAACGTAACTCGCGGCCGCCGGTCGACCGGCGCATCACCGGCCGGTCCGGTTTGCGGCGCGCGATGACCTCAAAGCCGTGCGCGGCGAAGATCGATGCGACGCCGGGGAACAGGTTGCCGGTGTGACCAGTCATCTGCGTGTCGACGGGATAGGACTCCACCGCCGGGGCGCCGGCGGCGGACGCGGCCTGAACAGCACCAGCGATCAGCGCTCCCATCACGCCCAGGCCGCGGTGCGTGCGCCGCACATAGAAGCACGGGACCGACCACACCGGCAGATCGTCCACTGGCCGCAGGAACCTCGTCTGGTTGAGCCAGGGCAGGTCGGCGCGAGGAGCGAGCTCGGCCCAGCCGACAGCGATGTCGCCGTCATAGGCCAGCAAGCCGGACGCGGGCGCGCTGGCCGCGAGCTGCCTGCGGTCCTGCCGGTTGAGCTCGCGCTGCCGCTCGTGGTAGCGCGGGCCGAGCCGCCAGTACATGCACCAGCAGCCGTTCGAGGCGCCGGCCTTGCCGAAGAGCTGTTCCAGCGCTGGCCACCGCTCGGGCGTAAGCGGCCGGATCGTGAAGCCCACCGGACATGAGTACCACCGCGGTCCCGCCGACGCGAGCCCGCCCACGAGATCGTCAATCAACTTGACAGTCAAGGATGGCGGCGTTAGCGTCGTGCGGTGACGCCGCGTCGTGAGCTGCCGAGCGCTGACCCGCATGCGCGCGAACTCGTCGCCGTGATCAAAGGCGGCGACTGCGAGCGCCTCGCCGACCTGCTCGCCGCCGATCCGAGCCTGGCGACATGCGTGGTGGTGGAGCCGGACGGCCCCGCTCGGACGCCGTTGCATCTCCTTGCCGACGCACCCGGCGCCCGGCCGCGGGCAACGCGGACCGTCCGCCTGCTCGCCGAGGCCGGCGCCGACCTGAACGCTCCGGCCGTCGGGATGTGGCACGTCGAGGCCCCGCTGCACTGGGCGGCCAGCAACGATGACGTGGTGCTGATCGATGCCTTGCTCGACGCTGGCGCCGACATCGAATGCCCCGGATCATCGATCGGCGGCGGTCCGCCGGTGCAGTCGGCCCTGGGCTATGGCCAGTGGCTGGCCGTTCGCCGTCTGTACGAGCGCGGCGCCACGGTCGGCCTGTCGCACTACGCCGTGCTGGGCCTGGCCGACCGCGTCGCCGAGATCCTCGGCGACGAACCGGTCACCGCGGACGACCTGGACGTAGCGCTCTGGAACGCCTGTCGCGCCGGTGATGTCGTCATCGCCCGGCTGCTCATCGATGCCGGTGCCAGCCTCGACTGGCGCGCACCGTGGTCAGGCGAAACCCCGGCCGACATCGCCCGCTCGGCCCCGCAGGAGCACATGGTGGCCTGGCTCGAGTCCCGCTCCGGCCGTTAGCCGGGCGGCCGCGGCGATGACCGCCTGCCTAGCCAGGCGAGCGTGCACTCGTTAGCCTGGTATCACTGTTGATACCATAGCTTCTATGGCGATGACGCTGCGGCTCACAGATGACGAGGCCCGGTCGCTCCGGCTGCGTGCCGAGCTGGAGGGAAGGCCGATGCAGGAAGTGGCACGTCAGGCGATCCGGGAGTACGTGGAAGGTCACAGCCGGGCTGAACTGCTCGACCGTGTCCTGGATCGGGAACTGCCCAGGTACGCAGAGGCCCTGGAGCGGCTCGGTCAGTGATCTACCTGACGCTGCCGGAACTCTTGCACGTCGCAGAACGGGCCTTGGGCAGCGAGCCGCTCGTCAGGGATATCGGGCTGCTGGAGTCGGCGCTGGCGCGCCCGCAGGCTTCCGCCTTCGGCAGTGATGCTTACCCGGATCTGGACGCCAAGGCCGCGGCATTGCTGCATTCGCTGGCGCGTAATCGCGGCCTGGTCGACGGCAACAAGCGACTGGCCCTGGCCGCCACCATTGCGTTCTATGGTGTCAACGGCCGGCGGCTAGCGCTGTCCAACGACGAGGCTTATGAACTTGTCGTCGCGGTGGCTGCCGGAACGCTTGACGCCGTGGAGGCGATCGTGGGCCGACTGGCCCGGGCCACGGAGCCTTGGTGACAACGCCGTCCGCCGGGCCCTGACTGCGCCCGTCCGAGTCGCTAGCTGCTAGTCCAGCCGGTCACGGGACTCACGGTGTAGCCCGCGGGGGCCGAGACATCAGGCCCCGTCCAGGTCATCCCGCTATCTGACCATGACGAGCCATTCGCCGCCACGGTGACGTTGTCGGCGCTCCCGACGTCGCCGTCAGTGTCGCTGCCGGTACACGTGAACGTGTCTGTCCCGGTGTTCTGGCAGCTGACCGAGATCGGGGCGCTATCGGTTGAGTTGTAATCGGAGGCCGGCGCGGCCGAGAGGAACTGGGACTGCTCGTCCGCTACTGACTGCTCGAGCGTAGACGGGGCGAGAAATCCCGTGGTGCCAGGGGCTGCGGGATTAGCCGACGCGGAGCTGGAAGGCGCCGGGGAGCCATTGTTATTCTGCTGAATGTGAATTACGGGCGGCGGGTTTCCGCTGTTGCTGCACCCGGTCAGTGCGATTAGTGCGATGCCAAGCATAGTCAGGGTAGCGAAAATGATTCGTCTCATTTGACTGCCCCCGTCTGAGTTCGGCCGCGTTACACTGCTCCTCCTGCTAGCGGGTTTGTGATGGCGGTCCCGCCGACCCGTTTAGCCTGGTCACAGTCGGGCCGAGTCGGCGCCCACGTAATCAGTCTAGGTTCCGTCGGCGCCACGCGTCAGGGCGCGGGCCTGACAAAGCGGACGGCGTCCGGAAGTAAGGCCTCCGGTAAGTGGCGAGATATAGCAACTACGGGTGAGTGCATTACTTCAGCCGGGACGCCCGAATGATCCTCTAGCTAAGGATCAGATGTCTTGTGATGGAATATCGCACAATCCTTGAAACCGTGAGCTGCAGACCAGCGGGCCGAGCTGGCCCGCGGGGTCGCTCTGTCCGGCAGCGGCTGGTGTCACACTGTTGGCATGCCTGCGCACGATGTGGCCGAGTTCAGGGTCCTCGGGCCACTGGAGGTATTGGCGGGCTCCAGCAGGCTCGAGCTGGCCGGGCTCAGGCAGCAGATCGTGCTGGCGATGCTGCTGCTCAGCGCGAACGGCGTGGTCAGCGTCGGCCGGCTCGAAGAGGCGATCTACGGCCAGGATCTGCCGCCGACCTCACGTACGCAGGCGCTGATCGCCGTCTCCGCGCTGCGAAGGCAACTGGCCGACCGTTGCGACGATGCGGCCATCGTCCGGCGGCCGCAGGGATATTCGCTGCAGATCGGCAACGGGCAGCTTGATTCGCTGCGATTCGCGAGCCTCGTGGCCGGTGCCCGCGCCGCTCGCGACGCCGGGGATCTTGGCCTGGCGGCGGCGAACTACCGCGACGCGCTCCGGCTCTGGCGCGGCCCGGCGCTGGCGGGCATCGACAGCCATCTGGTTCGCGTCGCAGCGACCGGCCTGGACGAGCAGCGGATCGCAGCGATCGAAGACCGGCTGGCGGTGGAGCTGGACCTCGGGCGGCATCACGAACTGGTCGGCGAGCTGTCCGCGCTGGCTGAGGAGTTTCCGCTGCGCGACGCGCTGCGCGGCCAGCTGATGCTCGCGCTCTATCGTTCTGGCCGGGCGGCCGAGGCTCTGGAGGTCTATCAGCAGGCCCGGCGGACGATGATCGACGAGCTGGGCATCGAGCCCGGCAGGGAACTGCAGGAGCTGCAGCACGCCATCCTCGCAGGTGACCCAGCGCTAGATCCGCCCGCCGGGCGGGTGCGGGTCCCGGCCGCACCGCCGGTGCCGCGGCTGCTTCCCGCAGATATCGCCGACTTCACTGACCGAGCCGATGCCGTCGGCCGGATCCATGGGCTCCTGACCGCGGCGGCCGCAGCCGACGCGCAGGTTGCGGTGCCGGTGCTGGCGATTACCGGACAAGGCGGGGTGGGCAAGACCAGTCTGGCCGTGCACGCGGCCCACGGCCTGGCGCCGCAGTTCGAGGACGGGCAGCTATTCGCCGACCTGCACGGAGTCGGCGCGCAGCCGACAGGCCCGGCTCAGGTGCTCGAGCGGTTCCTGCGGGCCATGGGCGTACCCGGCCCGCAGATACCGGACGGCCTGGAGGAACGCGCCGAGGCCTACCGCAACCTGCTGGCCGGCCGGCGCATGCTCGTGGTGCTCGACGACGCGGCGACCGAGAGCCAGGTCGTGCCGCTACTGCCCGGCAGCGGGTCGGCCGCCGTGCTCGTGACCAGCCGCAGCAACCTGGCCGGGCTCGCGGGCGCGACCAGGATCCGTCTTGACGTCTTCGAGGCCAGGCAGTCACTGGAACTCCTCGGCCGTATCGCGGGGACGAGCCGGGTGCAGGCGCAGCAGGAGGCGGCGGCGCAGGTCACCGAGCAGTGTGGTCACCTGCCCCTGGCCGTGCGCATCGCTGGCGGACGGCTCGCCGTGCGACCGCACTGGGACGTGCGGCACCTCGCCGAGCGGCTGGCCGACCAGGCCCGTCGGCTGGACGAACTTGAGCTTGGGGAGCTCGGGGTGCGCGCGAGCATCTCGCTGAGCTACCACGCGGCCGGCGAAGCCGCGCGGCGCCTCCTGCGCCGCCTGGCGCTCCTGGACGTGCCGGTCTTCACCGGCTGGATGAGCGCCGCGCTGCTGGATCAGCCGCCGACCGTAGCGGACGACGTGCTTGACGAGTTGGTCAGCGCGCGGCTGATTGAGCCGGCCGACAGCCGGATGGGAGCGCACAGCCAGTACCGGTTCCATGACCTGATCCGGTTGTTCGCCCGCGAGCGGCTCGCCGCGGAGGAGCCGGCCGCGGAGCAGCGAGCCGCATTGGAACGGGCCCTCGGCGCCCTGCTCTTCCTCGCCGAGAAAGCGCGCAACCGCGATCTCGGCGGCAGCTACGTGTCAACGGATCCGGCCGCACTGCGCTGGCCGCTGCCCGACGCTCTAACCGACCTTCTGATCAGCGATCCGATGGCGTGGTTTGAGCAGGAGCGGACCGCACTGGTAGCAGGGGTGCGGCAGGCCGCCCTGGTCGGCCTGGTCGAGCTGTGCTGGAGCCTCGCTGCGATCTCGGTGACGCTCTTCGAGGCCCGCAGTTATCTCGACGACTGGCAGGACGTCACGGAAGTTGCCCTGGCAGCCGCCCGTGCTGCAGGCAGCGTCCGCGGTGAGGCAGCGACGCTGCACTCCAGGGGGAATCTTTGTGAGGAGCGAGGCCAGCTAGTGCAGGCTCGGCAGGATCTTGACGCCGCAGCCCGGCTGTTCCGGGAACAAGGCGACGATCATAGTTTTGCCCTGGCCGTTCGCCTCATCGCGCTGACTGACCGAATCGGAGGGCGGCTCGAGGCGGCCTCAGCCGGGTTCGAGCAGGCCCTCGCCATACTCCGCCAGACCGAGGATCAGGTGGCGGTGGCATTCGTGCTGCACAACCTGGCTCGAGTCAGGCTGGAGTCAGGCGAGCCTGGTCTGGCCCGCGACCTGCTGACCGAGGCGCTAGCCCTGACCAGGGCCGGGCACGGCCGACGGATCGAGGCGCAGGTGCTCTACGTGACCGGCGAGGCTCAGCTGCAGACGGGAGAACTGGCGGAGGCTGCCGACGCCTTCGCGCAGGCGCTGGCAATTGTCCGCGCCGTGGGCGATGGGGTCGGCGAGGCACATATCCTGCGCGGCGTCGGTCTGGCCGCGCTGCGGCAAGGTCAGCACGACATTGCTCGCGGAGCGCTGGAGCAGGCACTCGAGTTGGCCGACGCTTACAGCATCCCGGTGGCGGTGGGCCGTGCCCGGCTCGGGCTGGCGGAGCTCGCACTCGCCAGCGGCGAGGCGGGACAGACGATCGTCCTGGCCAGCCATGCCTCAGATAGTTTTCGGGACCTAGGCGCACCGCTTGAGCAGGCTCGCGCACTCGCGCTGCTCGGCGACGCCTACCTGGCTGCCGGCGACATCCCGGCCGCCGAAGAGGCCTCGGCCCAAGCCACTGCTCTGCGTGCGGGCAACCAGCCGACCTCTGGCGCGCAATTGACTACATAGCGGAACGGGCTTCGCCGTCAGCAGCTGAGTTCGCAGGCCGGGCGGACATCGCGCGGTCAGAGCGGGCAGTTAAAGGAGACGAGTGCATGGTCAGCGAGGAGCATGGCCAGCCTCTTCTGGTTCCTGAGGTCACTGCCGATGATCCGGAGACCAGCGGCGGCCTGGACGGACGGCCGGTTGGCAAGGTGCTGCAGCCCTGGCGAATAGGCTTGCTGTCGGTCGGATTCGGAGCGCTAGGCGCAGCACTGATGCTTGTCGATGACGGCGGCAGCAGAGGGAGTCGTTCCTATACCGGGACGCCGCAGTTCAAGATATGGGTCACCATCATCATTGCCATAGTCGCGTCCTTGCCAACAGTCTGGCGCGTAGGCACCGACCTGCTCCGTCGGCTGGGACTGAACCCGCGACTTGTCTTCAGGAGGCACGCTGCTCCCGTTCTAGCACTGGCCGTCCTCATTGTCGCGGGCACGACACTGGCGGGGATATATGCGCGCGGCAGTGATGCCGCCCCAGTAAATTACGGCCTAGTGCGGGTCGAGATAGTCTACGCAATCTCCGTGATAGCAGCCGTCCCGGCGTTCCTGACGCAGTGGGAGAGCTACGGCATTCTCGACAGAGTCGACGGCCGCGATGATGTGTATATCGGCCGCATGCTCGGAATCCGGGAGTGTTTACTCTCGGCGCTTGCGACAATCGGCTTGCTGGTAAGTGCCGGAATTCTGGCGGCTGGTGCCGAACGGCAGGCAGCTCTCGCAGATGCTAAATATACCGCGCCGTTCCCAGCAGCGTACGTCCTTATCTGGGGGGTCGCCTTTAGCTCTCTGCTACTCGTGGTCTTCCTCCCACCGTTCCGTCGACTGATCCATCATGCAAATCTCACGATCGATGACATCCTGCCGATCCTGCCTCCACGGACCGCTGGCTGGCAAAGTCGCCTACAAGAGCGCAAAGACCTCGCGGAGCTCTTGAAGGTCACCGGGAGTCTCCGCGATGTCATCATCTCCGCGGTGCTCGTCGCTGGACCGCTCATCAGCAGCCTGGTCTCGCTTCTCCTGCCGAGCGGGTCTCGGTAACGGCTACCCTGTTGTCGTCCGTCGTCTGCGATGGCCTTGATGCGCCGCGAAGCATCGTCCTGATGACCAATCCTTTTGCTGCCACCGCCTCGGAGCGCGTACTGAGCCGGTGAGCGGCTCTTCTGTACACGTTCGATCCCGCGCTGAGATCGCGCGCCAGCGTCGTTCCCGCCAGCATGGGTGCTGGGATCATCTGATCGCCGCGCCACTGTGGCCGATGCATGGCGCGAACCTGGGCACGTTGCTGCGCACCTGCGACGCGGTCGGCGCATGCCTAGCGGTCCCGCGGCTTCCGTGGGTTCCAGACGCGCTGGCCCGCGGCAACACGCTGCGGCGCCGTCCCTGCATACATTGGACCGGCCGGGACGTTATCGGGTGGCTCGCCAAGCAACGGGCGGCCGGATCACGGGTCGTCGGCGTGGAGCTAGCTGACGAGGCCGTCAGGCTGGGTGACCTGCCCGCCGCGCGCCTGCGCACCGTCGCGGTGCTGGGCCACGAGCAGTCGGGGATCCCGCCCGAAGCCGCTGAACTCCTCGACATTGCCGTCGAGATCCCCATGATCGGGACCGGCGCGAGCCTCAACGTCGCGGTCGCTGGATCACTCGTCCTGTATCGGCTTGCAGGCTTCCTCTGAATCTGCCCGCTGGCGCCGAGGCGGCCTGGCGGCTCTTCGCGTTTACTGTTGCCATGGCTGACTGGGACAAGGTCCTTGACCTCGGCAACGGGCTGCCTGATCGGGAGTCCCGGGCAGACGCTGTGGCCGGCCTGTGCGACGCCTTGCGCTCCCCAGATCCTGCACTCCGCGATGAGCACGCACTTACGCTGCTGGCCAGCTGGATCCCAGGGCTGGACAAGCAGGAGCGCCACGCCCTGGGTGACACCATGGCCGCACGATTTGGCGATGAGGAAATCCAGGCCCGGACGTTCGCGCCGCTCGTCCTCGCGGATATCGTCGCGCAAGGCGAGTACGACCCTGGCTGGCTGGCTGCGTTCGCGGACTGGTATCCGGCCGAGACCGACCTGCGCGGT
Source organism: Streptosporangiaceae bacterium (assembly GCA_036758685.1). Taxonomy (GTDB): domain Bacteria; phylum Actinomycetota; class Actinomycetes; order Streptosporangiales; family Streptosporangiaceae; genus JAJYUU01. The sequence goes on along the minus strand of DAIOWC010000123.1, from coordinate 355 downwards.
TATGACCCTGAGCTCGGCTGGCTCCACGCGGTAGCTCACGGCGCGGACCTGCTCGGCGCATTCGGCCAGCATCCGGGCGCCGATCCAGCACCGCTGCTCGGCCTGGCGACTGCGCGGCTTCTGGCGCCCACGAGCCACGTATTCGCGGATCAGGAGGACGACCGGCTCGGATTCGCCATCGGCCGGACTCTTACTCGCGGCGAGTTGACCGAAGCCCAGGCCGTGCGGTGGCTGGAGCCCATAGCAGCCGAACTCGGCGCGAGCCGGCCCGGCCCGGTTCCTGCCTCTGTCTCCAATACGGTGCGCACTCTGCGCGTTGTCTACCTGATTGCCGACCGCGGAGTCCGGCCGCAGT
>DAIOWC010000122.1:0-18273 GCA_036758685.1 Streptosporangiaceae bacterium | reverse complement strand
CAGGAGGCATGCACCAACGCCGTCCGCCACGGCAACGCCCGCGAGCTCGCCGTCTCGATGGCCCGCCAGGACGGGCACGTCGAGCTTGCCATTCGCGACACTGGCGCTGGCTTCGACCCGGCCGCCGCGCACGCCGGCTCCGGGCTGGCCCACATCCGTGACCGCGTCGCCGAGCTCGGCGGGACCGTGCACATCGACAGCGCACCCGGGCGCGGCACGGCGCTCACCGTCCGGGTACCAGTGCCGTGACGATCCGGGTAGTGATCGCCGACGACCACCGCGTCGTCCGGGAGGGGCTGTGCTACCTGCTCGGCCAGGAACCGGACGTTGAGATCGCCGGCGAGGCTGGCGACGGCAGGCAGGCTGTCGCTGTCGTCGCCGCCACCCGCCCGGACGTGCTGCTGCTCGACCTGTACATGCCCGGTCTGGACGGGCACGCGGTGCTGGCGGCGCTGCGCGATGCGGCTCACCGGCCGGCCGTGGTCGTCCTGACGTCCGCCAGCGAGGACGAGGACCTCGTCCGCGCCGTGCACACTGGCGCGACCTCCTACCTGCTCAAGACCGCCGCGGCCGAGGACGTCATCGCCGCGGTCCGCGAGGCCGCCGCCGGTACCGCCAGCCTCAGCCCCGAGCTGCTGACCCGGTTCACGCAGGCGCTCCGCCGGCCACCGCCGCCCGACCCGCTCCAGCCGCTCTCACCGCGCGAGCGCGACGTACTCGGGCTCATCGCTCGCGGTCACAGCAACCGGCAGATCGCCCGGACGCTGGCGATCGGCGAGGAGACCGTCAAGACCCACGTCCGGAGCATCCTCACCAAGCTCGGGCTGCAGGACCGGGTCCAGGCGGCGATCTTCGCCCTCCGCCACCAAGCCGACGGACGATAAGCAGGAACCCAAAGTCGCGAGACGGCCACTATGGACGCTCTTTGAGCATTGTTGGCCGTCTCGCGACTTTCACCGGCCTTTCACCGGCCAGTCATCGACGGGCGTCCGGACTGACGCCAGGGCGAGTGACCTGCAGTGATTACGAATTGTAATCGTCAAGACGCGGCGCGCTTACGGGAATCTGACGAGACAGGCCGTTAACGTAACCCCGGTCGATGGGCAGTTGATCGGGGGACAAGTGGCCAGTTCGATTTCGCGTCGCAAGGCAATCACCTACGGAGCAGGCGCAGTGGCGGCCGGCGTGCTGGGCGGCGGCATCGGCCTGGACGCGGCGAGGGCGCGCGGGCTCGCGCGCGGGGCGAGACCCGCGCTGGATCCCGAGCTGCCGCAGCCGCGGGTGCTCTCCAGCGTCGACGGTGAGCTCTCGCTGCGGCTGACGGGAATACCCGGCGTGGTCGACATGAACGCGCCGAAGCCGGTGCGGACCTACACCTTCGACGGCCTCGTCCCCGGCTACACGTGGGAGATGCGGGCCGGCGACACGCTGAAGGTGCACCTGCGGAACCGGCTTCCCGAGCTGCCGCCGATGCCCATCCGCATGGACCGGCCGCACCAGTGGACGAACATGAACCTCCACACCCACGGCCTGCACGTCTCGCCGCGGGGCAACGCGGACAACGTGTTCCTCGACATCCCGCCGGGCGAGGATCACCGCCTGAGGATCCCGCTGCCGGCCGATCACCCGGCCGGCATGTTCTGGTACCACCCGCACCGGCACGGCGGCGTGACGCAGCAGCTGCGGGCCGGGATGGCAGGGCTGATCATCGTCCGGGGCGACATCGACGAGGTCCCCGAGGTGGCCGCGGCGCAGGAAAAGATCATGGTGCTGCAGTCCATCGAGCTCGGCGACGACTTCCAGCTGCTGGACCCGATCCCGGAGCCGACCAAGGAGCAGTCGTTCTTCCCGAGGACCAACGTCCTGTACACGGTCAACGGCGTACTCACGCCCCGGCTGCGCATGTATCCCGGCGAGGTGCAGCGCTGGCGGATCCTGAACGCCGCCGAGGGCAAGTTCATGTCACTGAACCTGAAGAGCCATGAATTCCACACCCTGGCCTGGGACGGCCTGACGCTGCCCGCACCCGACACGTCCGACGTGCTCATGCTGTCATCCGGTAACCGGGTCGAGGTCCTGGTCAAGGCCGGCGCGCCCGGCGTCTACGACCTGGTGCTCACGCCGGGCTCCAGCCAGAAGCCCAACATCCCCGGCATGCCACCGTCAGGTTCGGCCGGCCCGGCGGACGGCGGCATGCCCATGCCCGGGTTCCCGCCGCTGCGCGGCGAGCTTGATCCGCGGCCGATCCTGACCATCGAGGTCAGCGGCAGCGGCCCGGAGATGGGCCTGCCGACCGCGCTGCCGGCCTTCGACCCGCCGATCCTGCCGATCGCCCGGCGGCGGCACTTCTCGTTCACCGTTCAGCGGACACCTGACAACGAGTTCCTGAACTTCGGGGTGGACGGCAGGCCCTATGACATGGCCGCGCCGCCTTACCGGGTCCCGCTCGGCACCGCCGAGGAGTGGACCCTGGAGAACGCCTTCGATCCGAAGCTGATGGAGCACGCGCACGTGTTCCACATCCATACGAACCCATTCAAGATCACTAAACGGAACGGGCAGGTCCTCGATCCGCCGCTGTGGCGCGACACCTACGTGCTGACCAAGAGCGCCGGCGACACCATCACGTTCGAGTCGAACTTCGTCGACTTCCCCGGCGAGTTCGTCGAGCACTGCCACGTGGTGGCGCACGAGGACCTCGGCATGATGTCGGCGATCGAGGTCGTGCGGCGCTTCCCGCCGCATCCGGGGCAGTCGCAGAGCGAGAGCGAGTGAGCCATGCCTGACCTCACCCGGCGGAAGTTCCTGGGCACCGGCAGCGGAGCGCTCGGCCTGTCGGTGGCGGCGGGACTCGGCGCCGGACGAACGGCGACCGGCCCGGCCACCGCCTCGTTCCGCTCCGGACCCGGCCTCATCGCAAGCCGCCCGCTCGACAAGCTCAGGCGCCAGCTGAAGGGAAAGCTGCTGGTTCCAGGCGACCGGGGGTTCGAAGCCGCGATCATGCCGGCGAACGGCCGGTATCTCGACGTCATCCCGAAGGCGGCGGCGCTGTGCGCCGACGAGCACGACGTGGTGACGTGCGTGGACTGGGCGCGGCGCTACGGCGTTGACCCGGTCGGCCGGACCGGCGGCCACAGCTACGCCGGCTACTCCACCACGACCGGCCTGGTGATCGACATGGGCCGGATGAACTCCGTCAGGATCGACCGCGACCACGGCACCGCGACCGTCGGGGGCGGCGCGCTGAACGCCAACATGTTCAAGGCCACCGTGGACGGCCCGCTCTTCCTGCCGGTCGGCACCTGCCTTCCCGTCGGCGTCGGCGGCCTCACGCTCGGCGGCGGCATCGGCTACAACTCCCACTGGCAGGGCCTTACCTGCGATCACCTGAAGGCATCCCAGATCGTCACCGCCGACGGCGAGCTGCTGGACCTGAGCCCGAGCCCGCGCGAGCACAGCGACTTGTTCTGGGCCTGCTGCGGCGGGGCCGGCGGGAACTTCGGGCTGAACACGAAGTTCGTCTTCGATCTCGCCGAGGTTCCCCGGCAGAACGTCACGTTCTACCGGTTCGACTGGCGGGGCGCGGACGCCGCCATCGGAGCGTTCACGACGTTCGACGAAATCCTGGCGACGGCGCCGGCTGAGCTCAACGCGGTGGCGCAGGCTCAGGCAGTCCCGGTCACCGACACCCTGGGCCCGCGGGAGGCCATCACCACGTTCTGCCGCGGGCAGTACATCGGGCCGAGCGGCGACCTGTATGACCTGGTGCGGCCGCTGATCGCCAACGTAGGGGTGCCGCTCAGCATCACGATCACGGAGATGCCGTTCTGGGATGTTCAGAAGATCTTCGCCTCGGCCGAGGCGGAGAAGCACTCGTTCGCGGACATTTCCCGCTACGCCGCGAACAGCCTCCCGGCCGCGGTTGTGGAGGACATCGTCGACCTGCTGGCGGGGTGCCCCTCCCGATCGGATGAGGCCAACGGGTCGCTGTGGTCGCTCGGCTGGATCGGCGGCCCGGTGATGAACTCCCGGAGCCGGACCGACACCGCGTACGTGCACCGGGGCATGCAGACGATGTGGCGGCCGACGCCCGTCTGGCCGAACGACGCGCCCGCCCACGTGGGCCAGGGCCTCATCGAGTGGACCAACGAGGTCATCGACGTGCTCCGGCCGCATACGCCCGACGAGAGCTACCAGAACTTCCCGAACCGGCTCATCAGCGACTGGAAGCAGGAGTACTACGCCGAGAACTACGCGCGCCTGGTCAGGGTCAAGACCAGATACGACCGGGGGAACCTGTTCCGTAACGCGCAGTCCATTCCGCCGCTCTAGCCGGGGGCCGCGAAGATGCATAAGAAGACCGGACCGGTCCGGATCACCCGCCGCGGGCTGCAGCTGGCCCTGGGGCTGATCTGGGTGCTCGACGGAGCGCTGCAGTTTCAGCCGTTCATGTTCAGCCGCGGCTTCGCCAGCCAGGTCATCGCGCCCGTCGGCCCCGGCAATCCCGGCTGGGTGGCCGGGCCGGTGGCGTGGACGGCCGCGCAGATCGGCAGTCACCTCGTGCTCGCGAACGCGACGTTCGCGACCCTGCAGCTCGCGATCGGCCTCGGCATCCTGTGGCCGCGGACCACGCGGCTGGCCCTGGCCGCGTCGGTGCCGTGGGCGATCGGGGTCTGGTGGCTGGGCGAGGGCCTGGGCGGGATCCTCATGCCCACGGCGAACCCGCTGACGGGCGCGCCGGGGGCCGTGATCATCTACGCTCTGCTGGCGGTGCTGCTGTGGCCCGGCCGGCCCGACGGGGACAGCTCGGCCGTCGCGTTCCGCGGCCCGGCGGGAACCCTCGCCCCGCAGCTGGCCTGGCTGGTGCTCTGGGGCGCGCTGGCCGTGCAGTGCCTCGGACCTGCCTACCGGCCGCCGGACGCGGTGGCCGACGCGGTCCTGGGCACGCAGTCCGGCGAGCCCGGCTGGCTCGCCGCCCTCGACCGGACGGCCGGCACCGCCCTGGTCGGCCACGGTGTTGTCACGGACCTGGCGCTCGCCGCGGTGCTGGGCGTGGTCGCCGGCTCAGTGTTCGTGCCGTCGATCACCAGGCCCGCCCTGGTGATAGCCGTCGGCCTGGCGCTGCTCATCTGGGTCGTGCCGGAGAATCTCGGCGGGATCCTGACCGGCTCGGGGACCGATCCCAACACCGGGCCGCTGCTCGCGCTGCTGGCGCTCGCATACTGGCCGCGCCGCGCCGCCGAGACAACCCTCGAGGCGGGAACGAGCTACGCGGGGCTGGCGGTCGCCCGCACCTAGACTCGAGAGCCGCGACGCCGACAAGCAGGTGCAAAGGTTCCTCGCGTCGTGACGAAAAGAGGGCGCTTTCCCGGCTGAGCCTTGACGGAAGTTTGGGCACATGCAGGGTGCCATGGCTACTTCCAGCAAGGGAAAAACCGACCGTCCCGCCACGGATCCGTCCGGCCCGACCGGGCGGCTGGCGACGTGGGTCGCGAAGACGACGTTCGACGACGTGCCCGCGTCGGTCCGGGACCGGGCCCGGCACCTGGTGCTCGACGGCGTCGCGTGCGCCCTCGTCGGTGCGCAGCTTCCCGTCTCCCGCATTGGCGTCAAGGGCGTGACCGCTCTCGACCACGCCGGGGACTCAGAGCTGATCGGCTGGGACGGCCTGGCTACCAGCGCTACATCGGCGGCCATGCTGAACTCCAGCTTCATTCAGGGGTTCGAGCTTGACGACTACCATCCGCTGGCGCCGCTGCACAGCAACTCGCTCGTCCTGCCGGCGATGCTCGCGGCCGCTCCGCGCATCGGCCGCGTGTCCGGCGAGAGCTTCCTGCTCGGCGCCATCCTCGGCTACGAGACCGGCCCGCGGGTCGGCCAGGCCCTCGGCGGCCTGGACATGCTGTCCCGTGGGTGGCATTCGGGCGTGGTCTTCGGTCCCATTGCCGCGGCCGCTGCCGCGGGATGCCTGTACGGACTGGACGCGGCCGGGTTCGAGGACGCCTTCGGCATGGCGGCGACCCAGTCCTGCGGGCTCATGTCGGCGATGTACGAGTCGATGGTCAAGCGCATGCAGCACGGCTTCGCCTCGCGCAACGGCCTCACCGCTGCCGCCCTCGCGGCATCGGGCTACGTCGGCATCAAGCGGGTGTTCGAGCGCCCCTACGGTGGCTGGCTGGCCGTTTTCGGGGAGTGCCACCGCACCTACCCGGAGGAGATCTATGCGGGGCTCGGCAACCTGTGGGAGACCGAGCGCATCGCGGTCAAGCCGTACTCGGCCATGGGACTGCTGCACGCCGCGATCGACGCGGCCCTCGAGCTGCGGCCGAAGATCGACGTCAGCCAGATCCAGCGGATCGACATCGACATGGGCGAGGCCGCCTACGCGCACGGCGGGTGGAAGGCGGAGCGCCCGATCCAGGTGATCGGCGCCCAGATGAACGTGGCCTACGTCGTCGCGGTGGCTTTTCTGGACGGCGACGTGCTGGTCGACCAGTTCACGCAGGAGCGGGTCAACAGCGATGACGTCTGGGCCCTGATCGACCGGACGGTCACGCATCACGAGCGGGCCTACGACAACCTCCCGGCCGATGAGCGGCTCACGACCCAGGTGCGCCTGACCTTCAAGGACGGGAGCACCCGGGCCGCCAAGGTCGTGCATCCGCGCGGCACCGGCGACCGCAACCTGACGAACGCGGACATCCGCGAGAAGTACGCCAAGCTGACGCGCCGGGCTGTCTCGGCCGAGCGCCAGAAGGCGATCGAGAACGCCGTCCTCAGCCTTGACACCCTCGATGACATCGCCGCGCTGACGGCCCTGCTCACGCCCGCCGTGCACTCGCCGCTGGACTGAGGAGGCGTGCGTCAGGCGGCCGGCACCTGCCCGACGGGAGTGATGACCGCCCGTCCGAGGAGGTGGCCGCCGGCGTTCACATAGAAGCCCATCATCGCGGGGGTTGACTCGGGCTTCACGCCGAGCTCCGCCACGTGGTCGATGTTCAGGGCGTCGACGACGATGGAGTAGCGGTGCGGGCTGTCTCCGGGCGGGGGCGCGCCACCGAGGAAGCAGGCCATTCGCGCGTCGTTCTGTAGCTGGAAGGCGCCGTCAGGCAGCCGGTCGGAAGCGCGGCTGCCAGCACCTTCGGGCAGTTCGGTCACCGAGGACGGGATGTCGGCCACTGCCCAGTGCCAGAGGCCGGAACCGCTCGGCGCGTCGGGGTCGTACATGGTCACGGTGTAGCTCTTCGTTCCGGCCGGAGCACCTGACCACGACAGCTGGGGTGAAGTGTCCGTGCCGCCCGGAACACCGAAGATGCCAGACATCTGAGGCGGCGACAATTGCTGGCCGTCGGAGACGTCGCTGCTGGTGAGCGTGAAACTCGGTACCTGCGGAAGTCGGTAAAACGGATCATTAGCAGCCATCGCAAACCCCAATCTATGACTAATTGGGCACAGGCCATGCGCTACTGCCTGTTAGTACCCGGCTACTTTCTGGCCACCCTCAGGCACGGTGGCGTCCTGCCGGTGTGCCATCGTGGAGCGGTCGGACAGGGGGTTGACGTGGCTGATCGCTACCCGGCCATCGAGGATCATGCCGTCATCGGCGACTTGAACACCGTGGCGCTGGTGGCCACGGACGGGACGATCGACTGGTGCTGCCTGCCGCGGTTCGACTCGTCGGCGGTGTTCGGGTCTCTGCTCGACGCTGACCGGGGCGGCAGCTTCGCGGTCTCGTGCGGGTCCCGGCGGACGAGGCAGCTGTACATGCCCGATTCGAACGTTCTGGTGACGAGGTTCCTGGGAGCCGACTCGGTCGGCGAGGTAGTCGACTTCATGGTTCCGCGCCAGCAGGGCGGCCCGCCGATGCAGCGCCGGCACCTGCTCGTTCGTCGGCTCCAGGCGGTCCGGGGGGAGGCCAGGTTCACGGTCACCTGCCGGCCAGCGTTTGATTTCGGCCGGAAGGACCACGACGTGCATGCGCCTGAGCACGGCGGCGCGGTGTTCAGCTGCCCGGGATCCGTTGATGAGCTGGTGCTGCGGTCCAGCCACCAGTTCTCGGTGGTCGGGAAGGCCGCCGTCGCGCTGGTGACTCTCGCGCAGGGGGAGCGGCTGGATCTGCTGCTGGAGTGGAGCGGTCAGCCGGAGCCGCCGGCTGAAGGCGAGGTCGACCGGCTGCTGGACTACACGGTGGCGCACTGGCATGAGTGGCTGCGCCGGTCGCGGTACCAGGGGCGGTACCGGGAGGTGGTCGAGCGGTCGGCCCTGATGCTCAAGCTGCTGGTCCACGAGCCGACGGGTGCGCTGATCGCCGCGCCGACTACCTCGCTGCCCGAGTCGCCGGGTGGCGTCCGCAACTGGGACTACCGCTACACCTGGATCCGGGATGCGGCGTTCACGGTGTACGGGCTGATGCGGCTGGGCTTCACCGACGAGGCAGCCGGGTTCATGACCTGGCTGGAGGCGCGCTGCAAGGAGGCGCCGGCCGATAAGGGCCTGCGGGTCCTGTACACGATCGACGGCGACCCGGACGTGCCCGAGTCGACCCTGGACCACCTCGACGGATACAAGGGCTCGCGGCCGGTACGGGTGGGGAACTCGGCCGCCGAGCAGTTGCAGCTGGACATCTACGGCGAGCTGATGGACTCGGTGTACCTGTACAACAAGTACGCGCGGCCGATCGGCTACGAGCTATGGGAGGCGCTGGGCCGGCAGCTCGAGTGGCTGGAGAAGAACTGGCAGCAGCCCGACGACGGGATCTGGGAGAGCCGGGGCGGCCGCCGCCGGAGCACATACTCGGCGCTGATGACGTGGGTGGCGTTCGAGCGGGCGACGCGGATTACCCGCCAGCGCGGTCTGCCCGGCCCGATCGACCGCTGGCGGGAGGCGGCAGGCGCGGCCTACCACACGGTGCAACGGCAGGGCTGGAGCGCGGACCGCCGCGCCTACGTCGGGCAGCTCGGCGGCACTACGCTCGACGCCTCGGTGCTCGTGATGCCGCTGGTCAAATTCGCGGGCCCGAGCGACCCGCGATTCCTCGCCACCCTGGACCGGGTCGGCGAGGAGCTGGTCAGCGACAGCCTGGTCCGGCGCTACGAGCCCGACGGCTCGGACGGACTGCCGGGCAGCGAGGGCACGTTCAACCTGTGCTCGTTCTGGTACGTGGAGGCGCTGACCCGGGCCGGGCGCATCACCGAGAGCCGGTACGTGTTCGAGAAGATGCTCACCCACGCAAATCACGTGGGCCTGTTCGCCGAGGAGATCGGCCCGGCCGGAGAGGCCAGGGGCAACTTCCCGCAGGCATTCACCCATCTGGCCCTGATCAGCGCGGCCACCAATCTGGACCGGGCCCTGGCCGGCGAGCTTCACCCGTGATCCGACCTGCAAGCGCTCTCGGAAGCTGGCGACTCCGGGTTCGCCCGCTACGCTGGTGGAATCCGAGCGCCACCCTCTGTAGACCCCGCGGCAGGCACGAACCATGGCCGATGAGCTGATCAAATGCGCGCACTGCGGGCGCAGGAACCGCGTGCCCGCCGCCGCGTCCGGTACGCCCCGCTGCGGCAACTGTCATGAGCCGCTTCAGTGGATCGTGAACACGAGCGACGACGGCTTCGCCGAGGTCGCCGAGAAGTCGCCCGTTCCCGTCCTGGTGGATCTGTGGGCTCCGTGGTGCGGGCCATGCCGGATGGTCAGCCCGGCGCTCGAGCAACTCGCCGGTGAGCGCGCGGGCCGGATCAAGCTGGTCAAGGTCAACGTGGATGAGTCGCCGCGCCTGCAGCAGCGATTTGGCATCCAGTCGATCCCCACGCTGATGCTGCTGCGCGACGGCAAGGTCATCGCGCGTCAGGTGGGCGCGGCGCCCGTCGATACCCTGCGCGCCTGGCTCGACCAGTCCCTGGCCAGCTAGCTGCTCGCCGGCTCGCACGGTTAATTACGTGCCGTTCGGCCTCGACACGAAAGCCTTTTTCGTGCGACCATGCCCTGGGCACGTAATTGACAAGGCGGATTGATGCGAGAGATCGAAGCAGCGTCGGCATGCGCGGCGTGCGGTCGCCTGCTGCCCGTCAGGCGGGGCAAGGGCCGCCCGCAGCAGTACTGCAACGCCACCTGCCGGAGCGCTGCCCGGCGTCTGCGCAGCCGTGACAACGCGACGCGTGCGAGCATCGTAAACGCAGAATTGACAGATCCGAAGCGTCATGACAGCCTTGACGTGATGGTCGGCACGGAATCTGGTGCGGCCGCGGCGAGCGGCCAGTCTGGCCCGCAATCAGCACTGGCAGGCATCGGGACGGCGCGTCAGCAGGTGGCGACCGCGGAGGCGGAGCTGCAGCAGGCCGTCGACCGGGCACGGGCGACCGGGCACAGCTGGAGGGAGATCGGGGATGTGCTGGAGACCACCAGGCAGGCGGCGTTCCAGCGCTTCGGACGGCCGGTCGATCCCCGGACGGGAGCCCCGATGAGCCGCTCCGTGCTGCCCGGAGCGACCGACACGGCGATCATGATCTTTGCCGACATGGCCGCCGGGCGCTGGGAAGAGGCGCGCCGTGACTTCGGCGAAACGATGCGAACCCGCCTCGATGCGGAACGCCTCGCCGCGGGCTGGGCTCAGACGATCGGCATGATCGGCAGTTTCGAGCGGATGGGCGAGGCGCTCGCCTACCCAGCCGCCGACTTCACCGTTGTGGACATACCGCTGCATTTCGAAGCGGGCGAGCGGACCGGGCGAGTGAGTTTGGACCGCGACGGCAAGGTTGCGGGGCTGTTCATCCGGCCGGCCTCGGCATGACGGCCGGGCCGCGCTGTTAGGGGAAGGAAGAAACGAGGAGCATGACCGACAACGACCCGTTCAGCCAGCAATCCGGCGGCCAGGGCAGGCCCTGGTTCGGCCGCAAGCGGTTCGGGTACGGCTACCGCCCCCAGACCTGGCAGGGCTACCTCCTGACCGGCCTGTGCGTCCTCTTCATCATCATCATGGCTGCGATCACCGGCGGGCACTCGCCGCTGATGGCGTTGGCCCTTATCCCGATCGGCGTCGTCGCCATCATCGCCGCCGTCCAGGGCCGGCGCTGAATCTCGGCCCCAGTTCGATTCCAGGGCGGATTGCGTGGCGGCGCGAAGGCGCTGGGCGGTTCCCGCGCCCGGCTCAGAAGCGGCGCAGGCGGACCCTGCTCACCGAGTGATCGGCGGCCTTGCGGAGGACAATGGTCGCCCTGATCCGGGTCGGCTCGATGTTCTCGATCAGGTTGACCTCGTTGATGGTCTTCCACACCTCGTTGCCGAACGCATCGAAGTCAGCGTCGCTGGCCTCGGTCAGCGGCCGGAACACGGAGCTCGGATCGGTCCGGGCCGCCTCCCGCAGCGCTCGCAGCCGCACGAGGAACCACTGCCGGATGTCGTCCGCCTCAGCATCGACGTAGACGGAGAAATCGATGAAGTCCGCCAGTGCGAGGGAATCCGCCGGACCGGGCTGCAGCACATTGATGCCCTCGAGGATGAGCACGTCGGGCCGCTGCACAGTCTGGCTCTCGCCCTGGACGATGTCATAAGCCGCATGCGAGTAGACCGGAGCCGATACCTCCGGCACACCGGCCTTCACATCCATGACGAACTGCAGCAGCGCTCGCCGGTCATAGGACTCAGGGAAGCCCTTGCGGTCCATCAGGCCGCGCTCCTGGAGGACCGCGTTGGGGTAGAGGAAGTTGTCAGTCGTCACGAGCGCCGCGCGCGGCCGCTGCGGCCAGTGCTCGATCAGCGTCCTGAGCACGCGCGCGGTCACGGACTTGCCGACGGCAACGCTGCCGGCCACGGCGACGATGAACGGCACGGCGCGAGCCTGCTCGCCGAGGAACGCCGCGACGGCCTGGCGCCGCCGGGCGCCTTCCTCGTAGTAGAGCTGCACCAGCCGGCTGAGCGGGAGGTAGATGTCCTCGACCTCGCTGCGCCCGATCGGGCCGACCGGCTGCGGCGGCGCGGCCCCGCCCCGCAGCCTGCGCCAGGCGTCCCGGTCCAGGTCAAGGTACGAACCGTCAGCGCCCATCAGAGGGCCAGGGGCGCTGCGAGCCAGTCGAGCGACAGCTCCGGCTGACCTCCGACGGCGCCCGGCTCGACCCGCAGCCGCAGCCGGTGCGGCGTGCGCCGCGACACGATCTCCGCGCGATACTCCCCGGCCGAGACCCATCCCGCGGTCACCGATACTTCCGGGAACGGGGAGTCCAGCCCCGCGAGTACTCCGTCCGCGAACTGACCGTCCTGTACGTCGAAGGCGTAGCTCTCGCCGCTCACCGTCAGCACCAGCCGGCTGCCGCCGGGCAGCGGCTCGATGCGGACACGCTCGATCCGCCTGAAGAACGGGCCGTCGGTCCTGGCCGGTGACAACTCGAGCGCCTCAGCCGGACCAGGCGCGCCCGCGGGGACGCGCGGTGTGGACAGCCAGGACAAGCGCTCCGCCAGCCGCTGGCCGGCCGCTCCGCCCGGCAGCGGGCCGTCATGGAACGCCGGCAGCAAGTGCGCCCAGATGAGGTCGAGCTGCTGCTGCATGTCGATGATCTGCGCCGTGCAGGCGATGACCGCGTCCAGATCAGGCAGGACGATCGAGAACTGCCCGAACGCCCCGTCGGCTCGCTGCGCGCCATGCCGGCACATCCACACCTGGTATCCGTAGCCCTGGCGCCAGTCCGGATTCGTCTGCTGGCGCGAGTTCCCGATCTGCGGCAGCCGGCCGTCGGCCACAAAGTCGGCGGGCACGAGCTGGCTGTCACCCCACCGGCCGCCCTGCAGCAGCAGCTGGCCGAGCTTGGCCACCGACTCCGTGGTCACGTGCAGGCCGGAGAATCCCTGATCGATCCCGTTCGGGGTAGTGAGCCACTCCGCCTGCTCGATGCCGAGCGGATCGAACAGCCGGGGTCGGAGGTAGTCGACCACCCGCTGGCCGGTCAGCGCGGTGATGATGTGCGACAGCGTCAGCGGGTTGCCCTGGTTGTAGGCGAAGACGCTGCCGGGCGGTTCCTGCGGCGCGAGGGCCAGGAAGTTACGGACGGGATCCGGGCCCATCGTCACGATCTGGGCCAGGGTCTCGCCGGTATGCCCGCTCGCCATCGACAGCAGGTGGCGGACGCGCAGCCGCCTGAGGTGATCGGGCAGCGGCCGCGGCACCAGGTCAGGCAGCAGATCGGCGACGAGGTCCTCGACCGCCAGCCGCCCCTCACCGACGGCGATCCCCACCGCCATGGCCAGGAACGTCTTCGACACCGAGTACAGCAGCTGGATGTCCTCGGCGCGGTAGGGAGCCCACCAGCCTTCGGCCGCGACGGCGCCGTGCCGCAGGATCATGAGTGAGTGGAAGTCCAGCCCGGCCTGGTCAACGGCGTCGAGGAAACCGGCGATGCGAGTGGGCTCGATGCCCAGCTCCGACGGTGTTGAGCGAGGTAGCTGGGCCGGCCGGATGCTCATCCTGCACAACCTATCGTCCGGGCGAACGGTGGGCAGTTGTCGGCGGTGGCTGATACTAAAGGCGGCATGACTGGCGAACCGAAGCTGGCTGACTCGATGCGCGCCGAGGCGGAGGCCTGCCTCCGGGTACTCGCGGGCCCGGACGCGCGGCTGCGGGATGACCAATGGACGGCGATCCGCGCACTGGTGGAAGATCGCGTTCGCGCGCTGGTCGTGCAGCGAACCGGGTGGGGCAAGTCAGCGGTCTATTTCGCGGCGACCGCTCTGCTGCGGGCCAGGGGCGCTGGCCCGTCGGTCATCGTCTCGCCGCTCCTGGCGCTCATGCGCAACCAGATCGCGGCCGCCGAGCGGGCGGGGATCCGCGCTCGGACCGTCAACTCGGTCAATGTCGAGCAGTGGGACGAGGTCTACGCCGAGGTGGCGGCCGGGCAGGTGGACGTCCTGCTGGTAAGCCCGGAACGCCTGAACAACCCCAGCTTCCGCGACCTGGTGCTGCCGAAGCTGATCGCCTCGGCCGGACTGCTCGTGGTGGACGAGGCCCACTGCATCTCCGACTGGGGGCATGACTTCAGGCCCGATTACCGTCGGCTGCGGACGCTGCTGGCCGGACTGCCGCCGGGCGTGCCCGTGCTGGCGACGACCGCGACCGCGAACGAGCGCGTCAGCCGTGACGTCGCCGAGCAGCTGGGCGCGGGCTACGACGGTGAGACCCTGATCCTGCGCGGGCCCCTGGACCGCGACAGCCTCCATCTGGCCGTCGTCGCGCTGCCGGCGGCCCAGCAGCGCCTGGCCTGGCTGGCCGACCATCTGGCCGAGCTGCCGGGCTCGGGCATCGTGTATACGCTCACCGTCGCCGCGGCCCGTGAGACCGCGACCTTCCTGCGCGGCGAGGGTCTCAACGTCGCGTCCTACACCGGCCAGGATGATCCCGCCGACCGGCTGGCGGCCGAGGAAGCGCTGCTGGCAGGTGAGCTCAAGGCCCTGGTCGCGACCAGCGCCCTGGGCATGGGGTTCGACAAGCCCGACCTCGGCTTTGTCGTCCACCTCGGGGCGCCGCAGTCGCCCATCGCCTACTACCAGCAGATCGGGCGCGCTGGCCGGGCGGTCGACCGCGCCGACGTGATCCTGCTCCCGGGCCGGGAGGACGCCGACATCTGGGCGTACTTCGGATCCCTGGCTTTCCCGGCGGAGCCGCTCGTGCGCCGCACGCTGGCCGTACTGGCCGAGGCCGGCCGGCCCATGTCGACCGCGGCGCTCGAGGCCAGTGTCGACCTGTCGCGGAACCGGCTGGAAACGATGCTCAAGGTTCTCGATGTCGACGGCGCGGTCAGCCGGGTCACCGGCGGCTGGACCGCGACGGGGCAGCCGTGGGAGTACGACGCCGACCGCTACGCCCGCGTCGCCGCCGAGCGAGCCAAGGAGCAGCAGGCCATGCTCGGCTATATCGCCACGGCGGAGTGCCGGATGGAGTACCTCCGGCGGCAGCTCGACGATCCGGCGGCCGCGCCGTGCGGGCGCTGCGACAACTGCACTGGCCGCCGTTGGCCGGGTGTAGTGACCGAGACCGCGGCCCGCGCGGCGGGCGACCATCTGCAGCGTCCCGGTACCGAGATCCCGCCGCGCAAGATGTGGCCGACCGGCATGCGCGAGCTCGGGATCGACATCGCGGGGAAAATCGGGGCGGACATGGCGGCCGAGCCGGGCCGGGCCCTGGGCCGGCTGACCGACCTCGGCTGGGGACCCAGGCTGCGTGCGGTGCTCGACCGGGAGCCGGACGGACCGGTGCCCGACGACATAGTCCCGGCAATGGTCAAGGTGCTGGCCGCGTGGGACTGGGCCCAGCGGCCCTCGGCTGTCATCGCGATGCCGTCGCGTACCAGGCCGCTGCTCATCGCGAGCCTGGCCAGCCAGATCGCGGCGATCGGCCGGATGACTTACCTCGGTCCGCTCGAGACTGCCGGGCCGGCCATATCCGCTGGCCAGCACAACAGTGCCCAGCGCCTGCGCGCAGTCTGGACCAGCGTCGCGGTGCCCGAAACAATGCGCGCCGAGCTGGCCCGGCTCGACGCGCCCGTGCTGCTGGTGGACGACCGGGTCGAGACCGGGTGGACGATGACGGTCGCGGCGATGCGCCTGCGCGAAGCCGGTGCCATGGCCGTCCTGCCGCTGGTACTCGCTACCGCCGCGACCTGAGCTGTCACAGTCTGGCCGGCCCGTCCGTCTGAGCGGTATGAGCACTGACTGGGATGTGATCGTGATCGGCGCCGGCCTGGCGGGACTGGCCGCCGGAGCCACCGCAGCCAAAGCCGGGTGCGCGACGCTCGTGCTTGAAGCCCACGTCCCGGGCGGCCGGGCGCGGGTCACCAGGACCGACGGTTTCGTGTTCAACCGGGGGGTTCACGCTTTGTACAAGGGTGGCGCGGGGTGGGAGGTCCTGCGCAGCCTGGGGATCGAGCCGCAGGGCAGCTCGCCGCCACTCGCTCGCTACCAGGCTCTTGCCGGCGGCGAACTCCACCTCATGCCGCTGAGCCCCGACTCGCTGCAACGCACCACGCTCCTCGACCCGGAAGACAAGCAGGATCTCGCCGCGCTTCTGGCGCTCCTGCCCCGGCTGCATCCGCAGCGGCACGCCGGCGCCTCGGTGTCGCAGTGGATCGCCGACGCCGGCCTGCGGCCTGCGGCCGCCGCCGCGTTGACTGCGCTTATCCGGCTGACCACCTACGCCTCGGACATGAACACCTTTGGCGCCGATGCCGCAGTCGCCCAGTTGCAGCAGGCGGCGCGCGGGGTTGTGTACCTTGACGACGGCTGGGCCCAGCTCACCGAGGGACTCGCCGCCCGCTGCGAGGTGTGCACCGGGATCAGGGTAACGGGCGTCAGCTCCGCTGCCGGCCAGGTCGAGGTGACCACGACCAGCGGTCCGCTTGTCGCCGAGTCGGTGGTCATCGCTGTCGGCCGCCCGTCGACGGCCATGAGGCTACTGCCCGCCGACCCTGGCTGGGGCGACCTCGGTCCCGAAGTGACGGCCGCCTGCCTCGACGCCGGCCTGCGGCGGGTCCCGGACCCGGGCTATGTCGTCGGTATTGACGTCCCCGTGTACGCGACGGTCCAGTCGCCGCCTGCCCGCCAGGCGCCAGCGGGTCAGGCGGTCGTCGGTGCGGTCCGTTATGGTGCGACCCAGGCCGAAGCGGACCTGGCCGCACTCGAAACCCATCTGGCGAGTGCCGGTTTTCGGGAGGAAGACGTTGTGACCAGCCAATTCCTTGCCCGTATGGTCGTCGCTGGCGCGGCACCGATTGCGGAGCGCGGCGGACTCGGTGGCCGGCCGGCGATCGACGCCACCGGACTGCCGGGCGTCTACCTGGCCGGCGACTGGGTCGGGCCGACGGGTCTCCTCGCCGACGCGGCACTGGCCAGCGGGCAAGCTGCCGCGCTCCGCGCGGTCCAAGCCGTCCCGGTATCCGCAGCGACGTGAGCCAGGATCCATTCGAGGCGGCCAGGCCCCGGATCCGCGGCCTGGCTTATCGGATGCTGGGCACCCTCGCCGACGCCGACGACATCGCCCAGGACACCTGGCTGCGCTGGCAGGCAGCCGGCGGCGAGCACATCGCCAACGCCGAGGCCTGGCTGGTCACCGCGGCCACCCGCCTTTGCCTCGACCGGCTCCGGTCAGCGGCCAGGACCCGTGAGGTCTACCCCGGGCCGTGGCTGCCTGAGCCGATCGTGACTGACCCCAGTCCGGAGAGCGCAGCCGAGCTGTCCGACTCCCTGACTCTCGGCTTCCTGGTGCTGCTCGATCAGCTGGCTCCGGTCGAACGGGCGGTCTTCGTACTGGCGGACGTGTTCGATGTGCCGTACGCGGAGATCGCCACCACGGTGGGACGCTCCGAGGCCGCATGCCGGCAGATCGCCAGCCGGGCCCGCCGCAGGCTCCGGCCGGACAAGCAGCCCAATCGGACCGCTCCGGCCGACCGGGCGCTCGTCAGCGGTCTGCTCCGGGCGCTGGCTTCCGGCGATGTGAACGAGGTTGCCGCCCGCCTGGCGCCACAGGTCGTATGCGTTACTGACGGTGGTCCGAACCGCCGGGCCGCTCGCCGCCCGGTCGTCGGTTCCGACCGGGTGGCCCGTCTCCTCGTAGGCGTCGCCCGCCGCGACGGCCACCTGGCAAGCCGGCCGGCCATCGTCGGCGGCCACGCCGGCGCGATCCTCTCGGCCGGTGACGCTACCCGGCACGTGATGGCGGTGACGTCGGAGTCCGGCGTCATCACATCGATCTACTTTGTCGGCAACCCCGACAAACTGTCCTCAGTCGGCCACACCCCACTCATGGAGTAGGCCGATTTCGAGGGTGTTAGCGTGGGCTGGGTAAAGCCGCAGATACCCGGAACGCATCCCTGACTACAACCCCAGGGAGGCGGTAATGAACGCAACCGCAGACTCCGCAAGCAGCGAACTTCGCGAGGGCTACGCCGAGATCGGCGATCAGCGCCTCCACTACGTCGAGGCCGGCGAGGGACCCCTGATCGTTCTGCTGCACGGCTTCCCCGAGTTCTGGTTCGGCTGGCGCCTGCAGATCCAACCGATTGCAGCCGCGGGATTCCGCGTCGTCGCACCCGACACGCGCGGCTACAACCTGTCGTCGAAGCCGGACGGCGTCGCCGCCTATGACACCGCCAAGCTGGCGGCCGACATCCGTGATCTGATCCACGAGCGCGGCTACGAGTCCGCTCTGCTGGTCGGTCACGACTGGGGCGGATCCATCGCCTGGGCCACCGCGATGAACCACCCCGAGGTCGTGGACCGGCTGGCCATCCTCAACGCGGCCCA
>DAIOWC010000121.1:15069-18376 GCA_036758685.1 Streptosporangiaceae bacterium | reverse complement strand
AAGGTCGGCGAGGAGCTCAAGCAGCACTTCCGGCCCGAGTTCCTGAACCGTGTCGATGACGTGATCGTCTTCCACCAGCTCAGCCAGGAGGAGATCTTCGAGATCGTCGACCTGATGATCACGAAGGTGGACGAGCGGCTGCGCGACCGCGACATGGGGATCGAGCTTCGGCCGGCGGCCAAGACGCTGCTGTCGAAGAAGGGCTACGACCCGGTCCTCGGCGCCCGGCCGCTCCGGCGGACGATCCAGCGCGAGATCGAGGATCACCTGTCGGAGAAGATCCTCTTCGGTGAGCTGAAGGCCGGTCAGATCATCATCGTCGACACTGAGGGCCAGGGCGAAGACGAGAAGTTCGTCTTCCGCGGCGTCACCAAGCCGGCCGAGGTGCCGGACGCCCCTCCGGCGGAAGCGGTGGAGAGCAAGGCCGGCGCGAGCGGGGCGACAGCAACGGCGTCCGACTAACCCGGTTCGTCGCCCGGCAGCGCGAAAGATCCATCTGCGCACCGGGCGACAAGACCATCGGCGATCAGGGCAGCAAGACAGCGGGCTTGCTGCCCTTCGTCGTGCCAGGCGGTCTCCAGGGCGCCAGGCGGTACCGGGCCAGGCGCCGCCCGCAGCACGGCCAGCAGCCGCCCGCGGCACTGCCTGTCTGTGCCCGCGTAGCCCTGGGCCGCGCGCGGGGCCAGGGCCGGCGGGCAGCCGTTGCGCAGCCACTCGCACCGGCCCGCCAGCGGGCACTCCGGGCAGCGCGGACGGGCGGCCGTGCAGACTAGGGCGCCGAGTTCCATGACCGCCACCGACCACCTGGCCGCCTCGGGCCCGCTCGCCGGCAGGAGCGACTCGGCTAGGGCCCGCTCGGCCGCCGACTGGCTCGGCCCCGGCTGAGCATCGCCGCGAACAAGCCTGGCCAGCACGCGCCGGACGTTGGTGTCGAGCACCGCGTGCCGCTGGCCGAACGCGAAGCTCGCCACGGCCGCCGCAGTGTAGGAGCCGATCCCCGGCAGGCTCCGCAGATCCTCGATTGCCGACGGCACCTGGCCGGCATAACGGGTCATCAGCAGCCCGGCCGTGGCATGCAGGCGCACGGCCCGGCGCGGATAACCCAGCCGGTCCCACTGCCTGACCGCATCGGCCGCGCTCGCGGCGGCGAGCGCCGCCGGTGTCGGCCAGCGGGCCAGCCAGGCGGCGTAGGCCGGCAGCACCCGCGGCACGGGCGTTTGCTGCAGCATGACCTCGCTCACGAGCACCGACCACGGCGTCGCACTCGGCTCGCGCCACGGCAGGTCCCTGGCGTTCGCGTCGTACCATCGGCGCACTGGTGCGAGATAAGGGGACGTCATGGTGCTCCGATCGTCGCACGGCCGCCGCCGCCGACACCTCGGCCCGCCAGGAACCAGGGCAAGCCGCTCGAAGCACCCGCGCCCGGGCGCGGTCTCGCCGGCTCGGGCCGGCTGAGTTTTCGAGGGGCCGGCGGGTCTTGGCCCCCGACCGGGCTTTCGCTCTTGCATACTCACTGTATGGGTTCGACTACGGTCCGTCAGATCGTGCCGGACCGGCCCACGGCATCGACCTACTGGCGTCGGCGATTCATCGCGCTCGTCGTCAGTCTGTCGGTGCTGGCCCTCATCACCTGGGCACTGTCCGGGGCGTTCGGAGGGTCGTCCCCCGCCGCCAATACCGCGGCCACCAGGCAGGTCCACGGGCACCTTCCGCCATCGCAGCCCCCGAAGGCGGGCGGAGCCCAGCACAGCCCCGGCACCGATTCGGATAGTCACCCGGCGAGGCAGCAGAGTACCCCGGCCCTCGCCGCGCCCCGGCCGTGCCCGTCGGGAGATGTCGTGCTCAGCCTGTTCTCCAGCCAGGCCAGTTACACGATCAGGCAGACCCCGGAGTTCGAGGTCGACGTTGTCTCGACGGCGTCGCAGACGTGCACGTTCGACATCGGGGCAAGGCACGTGTGGCTCGAGGTGAAGGCGGGTCCCCTGGTCATCTGGAGTTCGGCCGAGTGCGCCGAGGGCGAGGCTTCGCTGATCGCCGAGCTACAGCGCGGCGTCCCGACCGTTGTGCCCATCGGCTGGGACGGACAGCGGTCGGGACCTGGCTGCCCCGGCCCCGGTACCGCGGCCGCCAGCGGGAGCTACTCCGCCGTGGCCACGGACGGCGCCGGCGTTAGCAATGAAGTGCCGTTCCGGATCGGGTGAGCGCCCGGCGGCTAGGAGTAGCGACCCACGAGGGCGGACTCGGCGAGCCGGGACAAGCCCTCCCGGACCTGAGTTGCCTCCGGCGCGCTGATTCCGGGCACCTGGCGCAGGTCCTGGGCGCTCGCCGACAGCAGCTTCTGCAGCCCGCCGAAGTGCTCCACCAGGCTCGCGGCCGCTGACGGTGGCAATCGGGGGATGCGCCCGAGCAGCCGGTACCCCCGCGGGCTCACCGGCACCTCGAGATCATCGGTGGCACCCGCCGTGACCGCGGCGGCCACGGCGGCCAGATCGAGCAGCTCGTCGCTGCTGAGGCCTGCCAGCAGGGCGTCTGGCTTAACCGCCTGCTCATGCCGCCCGGCCGGGGCGTAGTCGCGCAGGAGCAGCGTGCGGCTCGGCCCCGCGCCGGCGGTCATCTCCTCCAGCTGCAGCGCAATGAGGCCGCTGTCGGTGCCGAGCTCGATCATGTAGCCGGAGATCTCGTCGGCGATGCGGCTGACCATCTCCAGGCACTGGGCCACCGCGGTCACGTCGCGCATGGTGGCCCGGTCCTCGATCTCAAGCGCGGACAGCGTGTCCGAGGCCACGTCGAGGCGGCGCTTGTACCGCTCGAGGATGGCCAGGGCCTGGTGTGCTCTCGCCACGATCGCGGCGGAGTCGTCAAGCACGTAGCGCTCACCGCCCGCGAACACCGCGATAACGCGCATGGACTTGCTGACCGTGATGACGGGGAAACCGGTCTGCCGCGCCACCCGCTCCGCGGTGCGGTGCCGCGTCCCCGACTCCTGCGTCGGCAGATCGGGATCGGGCACGAGCTGCACCGCGGCGCGCAGGATCGTCCCGCCCGGCGTGTCCAGGACGATCGCGCCGTCCATCTTGGCGAGTTCGCGCAGCCGGGTCGCCGAGAAGTCGGCGATGAGCTCAAAGCCGCCGGAGCAGATGCCGCGTACCACCTCGTCGTAGCCGAGGACGATAAGCGCGCCCGTATTGCCGCGCACGATCCGCTCCAGACCGTCTCGCAGAGCTGTGCCGGGCGCTACTAGTGCGAGCGCCGCGCGCCGCCGCTCGTCTCGCCTTTCGGTCACCGCAAGCACCTGCCTACCGGACGC
>DAIOWC010000121.1:3549-14969 GCA_036758685.1 Streptosporangiaceae bacterium | reverse complement strand
CCCCTGCGTATTCGGGTGCAGTCTAGTCGCCCGGCCGTGCCGTTACCGCGCGCCGAGCGCGGCCGCGATTGCGGACCTGATGTCAGTTGCCTCTCTGACCTCAAGCTGGGAAGCGAGCTCGCCGGCTGCCCGCTGCGCGATTGGCAGCACGCCGGACCCGGCCGGGACAATGGCCCGGCGAAAGCCCATGCGCTCGGCCTCGGCGATCCGCCGCTGCACTCCGGTGACGCGCCGGATCTCGCCGGCCAGGCCCACCTCGCCGATCGCCACGAGGTCCGCCGGGATGCTCACGTTGGACTGGGCGCTCGCCATGGCCAGGCCGAGCGCCAGATCGACCGATGGCTCGGTGAGCCGGACGCCGCCAACCGTGGCTGCGAACACGTCGTGCTTGCCGATCCGAACGTTCGCGCGCCGTTGCAGCACGGCGATCACCATGCCGACGCGCGCGTAGTCCAGGCCGGAGGTGACGCGGCGCGGCTCGGACGTCGCCTCGCACACCAGCGTCTGCACCTCGGCGACCAGCGGGCGGCGGCCCTCGAGGGTCACGGTGACGCAGGTGCCGGCCACCGGGTCATGCCGCTGCGACAGGAACAGCCCGCTCGGGTCGGGCAGGCCGACGAGTCCGTATTCGCCGAGCTCGAAGCAGCCCACCTCGTCGGTCGGCCCGAATCGGTTCTTCAGCGCCCTGACCATCCGCAGCTGCCCGCGCGCGTCGCCCTCGAACTGCAGCACGACATCGACGAGGTGCTCGAGGGTCCGTGGGCCCGCGACCGAGCCGTCCTTGGTGACGTGCCCGACGAGCACGATGGTGAGGCTGCGCTGCTTGGCCAGCGCGGTAAGCGCGGCCGTGACCTCGCGAACCTGCGTCACGCCGCCGGGCACGCCATCGACCCCGGCGGCGCTGACCGTCTGCACGGAGTCGACGATGAGCAGGCTTGGATCCACCGCCTGCACATGCCCGAGGAGCGCGCCGAAGTCGGTCTCCGCCGCCAGGTACAGGTCGTCGCTGACCGCGCCGATCCGGTCCGCACGCAGCCGTACCTGTGCGGCGGACTCCTCGCCGGTCACGTACAGGACCCGGCCGTGCCCCGCCGCGAGCGCTCCGGCCTCGAGCAGCAGCGTCGACTTGCCGACGCCCGGCTCGCCGGCCAGCAGCACCACGGCCCCGGGCACGAGGCCACCACCCAGCACCCGGTCAAGCTCGTCCATCCCGGTCGGCCGCGCCCGCGCCGACTCGGCGTTCACCTGGGCGATCGGCAGCGCGGCCATGCCCGGCTGAGCCGCCTTGAGCTGCGCTCGCGCACGCGGCCGGGTCGGCGGCTGATCGGGCAGCCGCTCGGCGACCGTGCCCCACGCCTCGCACTCCCCGCACCGCCCGGCCCATTTGCTGCTCCGCCAGCCGCACTCGGAGCACTCGTAGAGGGCGGGAGCCGCCGTCCTAGCCATGGTGGCACCGTATCCGCCGCCGCTGACAGTCGGTGTCCGGCGCGGCCGGCGGCCGGCAGGCGGCATAAGCTGGCAGTATCGCGGGCGGTACCGCCCGGGGGGCGACCCTATGGAACCCCCCGCCAGCGGACCGGAGAAGGAGACCCGATTGCGCAGGTCACTTAGGTGACAGCCATCCAGGTCGCGCTGTCGACGGCTTCGGTGTTCCCGGAGCGGGCGCCGGACGCGTTTGAGACCGCGGCCCGGCTGGGTTACGACGCGCTCGAGGTCATGGTGACTGCCGACCCGGTCAGCCAGGACGCTGACGTGCTGCGGCGACTGTCGGACTACCACGGCATCCCGGTCGTGGCCGTGCACGCCCCGAACCTGCTGATCACCCAGCGAGTCTGGGGCCGTGATCCCTGGCTCAAGCTGGAGAAGTCACGCGAGCTGGCCCTGGCGCTCGGCGCGAAGGTGGTCGTCGTCCACCCGCCTTTCCGCTGGCAGCGCGAGTACGCCAGGGAGTTCGAGGCCGGCATCACCGCGATGTCGGCCGACGGCGACATCGCCTTCGCCGTTGAGAACCTGTATCCGCTCCTGCGCGGCGAGACCGAGGTCGGCGCCTACGCCCCGCACTGGAACCCGGTCGAGATGAGCTGCCCGCACGCGACGCTGGACGTCTCCCACGCGGCGGTCTCGGATTCTGACGTGCTGGCCATGGCCAAGCAGCTGAGCGCCCGGCTGGCGCACGTCCACCTGGGCGATGGATCCAAGCCGGGCCTGCCCGATGAGCACCTGGTGCCCGGCCGCGGCACGCAGCCCTGCGCCGAACTGCTCGGCTGGCTCAGCTCGTCCGGGTACGAGGGGATTGTCGTGCTTGAGGTCAGCACGCATCGCGCGCCGACCCTCGCGGACCGCCAGGCGGACCTGACCGAGTCGCTCGATTTCGCGCGCCGCCATCTCGCCGGGGACGATCAGCCTGCGAATGCGGCGACGCCCCGATAAAACCCGAATTACCGGCGCCTGCTTTCTTTTCGTCCGCCGACGCTGCTGCCACAGTTAGGTGATGCGGGAACGCCACCCACGTCGGCCAGCCTCAGTCCGCCGGTTCGCGGCCGTCCTAGCTGCCTGGGCGCTTGTCGCCGGCGTTGCTGCCTGCACGAGCCAGCCGGCGGCCCCTGCGCATCACCGGCTGCCTCCGCTCGTCGTGGCGACCGCCGACGGCGAGGTCCGGGGCATCACGACGGGCCCTGTCGACGAGTACCTCGGCATCCCGTACGCGGCACCCCCGGTCGGCCCGCTGCGCTGGCAGCCGCCGCAACCTGCGGCCCGCTGGCGGGGAATCCGCGCGGCAACTGAATTCGCGCCACACTGCGCCCAGCCCGCCGGGGTGTTTGGCCGGGCCAGCATGTCCGAGAACTGCCTGTACCTCAACGTGTTCTTGCCTGCCGCCCATCGCGCCGGCCTGCCGGTCATGGTCTGGATCCACGGCGGCGGGTTCGTCGGCGGCGAGAGCGACGACTACGACCCGAGCGGCCTGGTCGCCCACGGCGTGATCGTCGTGACGATCAACTACCGGCTGGGAGCGCTCGGTTTCCTCGCGCATCCCGCGCTGGCCGATCATCCCGGCGGTCCGTCCGGCGACTACGGACTGATGGACCAGCAGGCGGCCCTCCGGTGGGTGCAGCGCAACATCCGCGCCTTCGGCGGCAACCCGGCGAACGTCACGATCTTCGGGGAATCGGCCGGCGGCCAGAGCGTCCTGCTGCAGCTGATCTCGCCGACCGCGCGCGGGCTGTTCGCGAAGGCCATCGCAGAAAGCGGCGGGTACGCGGAGTACCCGCTGTCACTCTCGAGCGCGGAGGCGGCGGGACGGGCGTTCGCGGCCAAGGCAGGCTGCCCCAGCCAGACCGCTCAGTGCCTGCGCAGCCTTCCGGTGTCCAAGATCCTCGCGGCCGAGAACCAGTCGGGCGCGTCGGCCGACATCGACGGCCTGGTCGTGACCCAGCAGCTGAAAACCGCCCTGGCGAGCGGGGACTTCGCGCACGTGCCGGTGATCGACGGGGGTAACCACGACGAGTGGCGGCTGTTCGTCGCCCTCCAGACGTTCGAGGGCGACGCGGTGACCGCCGCCAACTACGTGCCCATGATCGCCTCGACGCTGCACATCTCCCGGCAGCTCGCGGGCGTCATCGCCGTTAAGTATCCGCTCAGCCACTTCCCGAGCCCGGCGCTGGCGCTCAGCTCGGTCGGGACCGACGCGATCTTCGCGTGCCCGACGCTGCTGCTCGATCAGTCGCTGGCCCGCTACGTGCCGACCTACACCTACGAGTTCAACGACGAGAACGCGCCGAGCGTCTACCCCAGCCCGGGCTTCCCTTACGGCGCCACGCACGCGTCCGAGCTCCAGTACCTGTTCGGCCTGCCCGCCGGCTCGCACGGAACCCTGTCGGCTCAGCAGCAGCAGCTTGCGGCCGCCATGCGGGCGGAGTGGACGAGCTTCGCGAAGTCGGGCGTGCCATCGGCCCCTGCCGTCCCCGCCTGGCCGGGCTTCAGCTCCGCCAGCCAGGTGATGATGTCCCTCGTCCCGCCGCGGCCGCAGCCGGAAAGCGACTTCGCGGCCGAGCATCAGTGCTCGTTCTGGGCGCTCGGCGGCGACTAGGCGGATCTCGTCCTAGGCCTCGAGGATGAGCGTGATCGGACCGTCGTTCACCAGCTCGACGTCCATGTGCGCGCCGAAGACACCGGTCTCTACCGTGGCCCCGAGTTCGGTCAGTGCGGCCGCGAACGCTGCGACCAGAGGCTCGGCGACCGGGCCGGGCGCGGCAGCCTGCCAGCTTGGCCGCCGGCCCTTGGAAGTATCGGCGTAGAGGGTGAACTGGCTGATCACCAGCAGCGGCGCGCCGACCTCGGCCGCCGACCGCTCGCCGGCCAGGATCCGCAGGTGGTAGATCTTGCGCGCCAGGGCGGCGGCGGTCTCCGCCGTGTCGGTGTGAGTGACGCCCACCAGCACGACCAGTCCCGGCGCTGGCAGCCGTCCGGTCACCCGGCCATCCACCGTCACGCTCGCTGAGCTGGCACGCTGAACGACTGCTCGCACGAGACGGCATTGTCGCACGGGCCGGCCCTGGGGTCGGGCGGACGGCGTCGGCATAGACTGCGGTAGCCCTTAACGGGCAGTTTGCTCCACCGAGGAAGGCACTGATCCGGTCATGACGAACGACAGCGCCAGGCCCGCCAAGGCTGCCGGGCCGGCCACGCTGATCACCGTCGCGCCGACGGGCGCGGAGTCCGAGAAGGCGGCGGTACCGGCCCTGCCGGTCACCCTGGACGAGCTGGTCATCGCGGCCAAGGAGTGCCGCGCCGCCGGCGCGGCCGTGATTCACGTCCACATCAGGGACGCCGACGCGAGACCGACCCTCGACCTTGGCCGGCTCACCGACACCGTATTTTCCCTGCGCGAGTCGACCGACCTGATCATTCAGCTCTCAACCGGCGGCGCGGTGACCGACCCGTACGAGCACCGGCTGGCGGTGCTCGACGCTCGCCCCGATGCGTGCTCGCTGACCTGCGGCACCGTCAACTTCGGCGACGACGTCTTCATGAATCCGTGGGGCTTCATCAAGGAGCTGTACGCCAAGACGCTGGAGTACGGCGTCGTTCCCGAATTCGAGCTGTTCGACTTCGGTCACATCGCGACCCTGCACCGGCTGCTCGGCGAGATGGGGCCGCCGGCGGGCGGCCACGTGCACTGTGACCTCGTCATGGGCGTGCCGGGCGGGATGCCCGGCGACGCCGCCACGCTCGTCCAGGCGGTGTCGGCGCTGCCGGCCGGGGCGACCTGGTCGGCCACCGGGATCGGCCGGAGCACCGTGCCGGTCATACTGGCCGCGCTGTCGGCCGGCGGGCACCTGCGGGTCGGCATGGAAGACACCGTGACCTTCTCCCGCGGCCGGCCCGTCGCGAGCAACGCCGAACTCGTCGAGCGCGCAGCCACGCTTGCCACATTGGCGCAGCGCCCGCCGATGTCGCCCGAGGCCGCGCGCGACCTGCTCGGGGTGCCCGATCACCGCTGACAATCCGGTCCTGGCGGAGGTTGTCAGGTCCGGGTTCACCGAGTCCCGGCACCGGGGCAGCGCCGTGGCACTGGCTGCCGACGGCCAGATCCTGGTCGAGGCGGGCGCGATCAGGGAGCCGATGTTCCCGCGTTCGTCGAACAAGCCGCTGCAGGCCTCGGCCATGCTGCGCGCTGGCCTGCAACTCGACGGCAAGCTACTGGCGCTGGCCGCGGCCAGCCACTCGGGCGAGGACTTCCACGTGACCGGCGTCCGGGAGATCCTGGCCGACGCCGGACTGACCGAAGATGCCCTGCAGTGCCCGCCCGACCTCCCGCTGGACGAGGACGCGCGCCGCGAGCACATCCTCGCCGGCGGGATCGCCGACCGGGTGCACATGAACTGCAGCGGCAAGCACGCGGCGATGCTCGCCACCTGCGTGATCAACCAGTGGCCGACCGAAAGCTATACCGAGCCCGAGCACCCGCTGCAGCAGCGGATCGGGGCGGTGATCAGCGAGCTGGCCGGCGAGCCGGTGGCCGCCATCGGGGTCGATGGCTGCGGTGCGCCGCTGATGGCCATCTCGGTCCTCGGCCTGGCGCGGGCCTTCCGGGCGGTCGCGCTGGCCGATCCGGGCAGTCCCGAGCGCGCGGTTGCCGATGCCATGCGGGCGTATCCGGCCTGGACGTCCGGGACCACGCGGCCCGAGCGGTTTCTCATGGACGCCGTACCCGGCCTTCTGCTGAAGGGCGGCGCGGAGGGCGTGGACGGGTTTGCCCTCGCCGACGGCCGGGCAGGCGCGCTCAAGATCGATGATGGCGCGCCCCGAGGCCGGGTGCCAGTCACCGTGGCTCTCCTGCGCGAGCTCGGCGCCGAGCGCGAGCCGGGGGCCGACGCGGCGGCGCTGCGCCGGCTGGCCGCCACCGAGGTCCTTGGCGGCGGCCGGGTAGTGGGCGAGATCCGCCCGACCAGGTGGCAGTAACCGCGGCTTACCTGCGTTAGCAGGCCGTTTGCATCTGCAAGCACAGGGTGTGAGACTGGTGCCATGAGTCCGGTGAACGTGAGCGCAATCGGTGCCTATATCCGTGAGCAGCGCGAGCAGGCCAAGATCTCGCTCCGTCAGCTGGCCCAGTCCGCGGGCATCTCCAACCCGTACCTCAGCCAGATTGAGCGCGGCCTGCGCCGGCCGAGCGCCGACATCCTCCAGCAGATCGCCAAGGGCCTGCGGATCTCGGCCGAGGCGCTCTACGTGCAGGCGGGCTTCCTGGAGGACCGCCCGCCCGGCTCGGTGGTCCGGGAGGCCGTCCTCACTGACGGCGAGCTGACCGAGCGGCAGAAGCAGATGCTGATCGAGATCTACGAGTCGTTCCGCAAGGCAACGGCGATGACCAGGGCCGACACGGCCAGCATTGTGGACGACCAGACCGGGCTTGACCCGGACGAAGCCGCCCTTGTCTGGCCGGACGACCGCAGGCCGGCTGCGATCGCCGGGACCAGGCGGCTTGCCCTGGCCCCTTCGAATGACTCGGCCGACCTTGGCACCGACGAGGACCTGCGCGATGCCCACTCCTTGTACTGGAAGGCCGAGGAGGGCGATAGCGCCGAGGATGACAGCGCCTGGCCCGGCGACGAACCCGGGCCGTGGCCAGCGGCCACCGAAGACCACGAAGGCGGGACGATCCATCAGTTCCCGCCCCAGCCTGAGAACAGGTAGCCTGACGCCGTGATCAATGCTCACTCGGTAGCGTTCGGGGTTGTCAACCCGACTGCCCTGACTGTCATTAACTTCATCTTCTGGATCCTGCTGCTCGCCGCGTTCGTCGTCGAGACCTGGGCCTTCATCCATGCGATCTTGCAGCCGACTGCGTCCTTCACGGCGGCCGGGAAGCAGACGAAGCCGATCTGGCTGATCATCCTGGGCCTCGCCTTCCTGATCGGCGTCGGTGGCGCGATCGGGTACCTGGCGCTGCTGAGCTTCTTCCCGATCATCGCGTTCGTGGCGGCGGCGATCTACCTGGTCGACGTCAAGCCGAAGGTCAAGCAGGTGCGCAGCCGGCCCGGCACCCACCAGGGCCCCTACGGTCCCTGGTAGGTCGAAACCGCATCGGCCGCTCGCCAGCGCTAACCTCAGGCGCATGGCAGAGACGCAATGGCGTACGCATCGCCTTGAGCTTGACGACCAGACCCTCCGCGAATGGGACGCAAACGTGCTGTCCGTCGGTGAGGAAGGCATTGTCCTCGACCGGTCGGCGTTCTATCCCGGCGGTGGCGGCCAGCCGCCCGATCAGGGCGTACTGCTGTGGGGCGGCGTCCAGACGAGGATCGCGGGCGCACGCAAGGGCGATG
Source organism: Streptosporangiaceae bacterium (assembly GCA_036758685.1). Lineage (GTDB taxonomy): Bacteria > Actinomycetota > Actinomycetes > Streptosporangiales > Streptosporangiaceae > JAJYUU01. Next base: position 7,143 of record DAIOWC010000121.1, on the reverse strand, counting down.
ACCTCTACCTGATCCCGGCCGACGGGGACCCGCTGCCGTCGCCGGGTACCCCCGTCCGCGGCGCCCTCGAAGACGAGCGGCGCACCGCGCTGATGCGGACGCACTCTGGCCTGCACGTGCTGTGCGGGGTCGTCTTCCGCGACTACGGCTCGCTGGTGACGGGCGGCAACATGGAGCCGCTGTCCGCACGTATGGACTTTGACCTGCCCGAACTCCCTGAGGGTTTCAAGGACGCGGTCGAAGCCGCCTGCAACGCCGAGGTTGGCGCCGACCGCCGCATCGACGTCCGGGTGCTGCCGCGGGCAGAGGCGTTCGCGCTGCCCGACATCATCAGGACCGCGACCAACCTGGTCCCCGAGGACGTGGCCGAAGTCCGGATCATCGACATCGTCGGCCTGGACCAGCAAGCCGACGGCGGCACCCACGTGGCCAGCACCAGCCAGATCGGCAAGATCGAGGTCGTCAAGATCGAGAACAAGGGCCGCGGCTTCCGGCGGCTGCGCATCCGCATCGTGGACTAGTTCCTGGCCGCGGGGGTCCGGGGGATCGTCCCCCGGGCTAGCACGGCACGGCTGAAATGCTCCGGGCGGGCCGGACATGTATCCGGTGTCGAAAGGAGCAAACGTGCCCGCACCCCCTGACCCGGCCCCGGCCGAGCGGCGACGGCGCTTTGACGAGCTCTACCGGTCGCACCACCGGGAAGTACTCGGATACCTGCTGCGGCGGACGCCGAACACCGACGACGCGGCGGACGTGTTCGCCGAGACGTTCCTGGCCGCCTGGCGGCGGCTGGACGACCTGCCGTCCGACCCGGAGGTCCGGCTCTGGCTGTACGGCACGGCCCGCCGCACCCTGGCGAACTACCGCCGCGGCGAACGGCGCCGGCTGGCCCTCGCCGACCGGCTGCGGGCCGACCTGGCCAGTCGCTATCAGCCGCCGGACTTCTCGGGCGAGCTGGCCGAGGTCACCGCGGCCTTCCGGCACCTGCCCGAGCGGGACCGGGAGCTGCTGTCCCTGGTCGCCTGGGAAGGCCTTGACCCCGGCCAGATCGCGACCGTACTCGGCTGCACGCGCAATGCGGCGCGCATCAGGCTGCATCGAGCCCGCCGCCGGCTGGCCGACGAGCTGGCCCGCCGTCGCCCCCAGGGTGACCCGCCCCCGGCCCGAGCTTTCGCCCCGAACGGAGACATCGCATGAACCCGGTTACCCGGATCTCCCCGGTATCTGACGCGCAGGCCGCGGCGCTGGCCAGCGGCGACACCCTCGCTGAGCTGGCCGGTGAGATCTCCAGCACCCCGGCGACCGCGCGAGCGAAGCAGACCACACGCCGGTCGGCGACCCGCCGCCGGCTGCTGATCGGCATCCCGGCAGCGGCCGCGCTCGCCGTGGCGGGCCTCGTCGCCACGTCGATCGGCAGCCCCGGCCAGAAGGTTGGCCCGGTGACGGTCGGCCCGCCGAAGGCGGAGGCCGCAGCGCTGTCCTTCACGCGGCACGGCGGCTATCTCGACGTGATCGTCAGGAATCCCCTGGCCGACGCGAAGAAGTACCGGGCCGAGTTCGCCCGCTACGGCCTGAACATCTCGCTCACGCTGGTGCCCGCCTCGCCGTCCCTGGTCGGCACCCTCGTCTACGCGAGCGGGCCGACCACCGGTCCGCAGATCATCCCGATCTCCGCGGTCGGCAAGTGCTGGACGGGCGGCGGCGGGAACGTGTGCCCGGTCGGGGTCAGGGTGCCGCTTGACTTCAAGGGCCAGGCCTACCTGACCTTCGGCCGGGCCGCGCGGCCGGGTGAGCTGTACGAGACCACGGCGCCTGCGAACGCACGCGGCGAAGCACTGCACGGCCTGAGCTATGTCGGCAAGACGGTCGCGCAGGTCCTGCCCCTGCTGGCCGCCCGGCACGTTGTCGCGGCGCATTACCTGCTCAACGAGCACTGCGAGAACGTCGGGAGCAGGACCGCGCCGGCCGGCTGGTACGTGACCGACGCTGACCCGTATGCCCAGGGGGAGGTCCAGCTCTGGGTCAGTAAGACCTGGCCGAGCACGCAGCAGAGCTGCCCCGGCAACCTGCCCTCGCCGGCCGCCTCGCCGCACAACCACTGAATCACCGCGGGAACGGGTCACGTCTGGGCCAGACCGGCCCGGCCGTGGCCCGTTCCCGTATTAGGCGAGTTACCGGAGCGGGAGCACGAGCAGGATGGCCGGCACCGTGGCGGCCGTCGCGGCCGCGAGGCCGACGAGCGCGCGGGAGGCCGGGCAGAGGCCAGGGGCCGGGCGCAGGATCCTGACGACTCGCGCGGTCACGTCGCACTCCGTGCGGGCGGCCGCGGCGAGCGCACCGGAGGGAACGGCCCCGCCGCCGGCGGCGCCGACCCGCAGCAGCGCGGTGGCCAGCTCCCTGGCCGGCCGGTGCCGCAGCGCCCGGTCGTCGGCGTGCATCTCGACGAGCAGGGCGACGGCGCTCTGCGCCCGGCGGGCGACCCCGGCCCACCGGAACGCCCGCAGCAAGGCGGCGAACGGCAGCAGGACCAGGTCGTGGCGTTCGCGCAGGTGGGCGCGCTCGTGGGCGAGCACGGCGGCAAGCTCGTGCGCATCGAGCAAGGCGAGAGTGCCGGCGCTGACGACGATCGCCGAGCGCAGGCCGGGCAGGCAGTAGGCGGCGGCGGCCGGGTGGTCGACGACCAGGGCGCCGGGCACCTTCGGGTCGCCGTGGGCGAGCAGGTTCAGCAGCTGCCGCTGGCGCTGGCGGGCTTTCGCCACCGCCGCGAACGCCGCGACCAGGATCCAGCACAGCACCGCTAGCAGCGTGAGCCCGGCCGCCAGGCAGAGCAGCTGCACCACGGCGACGGCGGTCATCGCGGGCTGGCTGGTGCCGTTCCTCGCGATGACGGCCAGCCGCGCGAACGCCGCGCCGAGCACGCCGGTCTGGTTGCCCGCAGCGCCGAGGCCGAGCAGCGCGCCGACCGCGGCCAGCCCCCAGCCAAGCCCGAGCCCCTGCCAGAGCAGGATGGCGGCGGCCGGTGAACGGCGCGGCCAGCGGGCATGGGCGAGCGCGCTTGCTGCTGGAATGCAGACAATGGCGACCGCGGCGAGGATGACGACGGCGGCGGACACTGCTTAGCTCCGGGCAACCTCGCCGAGAGCCCCGAGCGCGTCCAGCAATGCCTGAGCTTCGGTCCCGCTGACGCTGCGCGCGAACCTGGCCAGTGCCGCCTGGCGGTCACCGGTCTGGTCGAGCGCGCTCAGCATGAGCTCGGTCACGTACGCTTCCCTGCTCTCCGCGGCCCGGTAATGCCAGGCCCGGCCGCTACGCTCGCGCCGGGCGAAGCCCTTCTTGGCGAGGCGGTCGAGCACGGTCATTACCGTCGTATGAGCCAGATCCCGATCTGTTAGACGGCCGCTGACCTCGCGTACGCTCAGCGGGTCGGCGGCCTCCCAGAGCACGTCCATGATGGCACGTTCGAGCTCTCCGAGTCGGTTCACGCTGCAATCTCTCCCGGTCGGTTCACGGTGCAATTCTAACGTGGGACGAATTGACCGGACCAGGGCAGGCTAGCGGGGGTCCGCGACCGCCGCGTTCGGTGCCGCCGCGTTC
>DAIOWC010000121.1:0-3449 GCA_036758685.1 Streptosporangiaceae bacterium | reverse complement strand
CCGCCGCGTTCGGTGCCGCCGCGTTCAGTGCCGCCGCGATCGCCGTGCCGAGCGAGCGGGCCACCGGCGGCGGGAACGCGTTGCCGACCTGCCTGTAGGCGGCCGTCTTCCGGCCGGCGAACTCCCAGTCATCGGGGAAGCCCTGGAGTCTCGCGACCATCCGGATCGTGAGCTTGGGAAGCCCGCCGGCCGGGAAGTCCGGGCCAGGCGGCGCGTCGGCAATGCCGAGCCCGTCGACCTGCAGGCTCCGCCAGGCGGTCCTGGCTCGGGTCGGGCCGAGGTCGGGGCCGCCGTGTTTCTTGCTGCCGCCGACGATCGTCGGCGCGATGGCCCCGGCCCGCCTGGCCCAGGCGGCCGCGCCCGGCCAGCCGCCCTCCGCCATCAGGTCGGCGAGGACGGCGCCCACCGTCGGCACGGGACCGGTCGCCGGCGCCGGCCAGCGGAACCAGCCCGCCCACGGCGGCTGAATCGCCACCAGGACGAAACGCGGCCGCAGCTGCGGCACGCCATGATCGCTGGCCTGTACCAGGTGCCACCACGTCTGGTAGCCAAGATCGTGCAGGCGGCTCAGCACCTGCTGCCGGTAGCTCTCGAACCTGCCGGTCGCGAGGCCGCGGACGTTCTCCAGCAGGACGGCGCGCGGACCGGACTCGGCGATCAGCCGGAGCGCCTGCGGGAACAGGTCCCGCTCGTCGTTCTCGCCGAGCTGCCGCCCGGCGATCGAGAACGGCGGGCAGGGCACCCCGCCGGCGAACAGGTCGATCGGCCCGAGCGCGCGTCCGTCCACGCCGGCGACGTCGCCCTCGATGACCTTCCAGTCCGCGCCGCGGTTCGCCCGGAGCGTCTCGCAGGCATCGGGGTCGATCTCGATGACCGCCTCGTGCGCGAACCCAGCCTGCTCCAGCCCGAGGGCCTGCCCGCCCGCGCCGGCGCAGATCTCCACCGAAGTCAGCCCGCCCACCCGGCCAAAGCTATTGCACCGGGGCCTGCGGCGGCGGCAGAGTCGCAGGTGCCATGCAGATCACGCTCGTCCAGGGCGACATCACCGCGCAGCCGGTCGACGCGATCGTGAACGCGGCGAATTCGTCGCTGCTCGGCGGTGGCGGTGTGGACGGGGCGATCCACCGGCGCGGCGGCCCGGAGATCCTGGCCGCGTGCCGCGACCTGCGCGCCGGCCACTACGGCGGCGGGCTGCAGGCGGGCCGGGCAGTCGCTACCACCGCAGGCAGGCTGCCGGCCCGGTGGGTGATCCACACGGTCGGGCCGGTCTATTCCGTCAGCGAGGACCGGTCGGGCGTGCTGGCATCGTGCTACGCCGAGTCCCTGCGGGTGGCGAACGAGCTTGGTGCCAGGTCGGTGGCATTCCCGGCCATTTCGACGGGCCTGTACCGCTGGCCGATGGACAGCGCGGCGCGGATCGCGCTGCGAGCGGTGGCGGCCGCCGACTCCGGCGGGCTGGACCTGGACGAGGTGAGGTTCGTGCTGTTTGGCCAGGACGCGCTGGAGGTCTTCGCCGCCGCGCAGGCAGAGCTGTCCGGCCGCTGAGCCAGCGCCGCTCGACGTTTGCATGGGGAGTACGAACAGTTCGTACTCCCCATGCAAACGTCCGGGCCTCGTGCCGGCGTCGTGCGGAGCTGCACGAAGTTTTGGCCCGATTAGGGCAGTATGCGCGACCGGCACCGCACCCGGCGGGTGAGCTGGCGCGCGGCCGGAGTGCCCTGGGCTAGCGTTCGGGGTGTGAGCGTGCCCAGGATCGGCGTCAGCGTCGACCTCGTGATCCTGACGGTCAGGGGCGGGCAGCTGACCACCCTGGTATGGCGGCGCGACTCGGACCCGTATGCGGGCATGGTGGCGCTGCCCGGCGGGTTCGTCCGGCTGGACGAGGACCTGCCGCAGGCCGCCGCGCGGGTGCTGGCCGAGCGGGCCGGCCTGCCGGGCGCGGCGGTGCACCTGGAGCAGCTGCGGACTTACGGGTACCCGGACCGCGATCCGACCAGGCGCGCGGTCTCGGTGGCCTACCTCGGGCTGGCGCCCGACCTCCCGGCCCCTGACCAGCCCCAGATGAGCTGGCAGCCGGTGAGCGCACTGGCCCAGATGGCCTTCGACCACGAGCGGATACTGCGCGACGGGCTGGAACGCGCTCGGTCCAAGCTCGAGTACACCTCGCTGGCCTCGGCGTTCTGCCGGGAGGAGTTCACCGTCGCCGAGCTGCGCCGCGTGTACGAGATCGTCTGGGGCACCCCGCTCGACCCGCGCAACTTCCACCGCAAGGTCACCGGGGCGGAGGGCTTCCTCGTGGAGACCGGCGAGACGACCTCGTCCGGGGGCGGCCGTCCAGCGCAGCTCTACCGTCGCGGCACCGCCCTCCTGCTGCATCCGCCGATGCTCAGGCCCCGGTAGTAGCCTGTGGACAACTAGGCCAGCTCGCAGCGCAGGAGGACAATGGTGTCCGAGCAGTCACCCAGGTTCCGGCAGGTACTGGACCAGTTCGCGGGGTACAAACCGGGCAAGGCGCCAACTGTCCAGGCGGGCAGGTCCTTCAAGCTTTCGTCCAACGAATCCCCTTATGACCCACTGCCCTCGGTGCGGGCGGTGCTGGCCGACGCGGCCGCTCATATCAACCGGTACCCGGACAACACCGCCGCCGAGCTGACCGGGGCGATTGCCGACCGATTCGGCGTGCCTGAGGCGCACGTGGCCGTCGGCTGCGGGTCGGTCGGCGTCGCGCAGCAGCTGCTGGAGGCGGTGGGCGAGCCCGGCGCGGAGATCCTCTTCGCGTGGCGGTCGTTTGAGGCCTACCCGTACCTGACCGACCTGGCGGACGCCGTCCAGGTCCGGGTCCCGCTGGTCAATCAGGTCCACGACCTGACGGCGATGGCCGACGCGATCACGGACCGGACCCGGCTGATCTTCGTCTGCAATCCGAACAACCCCACCGGGACGGTCGTGCACCGGGCCGAGTTCGAGGCGTTCCTCGACCGGGTTCCCGGTGACTGCCTGGTCGTCCTGGACGAGGCGTACGTCCAGTACGTCCGCGACCCGGAGGTGCCCGACGGCGTCGCCATGTACCGGGACCGGCCGAATCTGGCGGTGCTGCGGACGTTCTCCAAGGCCTACGGGCTGGCCGGGCTTCGGGTCGGCTACCTGATCGGGCACGAGCCGGTGGTGCAGGCGGCCCGCAAGACGATGCTGACCTTCGCGGTGAACTCGCTCGCCCAGGCCGCGGCGGTCGCCTCCCTGGCCGCCGAGTCGGAGCTGCTGGAGCGGGTGGAGCTGGTGGTCAAGGAGCGCGACCGGGTCCGGGACGAGCTGCTCGGCGCGGGCTGGACGGTCCCGCCGAGCGAGGCCAACTTCGTGTGGCTGCCGATGGGCGAGGGCTCGGTCGATTTCGCCGAGGCGTGCGACGCCGCCGGGGTGAGCGTCCGGCCGTTCCCGCCTGACGGCGCCCG
>DAIOWC010000120.1:0-18484 GCA_036758685.1 Streptosporangiaceae bacterium | reverse complement strand
TGTGATCTGGGCCGTACATCGCATTATTCGCGGAGCCGTTTCCTGAACTCGGGGGACCGCTCCGCGCGATCGGGGTCGAGCCCCATTAGCGAAGCGATATCGGCTGCCCGGTCGACGATTTCGGTTGCGGGCGGATGCCCGGCGGCAAAGAAGCCGACATCAGAGCACGGGTCGCCGAGGCACGGGATCGGGTCGATGGCCACGTACCGGTCGCCGGCCCAGAGAACATTCTTGTCGAGGAAGTCTCCGTGCAGCAGAACCATTCGTCGTGCGCTCGCGCACAGTCGCTCAGCGGCCGCGCGGGCTTCGCCGAGGCGGGCGAGACCAGCCTCGCCGAGGGTTATGTCGCCGCTTGCCCGCCGTTCATAGGCGGCGTCATCTCGGGACTGTTTCTCGGCGAGCCGGTAGACCGGCAGCAGGCCCGGAAAAGCAAAGCCTCCCGCAGGTACCCGGTGCAGCCGGCTCAGCAGTTCGGCCGCGATCTCGGCGGAGGCAGCATCGTCGCCGGCCGGCAGCGGCGTCCCGGGCCGGACTCGTTCCAGGAGAAGCGCGCTTTCGCCGAGGTCGGCATCGATAAGCCGCGCTGCTGCCCCGGACAGATCCCAGGCCGTGAGCGCCGCCACTTCGGCCCTCGCTTCGGTCTCAGTGGCGGGAAGCTTGAGCACGACGTCCTGGCCGGCCACGGTTGTGCAGCCGAATACATCGGCGGCGAAACCACCGCTGAGAGGCCGCTCATCGCGAAGCTGCCACTTGTATTTGCACGCTTCGAGGCGGGATGCGAGATCCACGTTGGGCATGCTCTCACTGGCGTTGCGCGGCCAGATAACCAGTTCCGAAACGTCGCAAACAACTCTAGAGTGCCGCGGTGGACGTAACCTATCAACGCGTCGAGCCAGATCATGCCGACAGCCTCGTGGCCTTCCTGACCGGCGACACGTGGCCTTTCCATGGCTCGCCCGTCGTCACCGCTGATCAGGCCCGGCAGTGGATCGCGGCCGGCCGCTACTACAGCGATGACAACCGGGCCTTCTGGATCACCGCCGACGGTGAGCACGCGGGCCTGATCCGGCTGATGGACCTAAGGGACGGCACACCACTGTTCGACCTGAGGCTTCGCGGCCAATGGCGTGGCCAGGGCATCGGCGGGCAGGCGCTGCGCTGGCTCACCACATACCTGTTCACCGAGCTTCCGGCGATCCGGCGGATTGAAGGCCATACGCGCCAGGACAACCGCGCCATGCGCCACGCCTTTCAGAGCGCTGGTTACGTCAAGGAGGCCCATCACCGGGAGGCATGGCCGGCGGATGGCGGCGAGGTCTACGACGCGGTTAGCTACGCGATCTTGAGGCGAGACTGGCTTGCCGGAACGACCACGCCGACGGACTGGCATGACGAGGCCATGCTGGCCTAGCGATCATCGTGACATCGGCACGGCTCAGCCGCCGTTCCGCTCCTCGAGGTCAAGCGCTGAAATGCTCGTAAACCTCTGTTTGCGTCCGCACGTCATCTACGCAAGGCAATGCTGGCGTGCTGTGACCTAGCCACCGCTCGCGGCTGCGTGGCCATAGGACAGATAGCGTCAGGGGGGGTCAGTGCATCAACCAGGTCACCCGGTCGCTCCACTCCGTCACAGCTACCCTCGGTTAGCGGCCTCGTGGACCGCGGGAACGGCGGCGGCAGCAAAGTCGCCCCCGAACTTGACAGGCGCGGCGGGCGCGCCCGCGACCAGCGTTGAGCCGCCCGCAAGAGCGATCGCGGCGACCATGATGCGGAGCCGGCGCGCGCCAACTGGCACCGGCTCACGCTTTCGAAGTCTGGCTTTCCTGAACACAATGCTTCTCCCGTCCCCAAGGGTTCCCGGATGGCATTGTCGAGGCCGACGCGCGCCAGCACATCGGGCATTTGCCCGGGGTGTTAAGGCAAGCGAGTCCGCTGGCTCCGTGCGGAAATGTGTTCAGAGATCCTTCACGGCAGGCTCCGCACCTGCCAGGGCCACGCAAGAAAGGGCGGTCAGGCAAGCGCGACGGTCAGCCGATGCGTCCGTCCGCCCAGATCTGCGCGGTGCTGGTGTTGTCAATGTACTGACCTGAGCCCCACAGCGACCCGGAGCCGGGGATGAGCGCAAGGCTGTCCACGTACTGTCCGGCTGCCAGCGCGATCTTGCTGTACCGGCCCGCCGCGGTCCGGTGCACCAGGACCGTATCGCCGCTCGGCTGCAGCTGGACGGTGTACCACACCCCGCCGTGCCCGTCGGGGCTGATGGCCCTGGCGATCGCGCGACCCGAAACATCTGTGCGCAGACCGGACCACGTCCGGCCGTTGTAGTGAAGGAGGGCCGCCGGGCCGGTCTGCGAGTTAACGTTCTCCCCTACCGCCCAGACGCTCGTCCGGGAGACCGCGTAGATGCTGGCAGGGATGTCCCCCGCCGGTATCCGCACGGGCGTCCAGCGGTGCCCGGTGTAGCGGAAGACGGCGCTGTAGCTGAGGGCGTTGTCCTGTCCGGTAGCCCAGATGTCAGATGCAGATAGCGCGCTGCCCTGGACCAGGTCGAGGCCAGCACCCGCGCGATCGTGCGTCCAGGTCTTGCCGTTGTAGTGCCACGTGCCCTGACCGACGAGCCCGGTATACAGGTCCACTCCGCCCAGCACCCAGACGTTCGTGCTACTGACAGCAACCACGCCGGTCAGCTGGGCTGCTGTCAGCCCAGAGCCTGCCCGCGGCTCAGGCCAGCGCCTGACCACGCTCCAGTGCCGGCCGTTCCAGTGCAGCAGGTCGGCCGGCACCCCCGTCACGGCCCAGATGTCGGAGGGCGACACCGCGCTCGCAGCGACAATGCCGCCACCCACGTCCGGCATCGCGACCCGGCTCCAGCGGCGGCCGTTCCAGCGCACCGCCACCGGGTGACCGGGACTGTTCGTCGGGTACGTTCCGCCGAGCGCCCATGCGTCACTGCGTCCCGGCGCGAGGACCACGGCGTAATCGAGCTGGTCAGGCGGCGCCAGGTACTCGTGATACACCACGCGCCAGCCTGGGCTGGCGGCCGCATCGGCCGGCAGTGCTGCCGCCGCCGCTAGCCCGGCCCCACTCGCCAGCGCAGTCAGAGATAGCACGACCCGCCGAAATCCCTGCATGCCTCTTCCCCTCCATCCACTCGCCATCAGGCTGACCACCGCCCACTGCCCGAGCGAGGTGATTTCACCCAAACTCATGAGCTAGCTCATTAAGGAAGTGCTTGGGCTCGATCTGGAATCCGGCAGGACACCGGGCCTCAGCCGCCGCAGCAGCAGGGACAACCGGCATTAGCCGACGGCGCAGTAAGCGCCGCTCGGCAGTTGCTCCCTCGTACGGGCAGCCCAGGCCGGTCCACAGCCGCGCGGCCTGCTCCCATTCGCCTGCCGCGTGCAGTCGGCAGGCTTCGGTGAGGTCACCGCGCGGCGGCCGACCCGAGCCGGTCCGCCGTAGCCAGGCTGCGACTGCCCCGCGGTGCCAGCCGTCGCGCGGGGCAGCTGCCGACGACCACTGCGATCCCGCGAGCCAGGCGACACCCCTCGGAAGTGAGCATGTCTGCTCCGTCTGCTGGGGATGGCGGCGGGGATCAGGATTTGGTGGTGAGGAGCTGGGCGGTGAAGGCGCAGGTGTTGGTGCCGGTGTCGTAGCTCTGGGACGCTATGTAGGTCGAGATGGTCCCGTCATCGGCGACTTGCGCCACCACCATGAGGTCGCTCCTGGACACGGGGGTGATCAGGGTGGAGCCATCAGAGTTGTCAGTCCCGTTGAAGTTCCACCAGCTCGCTGACGCCCCGGATCCCAGGACCAGGTACAGGCCGGCTCCAGTGCCGCCGTCGTCGCACTCCCCGAACAGCGCGCTGTCCGAGCCGGAAACGAGTACGGGAACGCCGTTCCCGGTGATGGTTGCCTGCCGGGAGCCGGCGTGCCCGGGACACGCGGCCGGATCGGGGAGCGTTACCCAGTTTCTGCTGCGGCGCTACCTATCTTTTTGCCGCGGCGAGCGCAAATGGCGCCGAGTCTCAGTAGTAAGCGACGACGTGCTCCTTGAACGCGCCGCCGCTACCATCCGCGGTGATTACCACCGTCCAGGAGATCGCTTTCGCGCCGTTGTAGTCGGACTCCCAGGTCACCGCCGACGAAGCCGGGGTGAACGGCGGCATCAGGCCGGTTGGGTCGCCGGTGTAGACACCCGGTGCCATACCTTCGGTGTTGCCTGACAGAATGCAGTGCTCGTTGTCCTCGATAATCCCCGTCTTGGTGTTGTCGGTGTGGACTCCAGTACAGGAGGCCCCGATCTCGCCGCCGAGAGGGTTCGACTCGAGGTAGTTGGCGGTGAACGTCACCTTGGTCACCGTCGAGGCGGCTGACGCCACGCCAGCCGAGCCCGCTAGTGCCAGCACGGCCAGCACTGGGGCAGCCGCAAGATATCTAAACCCGAGCACCGTTCCGCCACGGTGCCGCCGGGGTGGCCGCAGGCCACTTTCATCCGATGCTGCGCCGCCTGCCGACGACGGCTCGCGCCGTCCTGCTGTAGTCATTGTTCTGCTCCCATTCCTGCTTGGCGTCGCCGGCTCGCCCGGCGCTTCACGCTTAGCGCGACCGTAGGGCGGCCGGGACGTGTCCCGGATCGGGAGTGACTACCTAGTTTTGCTTGATTGTTACCTATCTTGTCGCGGTGTCGACGGCGCAGACCGCGGCTGTCACCCAGGCGAGCCGTGCGGCATGTCGCTCGCGCTCACACCGCACGCTTGTGCTTGTGCCTCAGAAGTGCGGACCTCATGCGGCAGGTCCGCTTCCCGCCTCCGGATCGTAGGCGTAGTACTTGACCGTCGTCGCTCGGCGTCGAGTGCCGAGGTCGGACCATGCCGGTCCATCTGACCGCATAGCCGGTAGGCCAGACCCGTCATGGTCGTCGTGATCCCGTCACGGCGTGGGACGTCGCGGACGGGCGATAGAGCTAGCATGCGCACCTGGCCGGCCTGGGTCCTCGGACACAGTCTCGCCTGGGAATCCTCACGGTCAGGAACCCAGGGCGTCGCCATGCCCGAAAGACGCCCGCAGCGCATCCGTCAGCAATGCGGCCAGCGCCTCGAGCTGCACGTCGGCCGAGGAGGAGATTTCCTGGTCCGACCCGTCCAGCGCCCGGGCGGCAAGCCCGGCCTTGCTGTCGATCAGCCCGGCGATCCGGGAGTCGATGGTCTGCGCGGCGATGATGCGCCACGCGGTCACCGGTTCGGCCTGCCCGATGCGGTGGCTGCGGTCGATGGCCTGAGTCTGCTCCGCGTCGGTCCAAGACATCTCGGCCAGCACGATGTTGGAGGCGACCTGCAGATTCAGGCCCACGCCAGCCGCGGTCAGCGAGCACACCGCGACCGCGACGTCCGGGTCGTTCACGAAGGCTTCGACGTTCGCCTGCCGCGCTGTGGGCGTCTGGCCGCCACGGATCGACGAGAAGCGCACCCCCTGCCGGGCGAAGGTCTCTTCGGCGGCGTCCATCACGTCGACGTGCTTGGCGAAGAAGACGACCTTGCCGGCGCTGCGGGCCAGCTGAGCCGCGTAGTCCGCGGCCAGTTCGGCCTTCGCCTGGCCGATGCGTCGCATCATGGTGAACACGTTCTCGCCGGACTGCGCAGTCGTCGCCTCCTTCAGCTCCCACCGGGCCACCCGGCGGACGAGGTCATGGTCGATGCCCTCGACGCCGACGTCGGAGGATCGGTTCGCGGACGCGGTCTTGTACCGTGCCACCATCCGGCCAGCGAGGTCCCGTTCTGCCGCCCGGATCGACCGGCCGGCCCGTTCGTCCAGCTCAACGGGGAGGTCGGCGATACGGCGGGCGGGGATGTCGGCGGCCACGTCGAGCTTGCGCCGGCGCACGATGCCCAGGTCGATCACGCACTGGCGCGCCGCGGCGTAGAAGCTTCGGTCGGCGGGCGTCAGGCCGGTGTCCTCAAGCGCGTCCATTAGCTCGTCGAGGGGCTTGCTGTCGTCGATCCAGCCGAGGAACTGCCAGATCGCCCGGAAGTCCTCGATGTCGTTGATCAGCGGGGTGCCGGTCAGCGCCATCAGCAGGGGCCGGTCCGTACGGGACCGGATGCGGCCGGAGAGCGCGAGAACGTTCTGCGAGCGCTGCGAGGCCTTGTTCTTCATGAAGTGAGCCTCGTCCACGACCATGCCGCGGAAGCCGAAGTCACCGAGCCAGCCCATGTGGCGGTCGAGAACCTCGTAGTTGAGCACGACGATATCGGCGAAGCCGTCGACAGCCTCGCCGTCGCCCTGCACCACGGTGGCCGGGCGGCGGGGAGTCCAGCGGGCCGCCTCACGGGCCCAGTTGGTCTTGACGACGTTCGGCACGACGACGAGCAGCGGGTAGGCGTTCGCTGCCTCCGCCGCGAGCAGCGCCTGGGCCGTCTTGCCCAGACCCGGCTCATCGGCGAGCAGGAACGTCCGGTGACCGGCAGCGGCCGCGGCGACCACCTGCCCCTGGTGCGGCATCAGCTCCAGGCCCGCCGGGGTGAACCGTGCCGTCGGCGCCGGGAGCGCCATGCACGCCGGGGCTCCCCCGCCGGCACGCTCGAAGGAACTCAGCAGCGGGCCGAGCAGCTCCCAGCCGGCCAGGCGGCGCGGACGGGAGGTGCGCTGCGGAACGGCGGAGAAGTCGGGGGCGAGAAAGGGGTTCGCCAGTTGCCGGGAGACCACCGACTGCGGCACGACCCGGCGCTCCGAGCCGGCCAAAGCCGTAGCGGTCTGCGTAGGCGCGATCTCTTCGAGCGCAGGCTCGATGCCGAGGTCCCGCAGCATCTCCCCCTTGAGCGACCGGGCCGCGTCGGAGACTCCGGAGCCCTCGGCGAGCAGCGCCAGTAGCCCAGCGTCCTGGACGGCGGTCGCCGCGAGAATGGCCGCGACGCCGTCCAGGCGCTTGAGCTGCTCGGCCCGATGACTGTCGCTTCCGGCCGCCGCCCGGACGCGGGCACGCTCGTCCCGCAGCAGCAGGGCGACGGCCTGGAACTTCGTGCGCACGGCAGGCGTCACGCGGCCGCGCCGGGCAGCCGCCTCGACCTCACGGACCGTTCGGGCGAGCACCGGAACGACATCGCCGCGGTGGTCGCGTCGCTGCTTCCGCGGGGCGCTACGGCGAGCGCCTATCTGGCGCTGGCCTGGTCGAACCACAGACTTCTCCTCTGGAATGCCGGACACAGCGGCCACGGCAACATGCCGCACAGTCCCGCGGCCGGGCGAGGAAACATCCCGGCCAGAGGGCCTGGTGCTGTGAACGCCGAGCCGGCTTGCGGATCTCCGACGATCAACGCAGACGGGCCTCGACAGGCCTTTACACGACCCCTGAACCGCCGGCGGGTGGCTGGTGACCACGCCACGGGCGAAAGTCACCGCCGAACGCGCTCTGGGGTACCGCTCATGTTAACGCGTGCCAGAGCGCATAATTCCCGGCCGCACTGCGGGTGAACATCCTCAATTGCCGCAGCCAGTGCGCCGGAGCCACGATGACGATCTTGCCGATGGGGGAATGTGTTCCGACTAGTTATCGCTCCCGGCGTTCCTGAAGGTACCGGGTCAGCAACTCGATATCGACCGGATTCGGGGCGGGTGGCTCAATCTTCCCCGCCGGAATACTGCGCTCCCAGGGAAGTCGCTCAAGATCACGGGCGAGCCGCCGCGGGCGAACGCCCAGGTCGCCAGCCATGATGCGCAGTGCCCGGCGGTAGAAGAACAAGGTGAGCATGCCGGGCACGCTACCGCGTGGCGATCGGGACCATAGCCCGGATGGGTTGGTCCGGACATGCAGCAGGCCCGCCAGGCTGCCTTATGCCTTGACGGGCCGCCATAGGGGATCGCGGAGGCCGCCGGCGGGCCGGGCGCTCAGGCTGCTCTTATCACACAGGTCGTTCCACGCCAGGCCGCGGCCAGCGCAGTGCACGCCCCTGACCTGGGAGCCGGTGAGCGGGATCGAACCGCTGACCTGCCGTTTACAAGACGGCTGCTCTGCCTACTGAGCTACACCGGCGCGGAGACTGCGTGCATGGTAGCCCACACCGACGCGGACGCGTGAATGTGTAATCGGGTGCAGACTGGAGAGCAGCACAGAGCGGGTCACACCGCGCAATTATTCATGAGACGATCCGGCTACTACCCCGGCCCCAGCACCCGGCCGGCGGCCAGCTGACCGGGCAGCATCCCGCTCGCCCACTTCAGGCGTTCTGCCACCCGTAATCCGCAGCTCCGACGATCGAGGCCCGATGGACCTGCTCCCGCGTCCAGAGTTAGCGCAAGCTGGGGCGCCAGCGAGCGCGCCCGGCCGCATGCCCATCGTCGAGCGCATTGCCTGCTGGAGCGCCCGCCATGCCAAGGTCGCGGTCTTTGGCTGGATCGGCCTGATCGCCGTTGCGTTCCTGGCCGGGCAGCTGCTGGGGACAAAGAACCTGCCCCAGTACGACCCTGGTCAGGCCGGCCAGGCGGAACAGGTCCTGCACGAGCTCAACGTGACCACGCCGGCGACCGAGAGCGTGCTCATCGAGCCACGCGGCCCAGGAGCCGCCACCCTCACTTTCGCGAACGACCCGCAGATGCAGGTGGCGACGCGCCAGGTGGCGGCCGCCCTCGATCGGCTGCAATCGGCCGCCATGGACGTCAGCGCGCCGACGATCGCGCCCGCGGCCGGGCGGACTGCCAGCGCCACGGCGGCCCGCAACCTCGTCTCCCCCGGCGGGCACATCGCGCTGGTGACGTTCGAGGTCGCCGGGCCCCATGCAAATGCGACCACCATCGTCGCGGCGGACCAGGCTGCCGTCGCCAGGGTGCAGGCTCACTACCCGAACCTCCTCATCGCCGAGGCCGGGTCGGCCAGCGCGAATGCCGCCGGCAACGCCCTGCTCGAATCGGACTTCCGGCGGGCCGAGTTCAGTTCGGTCCCCATCACACTGGTCCTGCTGCTCCTAGTGTTCGGCGCCCTGATCGCCGCCGGCATCCCGGTCGTGCTGGCCGGCAGCGCCGTCGCCGCGACGATCTCACTGCTGGCCATTCCGAGCCAGTGGCTGCCGGTCCGGTCCGGAACCTCGGAGATCGTCCTGATCCTGGGCATGGCCGTCGGTGTCGACTACTCGCTGTTCTATCTCCGGCGCGAGCGCGAAGAGCGCGCCGCCGGACGATCGGCGGCCGACGCGCTCCGCGTGGCCGCCGCCACGTCCGGACGGGCCATCGTGATCTCCGGTCTCACCGTGATGATCTCGCTGGCAGGCCTCTTCCTGAGCGGAATCGAGCTGTTCACCGGCATGGCGTTCGGCACGATCACGGTCGTCGGCGTGGCCGTCGCCGGCTCGCTCACTGTGCTCCCCGGCCTGCTCTCGATGCTGGGCGACTGGGCCGACCGCGGCCGGATCCCGTTCCTCGGCCGTCACCGCACGGAGGCCAGGCCATCGCGGCTGTGGGCCGCGCTTGTCCGGCGCGTGGTACGGCGTCCGCTCGTCTGGGGTGGCCTGGCGGCGATGGCCCTGCTCCTGCTCTCGGTCCCGGCCCTTGGCATGCGGCTCGGCAATGCCATCATCGACCTCCCGAACAACGTCCCCGTCGCGCAGACGCTGGCCAAGATCTCCGACGCATTCCCCGGCCGGCCCGCGCCAGCCGAGGTCGTGGTGACCGGTCAGGACCTGGGCGGGCCGGCCGTCCGCGCGGCGGTCCTCGCGCTGGAACAGCGGGCAGCGGCCACCGGGCCGATCCGGGCGCCCATCACCGTGAGCTCCGTCGCGTCCGGGCGCGGCCTGGTCATCGAGGTGCCGCTGGCGGGCAGCGGGTCGGACGCGGTCTCAACCCAGGCGCTGCAGACGCTGCGTAACCAGGTCCTGCCGCAGACACTCGGCCGGGTTAGCGGCCTGAGCTTCGAGGTGACCGGGAACACCGCGGTCGGCCACGACTGGAGCACCACCCTGCGCGCCCGCACGCCGATCGTGTTCGCGGTCGTCGCCGGGCTCGCGTTCATCGTCTTGCTGATCGCCTTCCGGTCGCTGCTCCTGCCGCTCGTCTCGGTGATCCTCAACCTGCTGTCGGTCGGGGCCGCGTACGGCGTCATCACCCTGATCTTCCAGGACGGCCGGCTGCAGGGGCTGCTCTCATTTACCGGGAACGGCACTATCGCCCAGTGGGTGCCGCTCTTCATGTTTGTGTTCTTGTTCGGGCTGAGCATGGACTACCACGTGTTCATCCTCAGCCGGATCCGCGAGCGCTGTACTCGCGGCATGACGACCACCGAGGCGGTGACCACCGGCATTGCCTCCAGCGCCGGAGTCGTGACCAGTGCCGCCGTCATCATGGTCGCGGTGTTCTCGATCTTCGCCACCCTGTCCTTCGTCGACGTGAAGACACTTGGGATTGGCCTCGCGGTCGCGGTCCTCATCGACGCCACCGCGGTGCGCGGCATCCTCGTCCCGGCGGCGATGGCCATCCTCGGCGAGCGGAGCTGGTATCTGCCCCGCTGGCTGGAGTGGCTGCCCGGCCGCCGTCTGCACGCCGACGATGACGAAGCCGTCCCGCTGCCGAAGCCGACGCTGGGGCTCTCCCCCCAGATCACTCCATGATCGTTTCATCAAGGCTGCGGAGCGGGCGGCCGGTCCATAGTCGCGAGAGGGCCAGTATGGACGCTCTTTGAGCACTATTCGCCCTCTCGCGACTATCCCGACCCGGCCAGGGAACTTCAGAGCCAGCAACGTGCAGACCTCAACGTGCAATCTTCATGTTTCAGGCAGAACATGAGATGTCAGATAATAATTCGCCGTTCTGCTGATCATCCGCCACTCAGTGTGGTGAACTGACCCCGTTAGGGCCGCGAAGCGCCGTTCCGTGAGCCCTGGGGTGGTGGGCACGTGACCGGATCCGACCGCGCGCGGCCGCATGCCCCGTCCGCGCCGCCACCGCCCCCCTGGCGCAAGGTCCTCGCCACCACTATCCGACTGTGGTGGCAGCGCCACGTTGCCCGCCCGCTCGCCTGGCGGATCACCGTCGGCGCCCTGGTCGTCGCCCTCGTTGCCGCGAGCGCGACCGCCGTTGTGCTGGGCCTCAGATCCGCACCCGGCCCGAGCCAGGCCGCCGTGACCAAGAGCCAGGATCCCGCCACCGATACCGCTGCGGTGGCCGCGGCCGCCCAGTACCGGCAGCAGGCCGCGGCCTGGGTCACCGCGCAGGTCGACCACGGTGCCATCGTCGCGTGCGACCCGCTGATGTGCGCCACTCTGCAACAGCACGGCTTTCCGGCCGCCGGCCTCTCCTCGATCAGTGCAGCGTCTTCGGATCCGCTCGGCTCGGGCGTCGTGGTGTCCACCGCGGCCGTGCGCGACCAGCTGGGTAGCCGCCTGACGAGCGTCTACGCGCCCACGGTGCTCGCCAGTTTCGGCAGCGGGCAGGGCCTGGTGCAGGTACTGGTGACCGCGCCGGGCGGTGCGGCCGCCTATCGCGCGGCGCTGCAGTCGGACGTGCAGGCCCGCGCGGGCGCCGGCCGGCAGTTGCTCGGCAACCACAATCTCGAGGCGGCAGCGACCGCCAGGCAGCAGCTCGCGGCCGGTCAGGTCGACATGCGCCTGCTGCTGACCCTGGCCGCACTAGCGCACAAGTACCGCCTCACAATCCTGGGATTCAGCGATGCCGGTCCTGGTGCCGCTCCCAGCATCCCGCTGCGCGCCGCGACCGTCACCGTCGCGGGCACCGGGCAGCTGCGCCAGGTACTGGCGTTCCTGCGCATCCAGCGCGCGCCCCTGCTGCCGCTGACGTCGGTCAGCGGCTCCGCGCGAGCGCAAGTTCTGCAGATCGAATTCACCGCACCAAGCCCGCTGGGGCTACTGGCCCAGGGCTAGCCACATGATCCACATAAGGGAGGGGAACCGATGACACCACACCTGGCACGAGTTTCCGCCAGAGCATGCGCCGCGCTCGCTGCGGGCGGGGCCGCGGCACTCTGTCTCATGACATTCGCCGTGCCGTCAGCGTCGGCCGCGCCGACAAAAGCCCAGTCGGTCGGCTGGATCCAGCTCGCGCACCTGTCGCCCAACACGCCGGCTGTCGACGTCTACCTGTACTCATTCGGGAACTCGTCGGCTCAGCTCGTGCTGCACCATGTCGCTTACGGCACCGTGTCGCCGTTCGAGCAGCTGACGGCGGGCGATTACACCGTCGCGATGCGGGCCGCGGGCGCTCCTGCGAGCTCCAAGCCGGTGCTCTCGACGGTCGTGGACATCACGGCCGGTCACGCCTATACCGTCGCCGGCATGGGCCCGGCCTCCGGGCTGCGGCTCCAGGTGATCCAGGACGCGCTCAAGACACCCGCGGGCAAGGCACTGGTGCGGATCATCCAGGCCTCGATGCAGCAGGACACGGTGAACGTCACGGCGGGCAGCACGCGCCTCGCCACCGGCCTGCGGTTCGCGAGCGTCACCTCCTACGTCACGGTGAATCCGGGCACCTGGACGGTAAAGGCGGCCGGCAGCACCGAGTCGACAACTGCCACGATCACGCTGGCGGCCGGGTCCATCCACACCCTGGTCGTGCTTGATGACCCCGGCAAGCTCGTGATCGACAACCTGCTCGAGGCCGCCGCGAGCGAGACGGCTCCGATCGGCTCCGTGCAGACCGGCCTCGGCGGCACCGCCGGAAGCCCCGGCGCGAGCCTGCGGCCGTGGCTGGCGGCCGGGGCAGCCGGAACGCTGGCCGCGGCCGGCGGAACCGTCCTGCTCATGCGCAGGCGCCGGCCCGCGCTGCACGCCCGTCAGCCGGCGCGGTCCGCCTGAGCCAGGCACCGCCCGCTAAACCAGCCGCCCAGGCCGTCATGACCACCCGAGCGGCGCTTCGCCATGGCCGGCACGCGTCCCGCCGGAGGGTAGTCAGGCGGCCATGGGCAGCTGCAATCGCGCTGGCCGGCGCGCTAGCCCTCGGGGCTGGCGCCGCCGGCCTGGCGTGGGCCAGTCACACCGGCCGGCCGCCCACGCCTGTGGGCCGGCCTGCGCTCGCACCCGTGCCGGCCGGGCACTGGGCAGCGGTTCCCCCGCCGAAGAACTCCCGCCCTATCGCCGCCCCGGTCAGCCTCGACATCCCGGCGATCGGCGTGCAGACCAGGCTGGTGCGCCTCGGGCTGACGGCCGCGGGCGCGCTCCAGGTCCCGCCGACGGCAGCGGTGGCCGGCTGGTACACCGGCAGCCCGCGGCCGGGAGCGGTCGGCGCGGCGGTCATCGCCGGGCATATCGACTCTGCCCAGGGACCGGGCGTGTTCTTCCGGCTGCGCCTGCTGCGAGCGGGCGAGCTGGTCTACATCCGGCGGGCCAGCGGCAGCCTCGCGGTGTTCCGCGTCACCGCGGTACGTCAGTACCTCAAGACCGCGTTCCCGACCAGCGCCGTCTACGGAGCGGTCCCGACGGCACAGCTCAGGCTCATTACCTGCGGCGGAACGTTCGATCCGGCCACGGGCCACTACCTCAGCAACGTCATCGTCTTCGCCACCCTGGCGCCGCGGCCGCACCGCAAAACTCCGCGCGGCTGACGGCTAGCGCTCCCGCGCCCTGGCATCCCTCGCCAGATCCGGCAGCCGCATGAGCAGGCCCTGTGCTTCGGCCGCCGACCGGTCCTCGATTGCCCCGGTCACGCGCTTCCCGGCCACATCCAGCCGGACGGAGGCGAGCCCGAGCCGTCGCTGCAGCGGCCCCTGAACCCAGCGGATGCTCTGCACCTTCTCCAGCGGCAGCCAGGTGGTCTTCCGGCACACCCGGCCGTGACTCGTGACCACGTACCGGTCATCACCAGCCCAGGCCAGGAAGTGGTAGAGCAGCGGCGCCTTCAGGCGCGCCGACCGCGGCGGCCGGCTATCCGGTTGCGGCTGCGAGCTGAGCAGCTCCGCCAGCATGCGCTCCGCCTCATCGCGCGACCCCACCGGGATCAGCGCCCGCAGCCGCCGCGCCTCCGACTGGTTCTCGCGCCGCATGCGCGGCCCGGCCACGTCGACCTCGAGCCGGCACCAGCCGAACGCCCGCCAGATCAGCGGCTCGACCAGCCGGACGGCCTGGACCCGGCCGGGGCGGATGGTCTCCGCGGTGGTCTGCACGAGGCCGGTGTGCAGGCGGAGCCCGTCCGGCCCGGTGACAACCGTCGTTCCGTACTCGCCGTTGAACTGGCGCCACACCGCGAGCACGACGCCCAGCGCGGCGGGCAGGAAGTACGCGGTCGCCTTGTTCACGCCGATCGCGACCGCGATCGCCGTGAGGCCCGCGATCACGCCGACGGCGATCGCGCCGGTCCGGCTCAGCGTGATCGCGACCGCAAGGCGCCCCGATCGCACCCGGAAGAGGGCCACCTCCCCGCTCCGGACGGGAACGGCGCTACCGCCGGGGCCGGCCTCCATCGCCTGGCTGGCGGACCGGGCCTGGGCCAGCAGGAGCCGCCTGAGCTGCTCGGCATCAGCGACGCGCAGGCACGCGAGGCGCCCGCCACGGGAGGCATCGCCGCCGGCCACGCGCAGGTGCAGTTCGGCGAGGCCGAGCACGCGGGCGAGGCCGGTCTGCTCCACGTCGATGGCCTGGATCTGGGACAGCGGGAACCGGCGCGACTCCCGCCGGATCAGGCCCGTGTCCACGCGGAGGACGCCATCGGCCACCTGCCAGCGCGTTACCAGCCAGGAGATGAGACCGCCGACCAGCGCCACGCCGATGACGGCAACGTCCGTGACGATCTCGCTGCCCGCCTGCCTGTGGTTGGCGACCGACAGGCCGGCCAGGAGCACGACCAGCCCCACGAACTGCCGGCCCGCCCGGACGAGCGGGCTCAGCGGATGCAGCCGATGCCAGCCCTCCGGCGCGCTGGTGGCGGCCCCCGGCTGGGGTCTGGCCCGGGGCAGCTGCGGCGCCGGCGGCACCGCGCCGGGGACCGGCGGCACGGCCTCCGGCAGCGGTCCGGTCACAGCCCGGCGGCCTGAGCTTCGCCGATCGCGGCGAGCTGATCCCTGAGCTTGGCCGCTACCGCCTTGTCCAGGCCCGGGATGCGCGCGTCGCTCGCGGCCGCGGCCGTGTGCATGCGCAGCGTCGCGAGCCCAAGGCTGCGCTCGACCGGCCCGGCCGTGACGTCGATGAACTGCATTCGCCCGTACGGGATCACCGACAGGTGCCGGACCAGGACCCCGCGCCGGACCATGAGGTCCTCGTGCCGCTCGGCAAAACCCCAGGCCGCGACCCGGCGGGCGAGGAAACGCTCGGCGGCAAGGCCGGCCACCAGGATGGCCGCGGCAATAACGATGCCGGTGACGGCCGAGGCCGTCGCCCCGGACACGCCGCCCACGAGCGCTGCCGGGGCCGTGGCCAGCCCGACCTGAATGCGGCGGGCCCGCAGCAGCAGCGCCGAGGGGCGCTGCCAGCTGATGTCGCCGTCCATGTTTGCCCGCTCGCCTGTCGGGGCGCTTTGAGGCGCCGCCTTCCCTCGTCGCAAAACCCGCTCCTCAGTCCAGGCGGCGCCGCGCCCCCGGGCTCGCTCGCGATGTTTCCCGACCAAGGCTATTCGCTGCGGCCAACTCCGGCATCTGCGTGCGAACCACTGATGCGGTGCCATTCGGCCGTCGCGGCCGCCGACCACGCCGCGTGCCGGCGAGCGAACAGCTCGGCGGCGCGGACGCCGTTCCACTGGTCGGGCAGCAACTCCGCCGGGAGCACCGGGTCGATCCACGGGAACCGCCGCCAGGCGTGCACGAGCTCGACGACCCTGGCCAGCGGGTCGGGGCACACGGGGCTCGCAAACTCCGCGAGGAAGGCCTCGTACTGCCGCTCGATGTCGTCCAGATCCCAGGCCTGCCGGGCGAGCGCGGTCATCGGCCCGCCCCCGGCCCGCTCGGCCACGAATATCTGTGCCTCGGCCAGCAGCCCGGCCTCCGCGAGGACACGCTCGGCTTCGGCAGCCCGGTCGGCGTGCGCGCTCAGCCACACGCCGGGTGCCGGGCTCCCGAAGCCCGCCCAGGTCAGTCTCGTCCGCAGCCGGTGGCGCGCCGGGCGCTCGCTCTCCGGTGCCCTGGCGAGGATGACGAGCCAGCGGCCATCCCACGCCTGCCGGGCGGCCGTGAATCCGTAGATCCGCTCGGTGCCCTCGATCAGCAGCTGCTCCGAGCTGGCGGTGAGCGACCAGCGGGTCCGGCGGCCGACGCGTTCCGGCGCCAGCCAGCCGTCCGCCGCGGTGCGCATCAGCGCCTGGCGGCACGCCTTCTCCTCCACGCCGAGGCGGCCGAGCCCATCGATGAACGCCGCGGTCCAGGCCGACCCGCCGGACGGCAGCACGAACTCGCCGAGAACGGTGAACAGCAGGCCGCGGGCCGTCTCAGCGCCGGCGGCGTGCCGGCGGGCCAGCTGAGGTGCGGTCACGGTCACGGTCCCGATTATGCTACGGCTACTTGACGTGCGTCTACGCAGTTGTAGCATATTGACTACCGGCGACAGCTCAGGGAGACCCATCGTGACCAGCCTGGCCGCAGAGCAGACGGGGTCAGTCGAGTTCCGGACCGAGCCCGCTCGCTACCGCCACTGGCGCCTCGCGACCGACGGGCCAGTCGCGACGCTGACCATGGACGTCGACGAGCGCGGCGGCCTCGGCGACGGCTACGAGCTGAAGCTGAACTCCTACGACCTCGGCGTCGACATCGAGCTCTACGACGCGGTTCAGCGCCTGCGGTTCGAGCACCCCGAGGTGCGGGCGGTGGTGATCACCAGCGGGAACGACAAGGCATTCTGCGCCGGGGCGAACATCCGCATGCTGGCCGGCGCCGAGCACGGCCAGAAGGTCAACTTCTGCAAGTTCACCAACGAGACCCGCAACGGCATCGAGGACGCGACCGCGAACTCGGGACAGACCTACCTCGCCGCCGTGAATGGCACCGCATCCGGCGGCGGCTACGAGCTCGCGCTCGCCTGCGAGCACATCATGCTGATTGACGACCGCTCGTCGGCCGTGTCGCTGCCCGAGCTGCCGCTGCTCGGCGTGCTGCCGGGGACCGGCGGACTGACCCGGCTCGTGGACAAGCGGCACGTGCGGCGCGACATCGCCGACTACTTCTGCACCCGGCCCGAGGGCGTCACCGGCAGGAAGGCGGTCGGCTGGCGCCTGGTCGACGAGGCCATCCCGCGGGCACAGTGGGCCGAGACGGTGGCCGAGCGAGCGCGCGAGCTGGCGGGCCGCTCTGATCGCCGGGGGCGCGCGGCGGGCATCCGCCTCACGCCCGTGGTCAAGACGCGGAGCGAGACCGAGATCGGCTACCGCTGGGTGACGGCGGCGCTCGATCCGGAGGCCGGGCTCGCGACGATCACTGTGCGCGGTCCCGACACCGACGCGCCGGCCGATATGAGCGCGGCCCATGAGCAGGGCGCGGACTTCTGGCCGCTGGCGATGACCCGCGAGCTCGACGACCTGATCCTTGACCTGCGCACGAACGAGCCCGCGATCGGCACGTGGCTGCTGCGCACCAGCGGCGACCCGGGCCGCGTCCTCGCCCACGACCAGCTCCTCCTCGATCACGCCGACGACTGGCTGGCGGGCGAGATCGTGCTGTACCTGCGGCGGACGCTCAAGCGCCTGGATGTCACCAGCCGGAGCCTGATCGCGCTGATCGAGCCGGGCAGCTGCTTCGCCGGCTCCCTGCTCGAGCTCGCGCTGGCCGCCGACCGCTCCTTCCAGCTGGAAGGCGTCTTCGAGGACGACGACCCGGGCGCCGACCCCGCGGCCGTGACACTCGGCGCCATGAATACCGGCCCCCTCCAGATGGGGAACGGGCTGACGCGTCTGCGGACCCGGTTCTCCGGCGACGACGCCAGCGTGGCCGAGCTGACCAGGCGCCTGGGCGAGCCCCTGCTGGCGGCGGACGCGGCTGAACTGGGCCTGGTGACGTTCGCTCCCGACGACATCGACTGGGCCGATGAGATCCGGATCGCGACCGAGGAACGCGCCAGCTTCAGCCCGGACGCGCTCACGGGGATGGAGGCGAATATCCGGTTCGCCGGCCAGGAGACAATGGAGACCAAGATCTTCGGGCGGCTGACCGCCTGGCAGAACTGGATCTTCAACCGGCCCAACGCGGCCGGCCCGGCGGGCGCCCTGCGCCGGTTCGGCACCGGCCAGCGCGCCGACTTCGACAGGAAGCGGGTCTGACCCATGACGACGGCAGCGGACTACACCGAGAAGATCCCCAACAACGTCGAGCTGCACGAGGACCGGCGGCTGCAGCGCGCGCTGGAGTCCTGGCAGCCGAACTTCCTGACCTGGTGGGAGTCGATGGGGCCGACCCTGCCGACGCAGGACGTGTACTTGCGCACGGCGGTCAATGTGGGCCGCGACGGCTGGGCCCATTTCGGGCACGTCGCGATGCGCGATTACCGGTGGGGCATCTTCCTGGCCGAGCGCGACCCGGACCGGCGGATCGGCTTCGGCCAGCACATGGGCGAACCCGCGTGGCAGCAGGTGCCGGGTG
>DAIOWC010000119.1:16988-18571 GCA_036758685.1 Streptosporangiaceae bacterium | reverse complement strand
AGCCAGTTCGTCGACTCGCCGGGCACCGGCAAGTACCACTCGTATCTGTGCGACGAGGTCGTGCCCTGGGTCGACGCGCACTACCGGACGCTCGCTGACAGCACGCACCGGGCGATCATGGGCAAGTCCAGCGGCGGCTTTGGTTCGATGATCACTCCGATGCTGCGCCCCGACCTCTTCGGCGCCCTGGCCACCCACGCGGGTGACAGTCTCTACGAGTACTGCTACCTGCGTGACTTCGGCCCGGCGGTCCGCGCCCTGCGTGGCTACGACGGTGACATCTGGCGGTGGTGGGATGACTTCCGGTCGCGGGTGGCCTTCACGAAGGACGAGGACCCCCTCCTGATCAGCATGCTCGGCGTCGCGGCGTGCTTCTCCGCCCGGGAGGACGGGACCGTCCAGCTCCCGTTCGATACCCGCACGGGCGTGGTCGACCAGGCCGTCTGGGCGCGCTGGCTGGCGTGGGACCCGGTCCGGATGGCGCCTGAGTACGCGGACGCGCTGCGGTCCCTGCACTCAGTCTGGATCGACGCCGGCACGCGGGACGACTACTTCCTCGACCTCGGGGCGGAGGCGTTCCGCGCGCAGCTCCGCCGGATCGGCGTAGCGGACGAGGTCGTCCGGTTCGAGCTCTTCGAAGCGAC
Organism: Streptosporangiaceae bacterium; assembly: GCA_036758685.1. Taxonomy (GTDB): domain Bacteria; phylum Actinomycetota; class Actinomycetes; order Streptosporangiales; family Streptosporangiaceae; genus JAJYUU01. The sequence continues at coordinate 17,927 of DAIOWC010000119.1, read as the reverse complement.
CCATGCGGCAATCGACTACCGGTACCCGCTGTCGCTGGCCTGGCTGTGCCAGCGGATGCCTAGTTAGCGGCGCTATTGAACTTGGCGGTCCCCGCGTACGTAGAGATGCGTAAGGAAGGTAACCGAGAACGGGAGAGATGAAATATGCGTAGTCGTTGGTGGGCGGCGCCGATCCTCGCTGGGGCAGCAGCGGTTCTGGCCGCGTGCGGCAGCTCGTCGCCCCCGGCGAGCACGTCCGCGCCGAACACGAGTGCCCCGGCATCCTCGTCGTCGAGCGTCGGCACGACTGCTTCGACCGTGACGATCTCCACGCGGAGCACGAGCATCGGCACCGTGCTGACGAACGCCCAGGGGCACACGCTGTACTGGTTCGCGATCGACACCCCCACGAAGTCCAACTGCAACGGCACCTGCGCGAGCTACTGGCCGCCGGTCATGGGGCACGCGGTCGCCGCCTCGGGCGCCAGCCTGTCGATGGGCTTCGGCACGATCACGAGGTCGGACGGGTCGGTGCAGGCCACCTACGACGGCCATCCGCTGTACACCTACGCCGCCGACACCTCTGCGGGCATGACTAGCGGAAACGACAAGAACCTGTCCGGCGGGCTCTGGTGGGCGATGACGCCGTCCGGGGCCAAGCCGACGGCGTCCTCGACGCCGTCCTCGTCGCCATCGTCGAGCACGGGCGGCGGCGGATACGGGTACTAGCCGCGATTGCAGCACCCAAGCGGCTGGTGACGGCCGGGCCCGCGTGCGGGCCCGGCCGTCGCGTGTGGAACGGGGCTGGCGGGCTGGTTACCGGAGAGCAGCATGCCGACCTAGCGCACATGCTCGACCGGTGTGGAGGTCGCCCGCGTTCTGGGCTACCGTACTGGGCACACGGGAGATTCGGCATACATCGGGGTGAAGCGGCGTGATCGGCGGCGGAGCTTCCAGCCA
>DAIOWC010000119.1:0-16888 GCA_036758685.1 Streptosporangiaceae bacterium | reverse complement strand
AGATTCGGCATACATCGGGGTGAAGCGGCGTGATCGGCGGCGGAGCTTCCAGCCAAGGGTACGGTCCGTCCCCGGGCGGCCCGACAGAGTACTGGCAGGGTCAGTACCGGCCGCTCCCGGCCCGGCACGAGCTGGGCGGGCTGGCGGTCGCCGCCATGATCCTGCTCGGGATCAGCGCCCTGCTTGGTGTGCTGCCGATCTCCGGCATTGTCCTCGGGCTGGCGCTGCTGGTGACGGCGGCGGTGTTCATCGTCTGGCTCTACCAGGCCCGGCAGAACGCCACCTGGTCGGACTGGCGGCAGTCCCTCGCCGCGCCGTGGGCGATCTGGGGATGGTTCGTCCCGATCATCTTCCTGTGGTTCCCGTTCATGATCATGCTGGGCATCTGGCGTGCGGGCCAGCCCGACGCGGAGCGGACGAAGCCCGCGCTCCTGCCCGCGGCCTGGTGGGCGTGCTGGCTGCTGGCCTGGTTCACCAGCTTCCACCACGAGTTCACGCAGACGTACAACGGCATCAGTTACCAGACCACGACCAGCGTCTACGGCCTGTTCTTCGACGACACGGTGGCGAGCAAGATATTCGCCGCGCTGGCCGCGATACTGCTGGCGCTGATCGTGCGGATCGTCTCGTCGGGTCCGGTCGGCTCGAGCCGAGTGCCCGGGCAGTCTGGTCCTGGGCCAGCCCAGTGGCCAGGGCCGGGTCAGCCTGGTCCCTGGCAAGGGCAGTGGCCGGCCCAGCCGGGCACGGTCGGCCCGCAGTGGCCCGCTCCGCCTCCCGGCGGTCCTCAGCCCGGGCGGCCGGAGTGGCCGAATCCGCCCGCCTAGTCATCCCGCGGCGGAGCGAGCACGGTCAGCGCGGCCGGAAGGACCCGTACGCGCAGCGGCGTGCCCGCCGGCAACGGCGCAGCGAACGGCAGCGTCTCGCCGTCGGCCGCCACCGGCAGCGCCCGGTCGATGGTGAGCGTGACCTCGCTGGCGCGCTCGAGGCTGACCTGCTCCAGGGTCGTGTGCGACCCGTCCTTGATCTTGGTGAGCGCGCGGACGAAGGTGATCTTCGGGCCGTGCCGCATCAGCACGAGATCGAGCACGCCGTCGTCGATGCGCGCGGGGGGCGCGACCAGCATCCCCGCGCCGAAGTAGGCGGAGTTCGCGACGACGACGGCGTAGCCAGCGAACTCGCGCCGGTCCTCGGCGCCCTGCAGGCTGAAGGTGGCCGGCCGCCAGCGCGCCACCGCCCGCAGCGCCGCGACCGTGTAGACGGCAGATCCCCGGAGCCATCGCGTTCCATTGGCAATCTCGCCGGCCACCGAGGGCACGCCGACGTAGACGCTGCCGGCCACGAGCTTCTCCGGCAGCCCGGGCACGCTGACGCCGATGAGGTCGATCCGCCGCCGCTGCCCGCCGGTCAGGAGGAGGGCCGCGGCCGCCGGCTCGGACGGGATGCCGAGCACCCTGGCCAGGTCATTGCCCCGGCCGGCCGGGATGATGCCGTAGGTGCAGCCGAGCCCGGCGGCGGCGCCGGCCAGCGCGCCGGCCATGCCGTCACCGCCGACCGCGACGACCGTCCGCCCGCCCGCGGCGGCGGCCTGCGCGAGCTCGCCGGCGTGCTCAAGGCTGGCCGACCGGCAGATCTCGTAATCGGCTCCGGCCGCGTCCAGGGCGGCGGTCACCTGGGGGACGAGCTGGAGCGCGCGCCCGCGTCCGGCGGCAGGGTTGACGATCAGGCTGAGGCCGGACACTGGCGACTCCGCTGCGGTCTGCGGCCCAGGGCCGGGCTAATGATCAGGCCAGGCTACCGTCACCCGACCGGCCGGCAGTAGGCCTCGGCGGCCGCCCGACGGCCGGCCGTCGGGCGTACGATCGGCCCATGCCAGCCCAGCGGCGTGCGACGGGCACCGAGCCGCAGTACCTCCAGGTCCAGACCACGACCGACTCGCGAGCCGAGGCGGTGGAGCTCGCCCAGGCGGCGGTGGAGGCGCGCCTGGCGGCGTGCGCGCAGGTGGCCGGTCCGATCGCGAGCACGTACTGGTGGGAGGACGGTATTGAGCGCGCCGAGGAATGGCTGATCATGCTGAAGCTCCCGGCCGACCGCTACGACGATCTGGCCGAGTTCCTGTCCGAGCGGCACACCTACGACGAGCCGGAGATCATCGCCACGGCCATCGTCGCTGGCGCTCCCGCGTACCTGGAGTGGCTCGAGGCGGAGACCCGGCCCTGAGGGGAGGCCTCCCATGAGCGCCGAGCCAGCTCGCGACTCCGGACTGTTCGGGCCGTCGTCGGTGACGTGGCGCATCATGAGCGAGCCGGTCATGTGGGTCGCCGGGCTGCGGGCCCTGTACCTGCAGGCCCTGAATCCGCGGGTGATGAAGGGCACGTGGCAGAACAGCTCGTTCGCCGATTCGCGCGCAGCCTGGGGACGGTTCACCCGCACTATCGAGTTTGTCCGGATCCGCACCTACGGCGCGCTGCCGGAGGTCGAGCGCGCCGGGAGGCGGCTGCGGCGGTTGCATGCCTCGCTCTCGGGGATCGATGACGACGGCACGAGATTCCGGCTCGACGAGCCGGAGCTGCTGCTCTGGGTGCACTGCGGCGAGATCTCGTCGGAGGCCGAGATCGCGCGGCGCAGCGGCATGCCGCTCACCGTCGCGGACCTCGATGAGTTCGTCGCCGAGCAGCGTCGCAGCGCCGAGGTCGTCGGGCTTGATCCCGCGCACGTGCCGGCCAGCATGGCGGAACTCGACGACTACTACGAGCAGATCCGCCCCCGCCTCTCCGCATGTGCCGAGGCCCGCAGGGCCCTGCGACTGTCGTTCACGCCGCGGCTGCCGCCGTTGCTCGCGCCGCTGCGCCTGGTGGTGCCGCCGCTGAACGCACTCGGCTACGCGAGCCTGCCGCGCTGGGCCCGCCAGATGTACGGGACTCCCGGCTTGCAGCTGACCGACGCCGCGGTGACGGTGGCGCTGCGGGCGACCTTCGAGTCGACGAGGCGGGTGCCGCCGCAGCTGTTCTTCGTTCCCGGCGCGGCGCCTAGCCGACCTTGGCGTACGGAACGTTCCAGGACGTGACCACCGGCTCATCGTGCTCGTCTCCGAGCGTGCTCAGCGTGCCGGTGTCCAGGCGGAAATAGCGGCCGCCATCCGGCGGCAGCCCGAGCCACCTGGCCGTCAGCACGCGCAGCAGGTGGCCGTGCGCGATCAGCGCGACATCACCCCCGGCCAGCAGCGGGCGCGCCCGGCCGATCACTGCGTCCGCCCTGGCGCCGACCTGCGCGACGGTCTCTCCCGGGTGCGCCGCATCGCCGGGCACGACGCCATCGCGCCACAGGTACCAGCCGGGCCGCTGCTGCCGGATGGCGGCGGTCGTCCGGCCCTCGTAGCCGCCGTAGTCCCACTCCTGGAGGTCGGGATCGCGAACGGCCCAGCCCAGGCCCACGAGCGCCGCCGTCTGGGTGGCCCGGCTCGCCGGGCTGGTGAAGGCGGCCACGATCGCCCGGCGGGCCACGAACGGGGCGAGCCTGGTAGCGGCTTCGATCCCGGCTTCGGTCAGTGGGAGGTCCGTGCGGCCCGTGTGCTGGCCGGACCGGCTCCACTCGGTTTCGCCGTGCCTGATCAGTAGCAGCTCACCCACCCTGGGGACCATAGCAGCCGCGTGTTTTACCGCGTTGACAGCGTGAGTGGTCACATGTAAGTTCTACCTGACAGGTGAAACACCAAGCCTTCGGAGTCGATGCTTTGATCACTGAGGCCGAGCTTCTCGCCGTGCTGACGGCGGTGGCTAACCCGATCCGGCTGCGCATCGTGGCCGAGCTGACGGACGGCCGGATACACGTGAGCGAGCTCGCCCGCAGGCTCGGGATCTCCAGGCCGCTGCTGTATATGCACCTGGACCGCCTGGAGAAGGCAGGACTTATCGTCGGCCAGCTGGAGCTGTCCGAGGACGGAAAGGCCATGAAGTACTTCGCGCTCGCCCCGTTCGAGCTGACTCTGACGGCCTCGGTCATCACCGAGACCGTCCGGGCCAGCGGCGCGCACCCTAACGGCGACATTGACCCCGACAAGCAGGAGCACGTGATGAAAGAGAGCGACCGATGACCGGCGTCCTGGCGTCCGCTAGCACGGCCGCAGCAACTACCGCGGCAGTCCATGCCACCAACTACACCGTCATCTTTGTCGCCGTTGGCATACCGCTGGTGGTTTTCGGCGCGCTGGCGGTCATCCTGTCTGCCTGGTTCAGGCTGCAGGGGCACCGCGCGGACGCGGTCGCCATGGCCAGCTACCGCAAGCTGGCCGAGGACGCGGTCGCGAACCAGCAGGAGCTGCGCACTGAGCTCCTCCGCCTGACGCTGAAGGTGGACGCGGTCGAGAAGCTGATGCGGGACGTCGGATGAGCGCCGGGCAGGCCACTGGCGCCCGGCCGCTGGCAGATGACTCGAGGCTTGTTTCCAGCCGCAACCCGCTGCGCATGGTGGTGTCGGCCGGCCCGTGGCGGTCGGCCGGGTACCTGATCAGCTATCTGGCGGTGAGCTGGCTCACGTTCAGCGTCGCGTTCACCGCGGCGGTAACGGCGGCCGCTCTGGCCGTCACGATCCTGGCTGTCCCGCTGCTGATCGGGGCTGCGGCGCTGGTGCGCTGGAGCGCCGGCGTCGAGCGCGTGATGCTCGGCCAGGTGTACAGCGACCGGGTACGCGTCCGCTATCCGGAGTCCGGGTCCGCTGGCCTCTGGGCCCGGGCCAGGGCGACCTGGCGTGACCCGCTCATGTGGCGCGAGCTTGGCTATCTCACCGGGCTCTGGGTGCCCCTGTACGTGCTGGACACGGTTGTGATCAGCGTCTGGGCAACGCTCCTGGCAGGCATCACGCTCCCGCTGTGGTACTGGGCGCCGAGGGGCAACGCCGGGCTCGGCTACATCAACCACACGCAGATACACGGGGTGGTACTTGGCTACTTCCCGCACGGTGCTACCGGCTCCGGCAGCGTGGGCCTGTATGTCGACACGCTGCCGAAGGCGCTGCTGGCCGCGGCCGTCTTCGCGATCTTGTTCCTCGCGTTCAACTACGTGCTGGTGGCTACCGCCCGCCTGCACGCACGGACCGCCCGCGCCCTGCTCGGCCCGACCGCCGATCCGCTGAGTGAGGCGAAGGATGTCCTGGCCGGGCCAGGGCCGCTCGGCCCCCTGACGCCAGCGGGCGGATGAGCAAACAGCCCCTGCCCGCGAGCTGGCACTCGCGGGCAAGGGCCAGATAACGACAGCTGCACGAATCCCCAGGAGAGGTCACCATGCGCCAATCGCCGAGTTCAGTATTGCCCAAAACGGACCAGGATCGAGCCGGGACCCGCCGCCCGCTAGTCGAGCGGATCGCCGGATGGAGCGCCCGGCACCGCAAGACAGCCGTGCTCGGCTGGCTCGCCGTGGTCGCGATCGTCTTCGTGGCCTGCCAGATGATCGGCTCGGGCAACGTGCCGTCCTATGACACCGGCCAGTCCGGCGTCGCGGAGCGGATGCTCAACCGCCTGGACGTCGGCAGCCAGACACCCGCCGAGGACGTGCTCATCCAGGCCCGGGCCGGCACCGCGCCCTTTGCCGCGAGCCCGCAGCTGCGTCAGGCCACGAGCGACGTCGTGACCGCCCTGTCAGGGCTGCCGCATTCCTCGGCGAGCGACATCCGCTCGCCCCTGACGGCGGGGAACTCCGCCCTGATCTCACCCGACGGCCGCTCGGTCCTCGTTACATTCAAGGTCACCGGGGCTAACGAGGACCAGGCCGTCGTCCCTGATCTGCGGGCCGTCGCGGCCGCGCAGGCGCGGCATCCGGGCCTGGTGATCGCCGAAACCGGCGATGCGAGCCAGGACCGCGCGATCAACTCGGTCCTGTCGAGCAACTTCCGCCGCGCCGAGGCGACCTCGCTGCCGATCACGCTCGTGCTGCTGCTCATCGTCTTCGGGGCGCTGATCGCGGCCGGCATCCCGCTGCTGCTGGCCGGGACCGCGGTCATGACCGCGATCTCGCTGACCTCGCTGATGGGCAAGTGGCTGCCGACGGGGCAGAGCACCTCCGAGGTCGTGCTGCTTATCGGCATGGCGGTTGGCATCGACTACACGCTGTTCTATCTGCGCCGTGAGCGCGAGGAGCGACAGCGTGGCGCCGGCACGGCCGAGGCGCTGCGGGTCGCCGCGCGCACCTCGGGGCGGGCGATCGTGGTGTCGGGCATCACCGTGATGATCGCGCTGGCCGGCCTGTTCCTGACCGGGTACTCGGTCTTCACCGGCATCGGCATCGGGTCGATCGCCGTCGTGGGCGTGGCCGTCGCCGGGTCCCTGACTTTCCTGCCGGGGCTCTTGTCGTGGCTTGGGAGCCGGGCTGACCGCGGGCGGATCCCGTTCCTCGGGAAAAAGCGCACCGAGTCCAGGCCGTCCCGGCTGTGGGCCGCGCTGGTACGGCGGGTGGTGCGCCGTCCGGCCGCCTGGGGCGCGGTCGCCGTCGTCGGGATGATCGCGCTCGCCGCCCCGGCGGCGGGCCTCCGCCTGGGCAGCCCGCCGAACGGCGGGTTCCCGTCGAGCCTCCCGGTCGCCCGCGCCATGACCGAGATCCAGCAGGCATTCCCGCAGGCCCCGTCCCCGGCGCAGGTTGTGATCAGCGGCAACGGGCTGGCGAGCCCGGCGATGCGGACCGAGCTCGGCGCCCTGGATCGCTCGGCCTCGGCGCGCGGCCCGATCCGGCCGCCCGTCACCACAACCGCCGTCGACGGCGGCCGGGGCATCGTGGTGGACGTCCCGCTCGCGGGCAACGGCACCAACGGCACATCCGACTCGGCACTGCTCGACCTGCGCGATCACGTTCTGCCGGGCACGCTCGGCCGGGTGCCGGGCATCAGCTACGCCGTCACGGGCCCGACCGCGAGTAACTACGACGACATCGCTGACCTGCACTCGCGCACGCCGCTCGTGCTGGCCGTGGTGGCGCTGGTCGCGTTCGTCCTGCTGCTGGTCGCGTTCCGGTCGGTGGCGATCCCGCTGATCTCGGTCGGCCTGAACCTGCTCTCGATCGGGGGCGCCTACGGTCTGGTGACGCTGATCTTCCAGGACGGGCACCTGCAGTCGCTGCTCGGCTTCACCAGCTACGGCGCGATCGTGCCGTGGGTCCCGCTGTTCATGTTCGTGTTCCTGTTCGGGCTCAGCATGGACTACCACGTGTTCATCCTGAGCCGGATCCGCGAGCTGCGCTCCGGCGGCGCCAGCGCTAAGGATGCCGTAGTCGGCGGCATCGCCAGCAGCGCGGGCGTGGTCACCAGCGCCGCGGTGATCATGGTGGCGGTCTTCTCCATCCTCGCCACGCTGTCGATCACCGCCACCAAGATGCTGGGCGTCGGTCTGGCGGCCGCGGTCCTGATCGACGCCACCGTGGTCCGGGGCATCCTCGTGCCGGCCGCCCTGGCGCTGCTTGGCGAGCGGGCCTGGAAGGTGCCGCGGTGGCTGGGCTGGCTGCCAGGCGGGAGCACCGCCGCTGGCAGCACCGCTCGGTCGCCGGAGCTGGCAGGCCACCAGCCGTGGGCCGAGCCGGCCCTGCGAGGTGCGCCTCCGGCCTAGCGGGCCAGGCTGCCGGAATCCGGCGCGATCCGCCACTTCACGGGGCGCCGCGCTGGATTCCGGCTCATGGCTGACGCATTGGCGCCGGGCCGCTACAGTTGCGTAACACCCGGCACGCCGCCCCTGGCACTCGGCGCGTGGCGACTATCAGCCGACTTGCCCCGAGCCCAGAGAGCGACCTGTGGGCCTGCTCCCGCATGCTGCCGCGCGTTCGAACGGCCGTCACACCGCCGCCGCCGCGGGCATCCGTAGACCTCTGGTTGAGCGGATCGCCTGCTGGAGCGCCAGATACCGCAAATCCGTCGTCGCCGCCTGGCTGCTGCTGGTCGCGGCGGCCTTTGTCGGCGGGCAGTTCGTGACCTCGGCGGGGGTACAGCAGTATGACCCCGGCCAGGCGGGCCGGGGCGAGCAGGAACTGACCAGCCTCGGGGTCGTGTCACCGCCGGGCGAGAGCGTGCTCATCCAGGCCCGCTCCGGCGAGCGGCGGCTGGCGCACGAGGCGGCCGATCAGGTCAGGCTCGTGGCGACCGAGGTGAAGGTGGCGCTGGAGGCGCTGCCGCAGGCCGCCGCCGATATTCAGGCGCCGATCTTCCGTGCCGCACTCGGGTCGGCCTCGGTCAGGACGCCCGCGGCGCTGGTCACCTTCAAGGTGGCCGGACCTAACGGCGACGCCGACTCGACGGTGCTCAAGGACCTGGCCGCCGTCCGCAAGATCCAGGATGCGCATCCGGATCTCCTGGTCAGGGAAGCCGGCTCGGCGAGCACCGACCGGGTCGCGGACGCCCTGCTGAGCAGTGACTTCCGGCAGTCGGAGTGGACCTCCATCCCGCTCACGCTGGTCCTGCTGCTGGCCGTGTTCGGCGCGCTGATCGCGGCGGGCATACCCGTGCTCCTGGCCGGGACGGCCGTCGTCACCGCCGTGTCGCTGCTCAGCATCGCCTCCCAGTGGCTGCCCGTCGGCACCGGCACGTCGGAGCTCGTGCTTGTCATCGGCATGGCCGTGGCGGTTGACTACTCGCTGTTCTACCTGCGCCGAGAACGGGAGGAACGCTCCCTCGGGCGGTGCGCCGACGCGGTGGTCAAGATCGCCGCGGCCACCTCCGGGCGCGCGATCCTGGTCTCCGGCCTGACCGTCATGATCTCGCTGGCCGGGCTGTTCCTGACCGGCATCGACGTCTTCACCGGCATCGCGGTCGGCACGATCGCCGTGGTCGGCGTCGCCGTGGTCGGCTCGCTGACCTTCCTCCCGGCGCTGCTGTCCTGGCTGGGCCCGTGGGCGGACCGTGGTCATCTGCCCTACCTCGGCCGGCGCCGTCACCGCGCCCGCGAGTGCCGGATGTGGGCCGGCCTGGCCCGGCGGGTGGTGAAGCGCCCGCTTGTCTTCGGCGGCCTCGCCGCGGCGGCCCTGCTCGCGCTCAGCGCGCCCGCGCTCGGCATGCGGATCGGCAGCCCGGCGGTCGACCTGCCTAGCAATCTCGGCGTCGTTCAGGTGCTCTCCGACATCCAGCATGAGTTCCCCGGCAAGCCCGCTCCGGCGGATGTGGTCGTGACCGGCCAGAACATCCATAGCCAGGCGATGGCCACCGAGCTCGCGGCGCTGCGGAAGCACGTCACGGCGACCGGGCCGATCCGCGGGCCCATCCAGGCCACATCGGTCGCGAGCGGCCGGGCCCTGGTGGTCCAGGTCCCGCTCGCCGGCAACGGCTCGAATCAGACCTCGGACCGGGCGCTCCTCACCCTGCAGGACCGGCTGCTGCCGGCCACGATCGGCCAGGTCCACGGCGCGAGCTTCGCGGTGACGGGCAGCACGGCTGCCGGCTACGACTTCTCCTCGACCCTCGACAGCCGGACGCCGCTGGTGTTCGGCGCGGTGGCATTGCTCGCGTTCGTGCTGCTCATGGTCGCGTTCCGGAGTATCAGCGTGCCGATTATGTCCATCGGCCTGAACCTCCTGTCGGTCGGCGGCGCCTACGGTCTGGTGACGCTGATCTTCCAGGACGGGCACCTGCAGTCGCTGCTTGGCTTCACGTCCTTCGGCGCGCTCGTGCCGTGGGTGCCGCTGTTTACGTTCGTGCTGCTCTTTGGGCTCAGCATGGACTACCACGTGTTCATCCTGAGCCGGATCCGCGAGCTGTGGACGGGCGGGGCAAGCGCCTCCGACGCGATCGTGACCGGCATCGGCCGGACCGCCGGCGTGGTGACGAGCGCCGCGGTGATCATGGTCGCGGTGTTCTCGATCTTCGCGACGCTGTCCATGATCGACGTGAAGATGCTGGGCGTCGGCCTCGCGGCCGCCGTCCTCATCGACGCGACGATCGTGCGGGGCGTGATCCTGCCCGCCTGCCTGGCGCTGCTCGGCGACCGGGCCTGGTACCTCCCGAGCTGGCTGTCCTGGCTGCCCGGCCACCGGATGGCCGACGAGCAGCCGCAGCCGCAGCCGCAGCTGCCGGAGCCGGTGCGGCCCGAGCCGCAGCCGGATCCAGTTCCGGCCTAATAGACCGTCAGGGGCCGGGGCAGCGCCTGCGGGCGCATCAGGGGAATACCCCGCTCGTGCAGACCACGTAGGTCAGGCCGTTAGGCGCGGCGCTCTTCAGGTTCGGGACAGCGAACGTCGTCTTGCCGTTCCCGCCGTACCTGGTCCCGTACAGGGAAAACAGCGCCGTGTTCTCGCTGATGGACAGAAGCTGGCCGTCGGCCGGGATCATGTTGGCGCCGATGACGGCGCCCGGCATCAGCTCCGCCTCACCGAGAGTGCACGTCTCGCCGGAGCCCGTGCTGGCCTTGGCCGTGTTCGTCTTGGAGCCGAACGCGGTCGTTCCGGCGGGTCCGCGCGGCCCGGTCTCGTTCCACGACAGCGCCCTGGTGCCGCGGGGGCACCGGGCGTGCGCCTTCAGCTCTACGCTCAGAGCGCCCGTCTTGGTGTTGACGCATCCGTGGATCGTCGGCGAGGTAGCGCTCGACGTGGCCACTGATCCCGCCGCGACCCCGGCGGACACCAGAACAATGGCACCGGCAATCTCGGCAACGGTGCGCAGGCGGCCATTCCGCCTCAGCGACCCGGCCATACGCAGCAGCGAACTCGGCATCTTGCCCCACTCCTTTTATGTCGCGGTAGGCACGGCGCTGCGAGCATAAATCGCGGGATAACGGGGCGCGGGCCGGTCGCCGTTTTGTCGCGAAGGAATCTGGAGCGGGCCGGGTGTCAGTCCGGCAGCGTCAGGATCTCGTACCCGTCGCTGGTGACCACGATGGTGTGCTCAAACTGCGCGGTTCGCTTCCGGTCAGCGGTGAGCACGGTCCAGCCGTCGGGCCAGATGTCGTACTCGATCGTGCCCAGCGTCAGCATCGGCTCGATCGTGAACGTCATGCCCGGCTCCATGATCAGGCGTACCGCCGGGTCATCGAAGTGCGGTACCACCAGACCGGAATGGAACGTGGTGCCGATGCCGTGCCCGGTGAAGTCGCGCACGACGCCGTAGCCGAACCGGCGCGCGTAGGACTCGATCACCCGCCCGACCGCGTTGAGCGGGCGGCCTGGAGCCACCGCGCGGATGCCGCGCATCATGGCCTCACTGGTGCGCTCGACCAGGAGGCGGGATTCCTCGTCGACGTCGCCCGCGAGGAACGTCGCGTTGGTGTCGCCGTGCACGCCGCCGATGAACGCGGTGATGTCGATGTTCACGATGTCGCCGTCGGCGACCACCGTGTCGTCCGGGATGCCGTGGCAGATCACCTCGTTCAGCGAGGTGCAGAGCGACTTGGGGAAGCCCCGGTAGCCCAGGGTGCTGGGATAGGCGTCGTGATCGAGGAGGAACTCGTGGCCGATGCGGTCCAGCTCGTCGGTCGTGACGCCGGGCGCCACGTGCCGGCCCACCTCGACCAGGGCCTGGGCCGCTATCCGCCCGGCGATCCGCATGCGCTCGATCGTCTCGGCGTCCTTCACGTCGGGCTCACCGACTCGGGGGGCCCGCCGGCCGACGTATTCGGGGCGGTCAATGTGTGCTGGGACGCCGCGCTGCGGGGAAATCCGGCCGGGCTGGAGCGTTGCCGTCATGATCTGAAAGTCTAGTGGCCATGGACGATGAGAAGAGCTGGTGGTATTGCCTGAAGCATCACGAAGTCGAGCAGGGCGCCGGCTGCGCGGGAAAGGACCGGCTCGGCCCGTACCCGACCCGGGAGGCCGCGGAGAACTGGCGGGAAACGGTCGAGCGCCGGAACAAGGAATGGGACGCCGAGGACAACTGGGGCACACCAGGCAGCTAACGCATGCCGGGCACTCAGCCCGCCGCGTGCCTGCTGGGGCCGCGTGCGCGCGGTCTTGTAGGGTGAGAGCGGCGGCGGAAGCGCGGCAAGGGGGCGCAAAGTGACCGTGGATCAGCCGGGTGATGGGCTACCGCCTGTGGCTGAGGCCCGCATGACCGAGATCCGCCAGAGCGGTACGTGGAGTTCGGCACTGACCGCCGATGAGTTCGCGGCGATCAGGAGCGTCGGATTCGAGCCGGTCGGCCAGGTGCTTGGCGCCGCCGTCTACAACGTCGGCTACGCGGGGGGATATGCCTGCCCGGCTTACGGCGGCGGGTACGGCTACTCCCGGATGGGCGTTTACGGCGGCGCGCCGTACAACAGCAACACCGCGACCTCGGGCAGTGGCGGGCTGGCCGCGTACGCACCGCTGGTACGGACCATGTACGAGGCCCGCCGCCAGGCGATCGGGCGGATGACCACCGAGTGCAAGGAACTCGGCGGCCAGGGCGTTGTCGGCGTGCGGCTCACGATCGGCTCATTCCCGGCAGGCGGCCTGGAGTTCAAGGCCATCGGGACCGCGGTGCGCGCCCCCGGCAGCGCCCCTTTGCGGGAGCCGTTCACCTCCGACCTGACCGGCCAGGACTTCGCCAAGCTCATTCTCGCGGGATGGGTGCCGGTCGGCCTGGTGCTCGGCATCTCGATCGGCGCCAGGCACGACGACTGGGTGACGATCAACCAGACCCGGTGGGGCAGCGGCAACGTCGAGGTCGCCGGCTACACCGACCTGGTGAACGCGACCCGCCACGATGCCAGGCACCAGCTGGAGAAGGACGTCGTCCGGCACGGCGCCGACGGGGTCGTGCTGCAGGAGATGGAAATGCGGGTCGGCGAGCACGAGTGCCCGGTGCAGGAGGGCCGCCGCGACCATATCGTCGAGGCGACGATCATCGGCACCGCGATCGCGCGCTTCGGCGAGCGGCGCCGTAAGGACAAGCCGCCCCTGGCGATCATGTCGCTGGACCCGCAGCGACGGCAGGCGGCGCGCGTCAGGCTGGGCCCGTGAGGCCCGCCGCAATGATGAATCACGGGCCGGCCCGCGGCGCGGCCGCGATGCGGTGTAAACACAGCAGTAACGGCTGATACCTGAAACCCGCCGAGCTGGCCGATCAGGTACCAGCGGGAGCGGCCCGGCGGCCGAGAATTTCTGAGGAGCGGCGATGACCGACCAGCAGGGCAGCGAGATGCAGGTGCTCGGAGTACCGCAGGATGCGATGCGCAGGCTCGCCGAGCTGCGGCCAGGATCTCCCGGCGCGATCTTCACCTCCGACCTGTCGGTGAACGAGTTCCTCCTCGTCCGCGAGGTCGGCTTCCGCCCGGTCGGCCTGGTGCTCGGCAGCTCGATCTATCACGTCGGCCTGCAGTTCGGCCGCTGGAACCAGAGCCAGGAACTGGACGTCCTGTCCCAGGCCATGTACCACGCTCGCGAGCTCGCGATGACGCGCATGGAAGCCGAGGCGAACGCGCTCGGCGCCGACGGCGTCGTCGGAGTGCGGCTTGAGGTCGAGATGAAGGAGTTCGGGGCCGACATCGCCGAGTTCATCGCCGTCGGCACGGCCGTGGTGGCCGAGCCGGACGCGGGCGGCGGCGGGGTCTCGAACTGGCGCAACAACAAGAACATGCCGTTCACCTCGGATCTGTCCGGCCAGGACTTCTGGACCCTGATCCGGGCCGGCTACGCGCCGCTCGGCATGGTGATGGGCTCGTGTGTGTACCACATCGCGCACCAGCGGCTTGGCAGCAAGATGTCCAACATCGGGCGCAACGTCGAGCTGGAGCAGTTCACCCAGGCGCTGTACGACGCCCGCGAGCTGGCCATGACCCGGATGCAGTCCGAGGCGGAGGAACTGGCCGCCGAGGGCATCGTCGGGGTGCAGCTGCGCCAGCACAGCCACACGTGGGGCTCGCACACCACTGAGTTCTTCGCGATCGGGACCGCGGTGCGGCCGCTACGCGATGATCACGTGATCCAGACGCCGACGATGGTGCTCAGCCTCGACGCCTGATCTGGCCATCCCCCTGGCTCCTCGACGCTGAAGGACGTGCCCGGTGACAGCTGACGCGCCCGGCCAAGGGCTCCCGTCGACCGCTCAGGCGCGCCTGGCCGGCATGTCCAGCCATCGCAGCTGGGGCTCGACGCTGGGAGTCGACGAATTCGCGACGATCTCGAAGGTCGGTTTCGAGCCCGTCGGTCAGGTTCTCGGCGCGGCCGTCTGGAACGTCGGCGACACCGGCGGCGAGGAGTGCCCCTACGGCCGGCAGGTGTACCGCGGCGAGGGGACGCCGACCGGCACCGGCATGATGCGGCGCGTGCAGGCGCCGCAGGGGGCGGCGGCGATCGGCGCGGCCCGGCCGCTGGTCTCCGCGCTTTACCAGGCGCGGCGGGCCGCGATCAGCCGGATGCTGGGCGAGTGCATTGCACTCGGCGGGCACGGCGTCATCGGCGTGGACCTGACCGTCGGGCAGTTCTCCGAAGACAGCCTGGAATTCCGCGCGCTCGGCACCGCGATCCGCGGGCGCGGCGCCGTGCTGCGCGGCCAGCCATTCGCCTCCGACCTGTCCGGCCAGGACTTCACCAAGCTGATCGGATACGGCTGGGTCCCCGTTGGCCTGGCGATGGGCATCGCGGTCGGCTTCCGTCACGATGACTGGCTGACGCGCGGACAGACCCGCTTTCAGGCCGGGAACGTGGAGGTCTCCGGGTACACGTTCCTTCTTACGCAGATGCGCACCGACGCGCGGAACGAACTCCAGCTGGACCTGCTCCGGATGGGCGCCGAGGGCGTCGTGGTCAGGGAAATGCAGTCCAGGATCACCGAGCGCCGGTGCCCGGTGATGCCGCTGTCGAAGGACCACGTCGTCGAGGCGACGATCCTCGGCACCGCGATCGCCCAGTTCGCGCGCCTGGCGTCGCCGGCCGTCTACGGCATACACAAGATGAATGGCCGGCGCCCGGTACAGCCTCCGGCCCAGCAGATGTCCGTCAGCCTGGAAGGCGAGGCCGAGCCGGCGCCAGAGCCGGCTGCGCAGGCGACGCCGGGCCCCGACGCGCCGCCGGACCAGGGTTAGCGATGCCGACGACTGGTGTAGCGGTGGTGACCGGGGGTGGTTCGGGCCTCGGCCGGCATATCGCCAGGGCGTTGCTGGCGGCCGGCTGGCAGGTCGCCGTCGCCGGCCGGCGCCCGGAGATGCTGGCCGAGACGATCGCGCCGGGCGACTGGGCGGCCACTGCCGGTCTGGCCGTGCGCACCGATGTCAGCGAGCCTGACTCCGTCGCCGCGCTCTTCGGCGCCGTGCGCGAGCAGTGGGGCCGGGTGGACCTGCTGGTGAACAACGCGGGCGTGTTCGGACCCGCCGGCGCGGTGGACGAGATCAGCCCGCGGCAGTGGGAGCAGATCGTCGGCACGAACCTGACCGGCGCGTTCCTGTGCGCCCACCACGCGGTGCAGATCATGAAGGGGCAGGATCCGCGCGGCGGCCGGATCATCAACAACGGCTCGATCTCCGCACACACGCCCCGGCCGAGGAGCGTCGGCTACACCGCGACCAAACACGCGATCACCGGGCTGACCAAGTCAATCTCGCTGGATGGCCGCCAGTTCGGCATCGCGTGCGGGCAGATCGACATCGGCAACGCCGCCACCGAGATGACCAGGGGCATCAGCCACGGCGCGCTGCAGGCCGACGGTTCGGTGCTGCCCGAGCCGACGTTCGATGCCAGTCACGTCGCCGATGCGGTGCTCTACATGGCCGGGCTTCCGCTCGAAGCAAACGTACAATTCATGACGGTCACCGCGACCACAATGCCGTTCATCGGACGGGGCTAGCCGGAGGAGACACCGCAGTGGACGAGCACGACCGGATGCGCGCCTCCGACTCCGAGCGGCAGGAGGTCATCGAGCGCCTGCGCACGGCACTGGATGAAGGCCGCCTCCGGATGGACGAGTACGTCGAGCGGATGGAGCACGCGCTCGAGGCGGCCACCTACGGCGAGCTCGCGAAGCTGCACTCGGACCTGCCCGCGACCGACCTGGCGACACGACGGCAGGCCCCTGCGCCCGCGCGGGCCCCGGCCGCGGTACCAGCCCGGGGCCATGTATTCGCCAATCTGCCGACGCCGCTCAAGGTGCTCTGGACGATCTGGGGCGCGATCGTCTCGATCAACCTGGTCATCTGGGTCCTGGTCAGCGCCACGACCGGACACGTGATCTATCCCTGGCCGATCTGGGTCGCGGGTCCAGACGGGGCCGCGCTCCTGGCGGTCACGGTCGGGGTCACGTCGATCCGGCGCGGCCACAGAGCCCGCCCGGCGCAGATCACCACCAGCACCGACCCGGCGGCCAAGAACTCGTAGTTGGTCCCGGCTGGCTCCGGGTATGCCACGTTAATGACAGGTGCAGGCCTCGACTATGCCGAAGTGTTCCGGCAGCTTCCGATTCCAGTCCTCCTGGTGAATCCGGATCTGACGATCGCCGACGCGAATGCGGCGTATCAGGACGTAACGGGGCGCTCTCGGGAGGATCTGGTGGGCCGGAGCCCGTTCGAGGCATTTCCCGAAAATCCAACGGATCCGGAATCGACCGGCCTGCGCGACGTCCGTGATGCCATGCGCCGGGTCCTGGCCTCAGGTCAGGCGGAGACCACGGCTTTTTTGCGGTATGACGTCGAGGTACCGGACAGGCCGGGCGTGTTCGAACAGCGATACTGGTGCCCGGTGAATGCACCGGTGTTCGGTCCTGATGGCCGGGTGGTGATGATCGCGCAGTGCGTGGAGGAGATCACCGAGCGGGTGCAGCGGTTCGTCGGCGGACTGTCCGCGGACGAACCCGAGTAAGCGGCGCGGCCAGCCCCGCCCATCTTGGGCGCGGTCCAGCCTCGCGCCCGACATCGTGACACTTTGGGTTGCTCAAGACTGGGGCAAACTACGCATAGCTGCAACCCAAAGCGCCACCATGTCGCGGGCGCCGCGGCGCGCGGTGACATCGGGACCGATTGTCAGTGCTA
>DAIOWC010000118.1:0-18579 GCA_036758685.1 Streptosporangiaceae bacterium | reverse complement strand
CGCTGGCTGGCGCGAGCCGATCGACTTCATGGCCCACTGCAGCACCAAGTGGGGCTACTTCCTGCTCGGACTCAAGAACGGGCTCGAAGGCGGCAAGGCCACGCCCTACCCCGAGGACATGAAGATCAGCAGCTGGGGCTGAGGCGGCACCGGCCGCCTTGGCCCCAGCTTGCCAACGTCGCGAGACGGCCACTATGGACGCTCTATGAGCAGTACTGTCCGTCTCGCGACTATCGGCCCGCGTCGGCCCGGCGGCGGTCGTCGACCTGCTGCTGCGCGCTGGCCAGCAGGCGCGTGACCTCGCTCCCGAACTGCACATCGCACGGGTGGTCGGTCCGCCCGGACCGGATGTTGCCGACCAGCTCGGCCAGCGCGACGCGAAGCGGGTCGGCGGGATCATCGGGCAGCGCCGGCATCACCGACTTGCCGTCCTGACCCCAGAGATAGAGGTCGAATCCGTCGAGGCCGGGCGGCGCGGTGACCGTCAGCGTGGCGGTGCTGGCCCGCCCGTCATCGTGGTGCAGTACAAGGTGCCGCACGTCACCGAGGCCCGCGTCGGCGGTCACCGACGTCACCGGGCCGAGGCTGGCCCAGAGCACCGAGATCGCGTGCGGCCCGAGGTCCCACAGGCCGCCCTTCTCGCGGCGCCACGGCGTGTTGAACGGGCTGGCATCATCCGTGGATCCCCCGAGCCACACCGCCTGTCCCCCGGTCCAGCGCTTGTCCGCGGAGTCGGCGAGCCAGGCCCGGATCTGCTCGCTGAACCGGGCGGTGAAGAACACGATCGTGGCCACCTGCGCGTCCCGCGCCGCCTCGGCCAGCGCGCGGGCGGTCGCCGCGCTGGTCGACACGGGCTTCTCGAGCAGCAGGTGCTTGCCGGCGATGGCGGCCCTGGTCGCCAGCTCGCACTGCACGTCGGGCGGGACTGAGAACGCGACGCCGTCGATATCGGCCAGGAACGCCTCGAAGTCCGTGTACGCGGTCGCCTCGTACTGGGCGGCCAGGTCCGTGGCCTTGTCGCGACTGCGGCCCCAGACCGCGGAGAACCGTATACCGGGTGTGGACGCGAGCGCGCGTGCGTGCGCGATCTGCGCCCAGTAGCCGGTGCCGACGAGGCCGAACCGCAGGTCACCGTCGCCGCCGATCGATCCGAAGTGATCATCCACGGACGCCACGATGCCAGAGTCCGGCTGAGCCGGCTAGTCACGCGCCGCCGGTAGAGCCGGCGCCGGGGCGGGCACCATAAGACGGTGGATGACCCGTATGACCTTGAGCGGTTCGTGCGAGCCCAGGACAGCGGCGCGACGTATCAGCGCGCCGCCGATGAGCTGCGCCGCGGCCGCAAGTCCAGCCACTGGATGTGGTTCGTGTTCCCGCAGATCACCGGGCTGGGCCGGAGCCCGACGGCGCAGCTCTACGCGATCAGCTCGCTGGATGAGGCCATGGCCTACCTCGCGCATCCCGTGCTGGGCCCTCGGCTGGTGGAGTCCGCGGAGATCCTCGTCGGCCTGGCCGGCCGCAGCGCCGAGCAGGTGTTCGGCGGCATCGATGCGATGAAGCTGCGCTCCTCCATGACGCTGTTCAGGCACGCCGCGCCGCCAGAACCGGTGTTCGGCCAGGTGCTCGACCAGTACTTCGACGGCGTCCCCGATCCGGCGACCGAGGAGCGGATCTAGCTCCCGCTGCCGTACGGCCGGGTAATGATCTCCATCAGGTGGCCGTCGGGGTCCTCGAAGTACAGGCCCCGCCCGCCGTCCCTCTGGTTGATGACTCCGGGCTGCGTCCTGCCGGGATTGGCCCAGTACTGCAGGCCCTGGTCCTGGATGCGCCGGTAGGCGGCCTCGAAGTCCTCATCGCCGACCAGGAACGCGTAGTGCTGGGACGTGATGTCCCCGCTGGTCTCGGAGTAGTCCAGCGAGACTCCGTTGTCGGCCTCGACCACCAGGAAGTGCCCGAACCGGGTCGCCGGCGGCAGCCCGAGGATCCCGGTGAGGAACGCCGCGGATCGCTGCTGGTCGCGGCACGAGACGATGGTGTGGTTCAGCTGTACGCTCACAATCCGATTCTGCCGACCCCCAGTGCCCGGCGGTAGGCTCGGCGGAGTTGGGCATCTTCTGGCTGCACGGGACCCCGAACGTCGGTGCCCCGCCGCAGCCCCTGTTCGCGGCTGCGGCCGAGCGCGGGCTCCGCTGGGTTTCCTATGACCGGCCGGCCTACGGAGGGTCGAGCCGTCACCTAGACCGGAACGTGGCTTCCGCCGCCGCCGATGTCGCCGCAATCGCCGATGCGCTCGGGGTTAGCGGAACTGCGGTTGTTTCCTGATGCCGGGCATGTCTCGCTGCTCAACTCGGCCGACGGCGCGCTGGACTGGATCGCGGGGCTTGACCTTGTCCTTGGGTGAGGCCGGAGGCTGGCGCCGTCGGGCACGTCGCCCGGCCCTGGAGGAGACTCATGGACCTCATGACGATCGGCGCCTTCGCTAGCCGGACCCGGCTGTCGCCCAAGGCACTGCGTCTGTATGACCAGCTCGGCTTGCTGCCGCCCGCGCATACCGATCCGGCCAATGGCTATCGCTTCTACAGCGACGACCAGGTCGAGCGCGCGCGGCTCGTCGGACTGCTGCGCCGTCTGGACATGCCGCTGGACGTCATCGCCGGCATTGTGGCCAAGCCGTCCGCCGAGGCGGCTGACGCCGTCGGGCACTACTGGGCGCAGGTCGAGTCGGTCATCGCCGACCGCAAGGTTCTCGTCTCCTACATCCAGGCAAGGCTCACAGGAGGCGACATGTCCAGTTACGACGTTCAGATCCGTACCGTCCCCGAGCGCAAGCTTCTGACCATCGGCCGGCACCTCTACCTGCCGGAGACCGCCGCGTTCTTCGGCGATGCTTTCGCTCGCCTGCGCGCGGCGGCCCCCGGCCTGGCGGGCGTCGCCGGCTATCCCTTCCTCGTCTTCTACGGCGACGTGAGCGACGACAGCGACGGCCCGCTGGAGTTGTGCCGGCCGGTGTCGGAGGACACCGACCCGCGGGCCGTGGCGGCGATGGCGGACGTCCAGTTGCGCACCGAGTCCGGGCACGACGAGGCGTTCATCCGCCTGGCGAAGAAGGACATGGCGTGGCCGGCGATGCAGCCAGCAGTCGACGCGCTCGAACGGTGGCTGACTGAGCAGCGCCGGGAGGCGGCCGGTCCGCTGCGGCAGGTGCTGATCGCCGATCAGCGAACCGCCGCGCCGGAGACCCCGGTCTGCGACCTCAGCGTCCCGCTGGCCAGTCGGACGTCTGCGCCTGCTCGATGACGCTGGAGCTGGGAACCCCGGCCGACTCAGCCGCTGCTCACCACGACAAACGGCAGGTGCGCGCCGTTAAGGATCGCGACGCCGCCGCCCATCCAGGCAAGGTCCACCACCAGCCTGCTGCCCGCGCCGCTCATCGCGTTCACGATGTCCTGTTGCAGGGTTCTCAGCTGCTGGTCGTGGCGAAGGGTGACCAGGTATCCCGGCTCCTTGGGGGTCAGGCCCTGCGGGGTCGGGATGTAGAGGGTCGGGCCCGGGAGCGAGAAGGCCGGCATCCAGCCGTCCCCGGCGGCGGGCGGCACGAGCGCGTAGCTGCCCACCCGGGCGGGTGACAGTATCAGCGTGCCCGCAACCGGGGCGATGATGTCGATCTCGACCGGGCTGTCACGCCACGCGGGTTCGTGCGGCCCGACCGTAGCCAGGCCCCAGGCCGTCCCGTCACCCTGGATGTGCAGGACGCTAGCGGGGACCGCACCGTTCTTCTTCATTGACCTTCTCCTTGACTCGTGCTGGCCGAATGACTGTCGCGGAGCGGGGTCAATCCCAGGCGGGCGCCAGCAGTGGCCGCCTCGGTGCGATTACGCACGCCAAGTTTGTCAAGAATGCGGGAGACATGCACAGCAACTGTGCGTTCACTGATGAAAAGGGCACGCGCGATCTGCCGGTTGCTGTCGCCCTGCGCCAGCAGCGCCAGCACGTCCTGCTCGCGGCGGGTGAGGTCGAATGGGGCATCGCCGGCGGCTGCCGGTCCGGTCGCCGCTGCCGGTGCCTGGGGCCTGCGGACCAGTCGGGCCCGCCGGGCCAGGTCCGCGGCCAGGCCGAGCAGCGGCGCTGATGGCAGCGAGCCCGCGAGGGACTCGCACGCTGCCAGCGCCCGCGCTGCCTGATCTCGCCGTCCCGCGCGGACGGCAGCCTCGGCCTCGCGCAGGCGCGCGTAGGCCTCGCGGTAGGGCTGGCCCGTCTGATTCCAGGCACTCGCGACCGCCCGCCACGTGGCACGGGAGTCGGCGCGCTGCTCGCGCGCCTGCTCGGCTGCGAACTGCGCGGCCCACGCTGCCACCTCATGCTGTCCGCCATCGCGCGGCTCCGTGATCTCCGTGACACGGTCCGCGAACTCGGCCGCCGCATCGGGCCACGTGTCGCCAAGTCCAGTCGGCCGCATCGGCGCTGGTAGCAACGCGAACTCGGCGGCGACTCGGGCGCCCGCGGCGAGCAGCCTGAGTTCGTCCGCGGGCAGGGTCGCGCCGGCCAGCGTCACCAGGCCGCTCAGCACCTCCTCGGCCGCGCGGACCAGGTCACCGGCGCATAGGGCCTGCTCGGCCAGGCAGCCGCGCAGCGGCCCGAGAATTCGGGGATTGTCCTCCGCGACCTTCAGCACCGCTTCGGCCAGGTCGGCTGCGCGCTGCTGCTCGCCCCGGCCGACGGCCAGTTCCAGCTGGCGGAGCTGCAGATAGGTCGACGCGTAGCCGGCGGACGCACGGACCAGGTCGGCGAGCAGCGCGTCCGCCTCCTGCCACCGTCCGGTGTAGATCAGAACGGCCGCGGTGTTGTTGTCGAGGACCGACGTCAGCGCGGTCGGTATGCCCAGCAACTCGGCGGCGGCCCGGCCGCGGCGCGCCACGGCCAGGGCCTCGGTGAAACGGCCGGCGTTGCAGAGCAGGTACATGTGATTGATCGCGGCCCTGGCCAGGTCTTCTGAGCTGCTGGCTTGTCGCGCCAGCTCAAATGACGTCTGCAAGGCCGCGAGACCGGCCTCCAGGTCACCGCGCTGAGCCTGGATGACGCCCAGTGTGGCCAGGCCCTGAGCGTGCGCGGCGACGGCACCAGCCTGGCCCGCTATCGCTACCGCCCGCTCCGCCAGCGGCAATGCGGCATCGAATTCGGCCACCAGCATCCGCAGCGTGGCCTGAGCAGCGAACACGCGCGCGCGCAAGGCCGATGGCGGGCCGTCGCCGAGCAGGACCATGGCCAGCCCGGTGGCGTCGACGGCGGCCCGCAGATCCCCGGCTTCCCAGTGGTAGCGCCCCAGTCGCTCGAGCAACCGCACCCGGTCGAGGTCGACGGCGACGCCCGGCCTGGCGGAGCCCGACCGGGTCACGCCCGGCTGAGCGAGTGCCCGGGCCGCCCAGTCCACCGCTCGCTGCGGGTCGCCGGCCCAGCTGGCCGCCTGTGCCGCCTCCTCCAGCAGGCCCGGCTCAGGTACCTGAGCGCCGAGCTGCAGGGCCAGCGCATAGCTGCGCAGAGCCTCGGGGTAAGCGCGGGCCTGTATCGCCGCGCGTGCCGCCGACACTGCCGCCGGCGCGGCGCGGTCGGGGCAGCCAGCCAGGTACCAGTGCTGGGCCAGCCGGCCCGGGGCAGAGCCGGGCCGCTCGGCGAGCGTCTCGGCCAGGCGCCGGTGCAGACGCTGGCGCTCCCCTGGCAGGAGCTCGGTGTACAGCACCTGCCTGATCAGCTGGTGCCGGAACGCGTAGCCATCCGGGCCGGCGATCAGCAGGCTCGACGCAACGGCCTCCCGGGCCCCGGCCAGCAGCCGGTCCTCCTCGAGCTGAAGGGTCCTGGCCAGCAGTTCGTGCGGCAGGCCGTCGTCCGCGACGCAGAGTTGCTCAAGCACCGCTCGCGCCCCGCCGCTCAGGCCCGCCGCCCGCGCCAGTACGGCCTCGCTGATTGACGGCGGCAGCGCGCCCGGGCCGGCGGCGGCCAGTTCTCTCGCGAACAGCGGGTTGCCCTCGGCCGCGCCGACCACAGCCGTCACCTGATCGGTCCCGGCCTCGGGCGGCAGCAAGCCGGCAACCAGCCCGGCCACGTCGGCGTCGGCCAGCGGTCCGAGGCGCAGCCTGGTCACCTCGGGACGGCGTTCGAGCTCAGCCAGCCATCGCTGAGCCCCGGCCGGCAGGTCCTCGTCTCGCACCGTCCCGATGACGAGCACCGGTTCGGTGCGCAGCCGGACGGCGAGGAAACCGAGTAGCTCACGCGACGACTCGTCCGCCCAGTGCAGATCCTCAAGTACCAGTACCAGCGGAGATGTGGCCGCGAGGCTGGCCACCCGCCGGAGGATCCCGACGAACTGCCGATGGCGGGCGGCAACCATGTCGCCGGCGCCGTCGTCAGCGAGCAGCAACTCGCCTTCGTCACCCAGCGCGGCCACGAACGGCCCGAACGCCAGCGCCGCCCCGGCCAGTGGCGCTGACTCGCCGACGAGCACGCTCGGCCCGTCAGAATCCGCGCCGACGCGGCTGCGCAGCTCTTCCACCAGCCGCGTCTTGCCGATACCGGCGTCGCCCGTGAGCAACAGCACCCGCGACCGGCCGCCGGCCGCCTCGGAGTAGGCGTCGACGAGCGCATCGATCTCGGCTGCGCGCCCCACGATGGGCGGCGAACTTGCCATGAACGCATCCTCCCCGTACGTGACAACTGTGTCGATACGGCCCGCGCGCAGACAACCTCGCCCGAGTAGTCAATTCCCGCGGCCCTGAATACGCATTGCTACCGATGCCGAGATCAGCGGTGCCGCCGCAGTCTGGCCCTGTACGAGCCGAACCCGAGGAGAACCACATGTACAGGACGCTCATACACGCGAGGGCGGCCCGGCCGCTGGCCGTCACCGCCGTATCCGCGCTGCTCGCCATTACCGTGATCAGCGGGTGCGGATCCACCGGATCGCCGCCCGCGTCGCAGCCGTCCGCGCCGCCGCCCGCCGCCCCGTCGTCGTCACCGCCGTCATCTGACCCGACCTCCACCACCAGCAGCTGCACGGCCTGGCCGGGCGTGGGCGCCCTGGCCGCGGTCGCCTTCCCGATGCGGGAGCTGGCAGACGACGAGGAAATCAACGGGCCCGACAGCAGCCTCAACAACAGCGCGGAGATGGCTGTCAGCATCGCCGAGTCGGGACTGGCGCGCATCGTGACGCAGCTGCCCAACCCCTACTACTCGGAGATCCAAAACGAGGTTCTGTCCGTCGGTCCCTCCTCGTCGGCGGCGCAGCTCGACACCGCCGCCAGCGATGCCGAGTCGCTCGCGGCCACCATCGCCCAGCTGTGCTACACGCCGTGAGAGCGGAGCCTGCTAGAACCGGACCGGCATGTGCTTGATCCCGTTGATGAAGTTCGAGCGCAGCCGGCTCGGCTCGCCGGCCAGCCTCATGCCCGGCATCCGCTCGGTCAGGGCCTGCAGGAGGATCCGCAGCTCCATGGCCGCCAGATGCCGGCCGAGGCAGAAGTGCGGCCCGCCGCCGCCGAACCCGACGTGCGGGTTGGGGTCGCGGGCCACGTCGAACTCCCGCGGGCGGGAGAACGCCTGGTCGTCACGGTTGGCCGAGGTGTAGAACACAACGACTTTGTCACCTTCGGCGATCCGCTGCCCGCCTAGCTCGGTGTCCGTGACGGCGGTCCGGCGGAACAGGTTGACCGGGCTGACCCAGCGCACGATCTCCTCGGCCGCGGTCGGGATCAGCGAGCGGTCGGCGAGCAGCCGCTGCCACTGTTCCGGATGCTCGAACAAGGCCAGCATTCCCCCGGCCGCGGCGTTCCGGGTTGTTTCGTTCCCGGCAACGGTCAGCAGCATGAAGAACACGTCGAACTCGTCGCTGGTCAGCGCCTCGCCTTTGTCGTCGGGCCGCAGCAGCTGCGTGACGATATCGTCGGCGGGCTGCGCGCGGCGGCGCTCGGCCAGCTGAGCCCCGTACGCGTAGAGCTCCAGCGCGGCGTTCTGCTGCGCTTGCGGCGCCACCTGGAACTCGGGGTCGGTCGAGCCGATCAGCAGGTTCGACAGCTCGAAGATCTTGCCGCGGTCCCCCACCGGCGCGCCGACCAGCTCGCAGATCACCCACAGTGGCAGCGGCGCCGCGATGTCGGTCACGAAGTCGGCGCCGCCGCGGTCGGCGATGTCATCCAGCAGCGAATCGCAGATCTCCGCGATGTGCTTTTCCAGCTTGCTGATCATGCGCGGGGTGAAGCCGCGGTTCACGAACGCGCGCTGCCGGGTGTGCTGCGGCGGATCCATGTTGAGCATCATCAGCCGCTGGAGCTGGATGGACTCCTCGGGGACCTCACCAAACAGCGCCAGCCGGAGCGTCGAGGAGAACAGCTCCGGGTGCCGCGAGACGTGCGCGATGTCGTCATGCCTGGTGACCGCCCAGAAGCCTGGCCAGCCGGGCTCGCCGCCATCGGCGTGCCAGTGCACCGGATCGTGCTCGCGGAGCCAGGCGAACTGCTCGTGCGGCGGGCCGCTGCGCTGGTAGACGTCGGGATCGATGAGGTTGATCTCTGGCGCCACGTGTCCGCCCTTCCCCGGCCCGGTATCGCCAACGATACGGCGATCGCGATGGAACCAGTAGTTGCGGGCGGGACCCTGATCGACGCAGAGTACTGCCCATGAACCCGCTATCCAGGCTTGTCGGCAGGGCGGTCGACAAAGCGATCGGACTGCCGCCAGCGACCGCCACCTACGTGCTGCGCCGTGACGTCGGCGCGCCGATGCCGGACGGCGTCGTCCTGCTCGGCGACCTGTACCAGCCAGACGGGCCGGACCGGGCGCGTCCGGTCGTCCTGATCCGGTCGCCGTACGGCCGCGCGGGGATCGCCGGGGCAGTGTTCGCGGCACCGCTCGCCCGCCGCGGCTTCCAGGTCTTCATCCAGAGCACGCGCGGCACGTTCGGCTCGGGGGGCCAGTTCCGCCCGTTCCTGCACGAACAGGAGGACGGCCTGGCGACGGTGGCCTGGCTGCGCCAGCAGGCGTGGTGCGACGGCCGCGTCTCGATGACCGGCGCGAGCTACCTGGGGCACACGCAGTGGGCCATCGCGCCCTACGTCGACCCGCCGCTGGAGTCGGTCTCGATGCACGTCACCGCGGCGAAGATCACTTCGGTCTTCTACGACCACGGCACGCCGTGCCTCCGCAATGCGCTCAACTGGACGGCGCAGATCGGGACGCAGGAACGGGGGATCCTGCCGGGACTCGTGCCCCGCCCGCTGACCCTGGCCCGGATGAAAGCCGCGCTCCGCAAGATGCCGCTTCAGGCCGCGGATGTCGACGTGACCGGAGCGCCGGTGGCCTTCTGGCGTGACTTCGTGGCCCACGGCGATCCGGGTGACCAGTTCTGGGCCCCCGTCGATCACGATGGCGCCGACCTGGCGCATCTGCCGCCGGTGATGATGGTGACCGGGTGGTGGGACTTGTTCCTGCCCTACCAGCTGCGCGACTTCACTGCGATCCGGGCGGCCGGCGTGCCGGCCAGGATCATGATCGGGCCGTGGCTGCACGCCGAGCCGGGCGAGGTCAAGCTGATGACCCAGCAGGACATCGCCTGGCTCCACCACCACCTGCACGGCGGCCCTGCGCCCTCCGGCGCGCCGGTACGGGTGTTCCTGCAGCACGCCGATGCCTGGCTGGACTTCGCCGAGTGGCCGCCGCCAGAAATGACCCCGACCACGTACTACCTCCACGCGCCCGGCGGCCTGGCTCCCGGGGCCCCGGAGGGCGAGGCCGCGCCGCGGCGGTTCATCTACGACCCGGCTGACCCGACGCCGACGGTCGGCGGCCCCACCCTCCAGCCTCCGGGCAAGCAGGCGGACAACGCCGCCGTCGAGGCCAGGCGCGACGTGCTGACCTACACCAGCGAGGTCTTGCCGGCCGACCAGGACCTGATCGGCCCGGTCTCCGCGCGCATCTACGTCCGGACCGAGCGGCCGGACGCAGACGTGTTCGTGCGGCTGTGCGACGTCGATGCCGCAGGCGTCTCCCGCAACATCGTCGACGGCATCCGGCGGCTCAGTCCGCGCACGGTGCCCGCGCCGGACGTCCAGCCAGGCGACGACGGAATCCTGGCGGTGGACGTGGACATCTACCCCACCGCGTATCGCGTGCTGGCCGGGCACCGGCTCAGGCTGCAGGTCAGCGGCGGCGCGTTCCCGCGCTTCGCGCGCAATACCGGAACCGGTGACTCGTTCGGCGGTGCGACCGCGCTGCGCCGGTGTCAGTTCGAGATCTTCTCCGACGCCGCGCGGCCGTCCCGTGTCGTGCTGCCTTTCTGCGCTAGCGGCAATCAGGGGTAGCTGACAACATCGCTCGGCGCGTCCGGGTTGGTGATGCTCACCGGGCCGCCAGTGCCGTTGATGACCGACTTGATGCTCCCGAATCCGGCCGTGCTCAGGAACACGGTCAGCAGGTCGTGCATCTGCACTCCGGGGGTGTCCGGCACCTCGAATGCCTGCGACGCCTCGATCGGGGGTCCGACGTTGAAGAAGCAGTAGCTGCCCATCCCGTACCCGGAGAACGAGGTAACGTTCGGCGTCAGCTCGAAGGCCGGGTAGCCGTCCGTCGTTGCGTTCTGCATCCAGGCGGCCTGGCTCGGCGGGTCATAGGGCATCTCGTTCTGCAGGAAGACGTCCGTGCCGCCCTGGCCGCGCCAGATTATCTCGGTCTTCTCGTAGTGCTCGATGAACAGGCCGTAGGCGGTGACGTTGTTGCCGTTCACGATCAGGCCGTGCTCGCCGACATTGTCGGTCCAGCCGACTCCGGCGCCGTGGTCGGCGCGCCAGGCCCAGATGTCATCCAGGATGGTGTTGGAGCTGTTCACGACCAGGCTGTCGGTTGCTGACCCGGGCTCCGCGCCGCCGATCCGGAAGAACACGTCCTGGACGAGCGTCGGGTCGGCGGCATTGCTGCCGAAGTCGCCCGGCAGCAGGCCGACCTGCAGCAGGACCGGTGAGTTGACCGGCCCGGCATCGAAGATCATGCCCGAGAGCTTGGCTCCCCGCACGTTCGAGACCACCATCGCCGGCGTGCCGTGCTGCGGGATCAGCGTGGGAAATCCGAGGCCAAGCACGATCGTGTCGGGCCGCGTCACCACGATCGGGGCGTCCAGGTCGTAGATGCCGGGCGTGAGGATGAGGTCCTTGCCGAGCGCGAGGGCCAGGTCGATTTCCAGGACGGGCGTGCTCGGGGTCGCGATGAAGAACTTCCTGATCGGGACCGACGAGCCGGCCGTCGTGCCGCCGCTCCACGACGTCCCGACGGAGTTGTGCTGCAGCGCGGGCACGAAGACGTTGAAGCCGCCCTGCGCGTCCTGGTAGAGGAACGGCTCCTCCTGGGTCTCCGGGCTCGTCGCCAGCGTGGTGTACGGCGAGGTGCCGCCCGGATCGCCGGAGGTGGCGCTGAAGCTCTGCGCGGGCGCGCCGACATCACCGGAGAACACCTGATTCCAGACGCCGTTGGACCACCCGTCGATGTCGCTGTTGCGCACGACGAACTGCTGCTGGGAGCCGCTCACGATGCTGCCGCCGGTAAACGACGAGTCGGCGATGAACCCGCCGCTCGCAAACGACGGCCCCGTGCAGTAGTCCATGAGCGTCATCGGCCCGTTCACGGCGACCCGGCGCATCGGCGCCGCCTGGGACACGGCCCAGAACTCGCCGTTGTAGCAGCCGAAGCCGGGCGTGTTGACGTCGATGGTCAGGTTCGACAGCGAGCGCCAGAAGTTATCGAGCGCGATGCAGTCGCCCGATCCTGAGCACTGGTTGTACACGTCGATCGAGCCGTTGATCACGACGTCGCCCGGCGTCGCGCCGAGCCCCGCGACCTCGGTGTAGAAGCCGACCTGGAAGTTCAGCGGATCCGCAGCCGAGCCGTAAGTGCCCGGCTCGAACAGCAGAGCGTACCGCTGCGGGCCGAACTGATTGGGGATCTGCTGGGTGGCGATCGCGTTCACCGTCGCCTGAATCTCGCTCTGCGGCATGCTCGGGCTGAACACGTACACGTTCGGCCCGAAGTCCGGCTCGCCCGCGCTCTGCGCAAGCGACCGGGCGGACGGGATCGCGTGGTGGGCGGCCGCCGGGCTCGCTGAGACGGTGCTCGCCGCGGCAGTGCTTGCTGCGGCAGTGCTCGCGCTGCCCGCGATCAGGCCGCCAGTCGCCAGTGCCGCAGCTAACGCCGCAGTGAAGGTAGTAGTCGCCAGTCTCATGATCACGTCGCCTCCGTTCTCGTCGTCTAAGCAGTCGTACCCCGAAAACGTCGTGTTTGCTAGGTGTTAGCGCTTACTCGGTCCAATGTCGGACCTTGACGACGACCCTGACGCCCGGCACGAGATCCTCAACGAGATCAACCAGGGGGAGCTGATCCTGACCACCTGGTGACGAGGCTCCTGGCCGGGCCGCACGGGCTGGCCAGCTGGCTCCGGCAGAGCCTCACCAGCGGGCCGGCCAGGGTGGTCAGCCTGCCGCTGGACATCGGCATCCCCACCGAGATCAGGCGATTGTTTGGCCGGTGTCGTGCAGCGTCGCCCCGGAACGGCTAGCCTGCCAAACCCGGCTGGACTATCGGCGCATATTCGGTCAGATTGCGGTGTAGCGTCTTCGCAGTCTCCGCTCTCCTAGCGGAGATGCCGCTGGAATCTGTGCCTGCGTGCGCGCCGGCTGGGGAGCTGTCGATGCTAGGGCTTAAGGACAAGCTGACCGGCGCCGGATACGGCCTGGGCTGGTCAGTGGTCTGCCGCCTGCCCCAGTCCTGGGCGCGGCGAGGCTTCCGGTCCGCCGCTGACATTGCCTGGCGCCGCCGGGGCCTGCGGGTGAAGGTACTGGAGGGCAACCTGCGCCGGGTCATCGGCGGGAATCCGCCCGACGAGCAACTGCGGGCCCTGTCCAGGGAGACGATGCGGTCCTACGCGGTACTGGCTGGAGGTATTCCGGCTTCCGGTGACCCCGGCCGAGCGGCTAGCTGGCGGGATGCATGACAGCAGACCTCTTCAGACGGCGCTTGGCCATGTGGCGGCCGGCCGGGGGGTGGTGTTCGCGCTGCCGCACATGGGCAACTACGACCAGGCCGCCGCCTGGATGATTGCCAGCGGAGCCGGCTCCCCTCACCACCGTTGCGGAGCGGCTGAAACCCGAGTCGCTCTACCAGAGGTTCGCCGCGTTCCGCGAGGGACTCGGCTTGGAGGTCGTGCCGGCCACCGGCGGGCCAAGTAGGCCGTTCGGCGTCCTTGCCCAGCGGCTGCGAGCCGGAAAGATCGCGGTCCTGGTCTGCGACCTCGATGTGACCGGCGACGGGATCGAGGTGGATTTCTTCGGCGAGAAGGCCCGCATGATGGGAGGTTCGGCTGCTCTCGCCGTGCATACCGGCGCGGCGTTGATGCCCGTGACCCTGTGGTTCGAGGGCGAGGACTGGGGCGTGCATGTACATGAGGAGATCCCGGTGCCCGCCGGAGGGAACAGGAGGCAGAAGACGGTAGCGATGATGCAGGAGGTCGCGCGCGCCTTTGAGGCAGGGATCAGGGCTCACCCGCAGGACTGGCATATGCTGCAGCGCGTCTTTGTAGCTGACCTCGACGCAGGTTAGATCCGGTACAACCCTGTACAGCCACAGCCCGCCACCGGTCGCGTGACCTTGATGGCGGGGCGCCGCTGAAGTAATGGCCTTCGAACCCGCTGGGGCGCCGGACGCAGCAGCGCCCGGAAAGTGACGAGCCTCTACTCGGTCGCCGTCGAGAACTGGCGCACCGGAGCCTGTGGTGCCGCCGGGTTGATGATCAGCACGTTGCTCGTGGCGGTCCGCATCAGCTCCCGGCTGGTGCTCTCGTCCATGAGGACCGGCAGCCCGCCGTGCGTGGGAGCGCCGATCACGATCGTTGTCGCGCCGACGCCGTTGGCGTACTCGGCCACCATCCGCCCGGCCGCGCCGTGATCGGCGGCGTGCAGCAGAATCTGGCCTTCGGCCGGGACGCGATGCGCTGCTACCTGGTCGACGTACCGGCCGACCAGGCTGCGCGCGGAGTCGAGCGCCTCGCCGTCGGCGGCCACGTCTCCCCCGACCGCCGCCTCCGTGGCGTGCACGACGTGCACGGCCCGGTTCGCGCGCGCGGCCAGCCGGGCCGCGGCGTCGGCGACCAGCCCGGCCACCGGCGAGTCATCGACCGCCGCGACCAGGATTCCGTGCGTCTCGCCCGAGGCACTGCCCGGTACGGCCGGGATGGGAACGACGCGTTCCGCAGGCCTGCCAGTCCCGTGACCAGGACTGACCTGCTCGGCCTGCGCCTGCTCGGCCGCGGCCAGCAGCCGGTGCGCGGTGGTCAGGATCACGATGCCGGCGGCAACGACGCCCGCCGCGATGAAGAACGGCACGTGGATGTTCAGGGCCACGACGAGGCGCCCGGCGGCGTAAGGTGCGAGGCCGCCGCCGATGAACCGGACGAAGCTGTACGCGGCCGACGCGACCGGGCGCTCGACCGGGGAGATCGTCATCACGGCCTGGGTGGTGATCGTGTTGTTAATCCCGATGAAGACGCCGGAGGCGATGACCGCGGGGATCAGCACGGCCCGGTCGGTGGTCCACACCGCGATAACCAGGATGACCGCGGCGAACGCGGCCAGGTTGAGGTACATGGCCCGCGCGATGCCGAGTCGTGCCTGCAGGCGCGGCGCGCCGAACACGGCGAAGATGGCCACCAGCGCTCCCCAGCCGGTGAAGACGAGGCCGAGCTTGATCGGGCTGAGGTTCATCGGGAACGGCGCGTACCCGAGCACCGTGAAGAAGCCCCAGTTGTAACAGAGCGCGGTCAGCGACATTGTCAGCAGGCCGCGGTGGCGCAGCGCGCGCAGCGGTTCGGACAGGCCGGTCTTGCGGGCCGGACGCGGCAGCGGCTGCACGAGCACGACGGTGGCAATCAGGGCGATCGCCATGAGCACGGACACGCCGAAGAACGGTCCTCGCCAGCTGACCTCGCCGAGGAGCCCGCCGAGGAGCGGCCCGACGGCGATGCCAAGGCCGAGAGCGGTCTCGTAGAGGACGATCGCGCCCGCGAAGCCGCCGCTCGCGGAGGCGACGATCACGGCCAGCGAGGTCGCGATGAAGAGCGCGTTGCCGACGCCCCACCCGGCCCGGAAGCCGATGATCCCGCCGATCGACGGGGACGCGCCGGCCAGCGCGCTGAACACGACGATGATGATCAGGCCGGCGATGAGCGTGCGCTTGGCGCCGATGCGGCTTGATACCCAGTTGGTGATCAGCATCGCGACCGCGGTCACCACGAGGTAGCTGGTGAACAGCAGCGTCACCTCGCTGGGCGAGGCATGCAGCTGATGGGAGATGGCAGGCAGGATCGGGTCAACCAGGCCGATCCCCATGAACGACACGACGCACGCGAACGCGACCGCGAAGACTGCCTTGGGCTGCCGGAATGGGTTGGCAGCGCTCCCGCTCATGATGTGCTCCGTTCTGCGTTCAACGGCCGTGCGGCCGGGTGTCGGGCTTACTCGTCGCCGCGGGCGCTGGCCAGCGCGTTGATGGCCGGCAGCGCGGCGACGAGCGCGTCCCGATCCGCCTGGCTCAGCGTCGCCAGCAGGCCTGACAGCCGCTCGGCCCTGGCCGCCCGGCGGCTCGCCAGGAGATCCAGGCCGGCCGGGCTGATCTGGACGTCCACCACGCGGCCGTCACCCGGGTCGGCGTGGCGCTCGACCAGGCCCGCGTCGAAGAGGCGAGCGATCAGCTGGGTCATGGCCGGCTGGGTCACCCCCTCCCGGACGGCGAGGGCGGTCAGCCGGCTCGGGCCGGAGCGCTCGAGCGTGGCGAGCGTCGCCGCGGCGGTGAGCGACAGCCCTGGCGGGCTGAGCCAGCGCGTCAGGCCGACGATCCGCTCAAAGCTCGCTGCTACCTCTCCGGGATCCATAACGTGCTTATATTATGTCCTTATGGAGTTGCGGGCAACCACATCCCGCCAGCGCCGGGCGGCAGCGCCACCTCAAAGGCGTTGAGCAGGAACGATATGAGGGTGTAGTAGCCGCACAGGGCGACCAGCTCGACTATGCCGGTGTCGCCGAGCAGGTCGCGGGCCGCGTCGTAGGCATCGGCGGCGACGTGCCCGGTTTGGGCGAGCTGGCTGGCCACCGCGTGCACGGTCCGCTCGTCCTCGGCCGCGAACGGCGGGTCCTCGCCGCGGCCGATCGCGTCGACCACGGCGTCGGGCACGCCGTGCTCGCGTGCCATCCGGGCGTGCGCCCACCATTCGAACTCGGCCTGCCAGCGCGCTCCGACCGTGATGATCGCCACCTCGGAGAGCCTGCGCTCAATCGAGGTGCCGAACCGCAGCGTCGCGCCGAGGTCGGTCAGCCCGCGGCCGACGTCGGGCGCGTGCACGAAAGCGTTGAACGGGCCCGCCAGCCCGCCCTCGGCGGTCACTAGCTGGCTGCCCCGGGTGCCCACGATGGCATCCCAGACAGCCTGGGCATCCGGGCTCAGCTGGTCACGTCGAAGCTCAGGTAGTCGGCTCATAGCCGGACACTAGCCGTCGGCGGGATCACCGGGCCTGGATAGACGGCCGGGTCGCACTTAGATGGAAGCGGGCTCCGGTGCCGCAGCCTGCTCCACCTGGGGTGCGGCGGCCGTCGCAGCGTCCTGGCTGGCGATGAACTCGGCCATGGTGCGCTCACGGCCGTAGTGCCGTTTCATCCACAGGTAGGTGAGGAAAGCGGCGGGCCCGAACAGCGATTGCGCGGGGACGAGTTCGTCAAGGTTGGCGTTGGTGAAGTTGAACAGGAACGGGACGAACGCTGTCGCGAAGCCGCCGAAGACCACGGTGACGCAGGCCGCGATCGTGGCCGCCCGCTTGCCGTAGGCCTTGTAGGCGGCGACGAAGAACAGAGAGTAGACGAGCAGGTCGCCGAGGCCGAGCGCGTAGTCGACCCGGCCGAATCGCATGCCTATCACCGGAGTGAGCGGGTGCGTAATGTAGCGCGCGATCAGCCTCCCGGTCAGCGGATAGTACGAGGCGAAGACGACGTCGTAGCAGGCGAGTCCCAGCGACATCCAGGCGACGTGCCGCAGCTTCATCCCGCCCTGCAAGTACAGGTTGCACACGGCGATCGCGCCGAGCAGCACCACGACGCTCTGCTGCGCGTACCACCAGTCCCATCCGGCGACGGTGCCCAGGATGTGATTGCTCGACCAGATGTTGAGGCCGAACAGCACGCCGATACCCAGCCAGATCCCCACCGGGCCGAGCAGGGGCGCGTAGCCGATGTAGAGGGCAGAGGCGAACGTGACCGCCAGAATGCAGGTGACCACCACATCCGGGAGCCAGCCGTACACGAACGGCAGGACGCCGATGACGACCAGCAGGATCACGACGTCGCGGGTGTTGAACGTCCCCACCGGCGGGCGCTCCATCCGCACGTACCGGAAATAAGCCAGCGAGCCCGCGCAGACCACGATCAAGCCGGTCAGGATCACGCAGAACAGGGTGAGGCTTTCTTCCCACTGGGGTATCGGGAAAGTTACGACCGGCATCTCATGCTCCGACGAGTGCGTGCGGGCTGGCGAACGTGGTTTCGTGCATGTCGCTGCGCGTGTGGCGAAGCGAGACCGCCTGGTCGTCGCCGACGATGTCAAGGTCGACGTCCAGCCCGGCCGCCGCGAAGTGGCGGACGGCCTCGGCCTGGCCGTAGCCAGCGATCGCGCTGGCCGGCAGGGTGAGCCGGATCCGGCCGTCGCAGGCGGCCGCGCGGTATCGCGCGGGCCAGGGCTCGGCAGGCAGCGCCTCGATCGCCTCCATGAGCTGCCGGGGCGTGACGACCTCACGGCCGGGTATGCGCAGCAGATGGTCGGCCTTGCCGAGGATCAGGCTCGTCGCCGGGACGCTGGCCAGCTCGCACCGCAAGGGCGTGTCGGGCAGGCACCGGGCGACGTCACGGGTGTCATAGCGGAACACCGGCGTGCAGTCCCGGTACGGGAAGTACGGGGTGATCACGAGCGTGCCGAGCGCCCCGGCGGCGGCAGGCTCGCCCGTGTCCAGGTCGACTAGCTCGGTGAGCCCTAGGTTCGTGTCGTGGTGCATATGTCCCTGACTGCAGGGACGCCCGGAGATCGGGACGATCTCGGTCATACTGTAGGGGTCCTCGACGAGCTGGACGCCGAACGTCCGTGCGGCCGCCCGCGCCAGGCTCGCGGAGAGCACCTCGCCACCCACCACGAGGCGGCGCAGCCGGAAGTCGCTGGCGCCCAAGCCGGCGCGCCGGGCCGCCGTGATGAGCTCGGCGAGATAGCTGGGGTTGGTCAGCAGGATCGTGGCGCCCCCGTCGGCCAGGCCGTCCAGCGCTGCCTCCGGAGCGACGATGCCGAGCGGACGGCACCCGGCTCCGGCCAGGCGGCAGGCGTTGGCGGCCTGGTGCACGGCCACGGTAGAGCGCGAGCTCAGGTTCACCTGCATGACATCGCCGGGCCGGAGCTCGCCTCGCAGTACCGAGGCCAGCGCGCCGAGCGCGGGCCACAGCTCCATCTCGTAGCGCGACAGCCACACCTCCG
>DAIOWC010000117.1:0-18718 GCA_036758685.1 Streptosporangiaceae bacterium | reverse complement strand
GCGCAGCCACTTCGGGTTACCCCTTAGGCCGGGGAAACCTGTCCTGACCCTGGGCGTCTCTCGACGTCGTCGGATCAGTGGCCTGTGTTCGTGTCGACGCCTCACCGAACGAGGTGCCGTCGTATGAGCACTGGCCAGTTTACTGGCATTCCTGCACGTCAGGCAAACCGGTCGGTCGGTTAGAGTCCCTCGCGCCGGCACTCCGGGCTCAGTTGACGCACGGTATGCCGTTGATGCCGCCGACGGTGCCGCCCTGCGGGCCGGTCGAGGGGATCACGACACCGGGGCTCGGTGACGGGCTGACCGCCGGACTCGGTGACGCGCTGGCCTGATCCGTGCCGGTGAGGACCGCCGGCATGACGGTACTGGCGCCGAGGAGGATGTCGACGTGCCCGGCGGGCACCGGCACGGTCGCGCTCGCGGCGGCGGCCTTGACGCCGAACAGCCTGGCGATCTTGATCGCGTTCGCCGCCTCGCTCTTGCCGTAGTAGATACCGACCGAGGCGCGGGCGGCGGCGTCGCCGACCTTCCCGGCCCGGTAGCCGTGGCTCACCAGCGCCGCCGAGACCCGGTGCGCGAGGCCGGAGGTCTGGCCGCCGTTGAAGACGTCGACGGTCGGCGGCCGCTCGGGTGCGGTATGCGCCGCTACGTGCGGGCGGGGCCGGTGCCGCGGCGCGGCCGGCGCGGGCGGCGGATAAAAGGCGGCGTGGACGATGGCCTTGATATAGGCCGTGTTGACGGCGTTGGCGTCCTGGCCGTCGATGGTGGCGTACCCGGCGATCGGCAGCGTCCTGAAGATCAGATTCTTGCTGGTCAGATCGCGCATCTGGGCGCCGAAGTCGAGCAGGTTCCAGCCCGCGTCGGTGATCACGTAGTTCTTGGCCACGTTGAGCAGGGCCTGGATCTTGGTCAGGTCGCTGAGCATGCCCTCCTGGCGCAGCTGCTGCATGACGCTGTCGAGAAACGCCTGCTGGCGATGCGTGCGATCGAGGTCCCCGTTGGGCAGGCCGTCGCGCTGGCGGACGAAGGCGAGCGCCTGCTGCGCGTTCAGATGCTGATATCCGGCGCGGAAATCGGCCCCGGATTTGGGGTCGTAAACATGATCCTTAAGGCAGACGTTGACGCCCCCGAGAACCCTGGCCAGCTCGTAGAAACCATAGAGATTAACCACGGCGAAATGATCGATATGCACGCCGGTGAGCTGCTCGACGGTCGCGACCGCTGCCGCCTGCCCGGCCTCGTTCCCGAGGTAAGCCAGCCGGTTCGGATCAATTCCGGGGTCGCTGGCGCTTAGCTGCTGCTCGCGATAGAACATGCTCACGCCGTAGGCCTGGTCGATCTTGCCGGACTGCTGCGGACCTATGGTGTCGGCGAACTGAACCCAGTCATCGCGCGGGATCGAAAAGCCGACGGCCTTGCGCCCGCCCGCGGGGACGTGGATGAGTATCAGCGTGTTGGTGTCGTTGCCCCCGACGCCAGCGGCAACGGCCGCCGCGCTACCCGCGTGGAGCTTGCGGAGAATGCGTGCCGGAAGAATTGTGCCATTCCAGTACCGGCGGCTCTCCAGGCCCATGAGCAGGATGTTCTGGGTGCCGATGGATGGTCCGCTGGTTATCGCGTTCGAGCTGCCGATGTCCTGGATATTGCGCACCGTGATGTAGCAGAAGAAGCTAACCAGCAGCACCAGGGCCGATGTTATGCAGCTCGCCGAATAGCCAGCCTTGCCCGCCAGCCAGTTCCGCGACGGGCGCGGGCCGGCATTTCGCTGAATCCCGGGAGGCGGTTCGCCCACCCAGAGCGATGGTCGGCGCCGGCGGCGATCTTTCGGGTCATCCGGGCGCCCGAACATCGCACCCCTTCCATGCCGGGGTCATCTCATTGGCAAGGAACATTACCTGCACCCTGAGCAGCATTCCACGATCG
This sequence comes from Streptosporangiaceae bacterium, assembly GCA_036758685.1. Taxonomy (GTDB): domain Bacteria; phylum Actinomycetota; class Actinomycetes; order Streptosporangiales; family Streptosporangiaceae; genus JAJYUU01. The sequence goes on along the minus strand of DAIOWC010000117.1, from coordinate 16,795 downwards.
CTAGTGTGAGAACCATGGCGGAGCCGCGGGGACATGGTGCAACGAATCCACGGGATCGGGGCACTGCGAATCCGCGTGCGGGCGCTGGGAAACCGCGTCGCGGGGGCTCCGCGGGTCCGCGCGGGCGGGACCCGGCCGTGCGGCGCGCGCAGTCCAGCCAGCCGGAGGCGGACGAGGGCGAGCTTCTGCTGACCGACCAGCGGCCAGGGACGGAGCCGGGTTCGAGTACGCGGGCGCGGTCACCGGAGAGCCGCCGGAAGAACGGCTCGGCCTTCGACCGGGCCCGGTCGATGTGGGGAACCCGGCCGGGACGGCTCGGCGTGTTCATCGTCATCTGGGGCGCCTTGCTCGGCCTGATCGTCTCGCTTGCCGCCGGGGCCGCGCCGGGCTGGCTCCTGGGCGGCTTCGTGATCTTCGCAGCCGTGATCGGGGCTCTGGTGGTCCGGCCGAGGACGGCCTATCTCGTCATTCCCGTGCCCGCGCCGGCGTACCTCATAGCGGGGGTGATCGTCGGCCTCGTCCACGACCGGGCAAACGACACAACTCACGCGATCCTGGCAGCCAGCGCCGTCCAGTGGATAGCCAGCGGCTTCGTCCCCATGATCGTGGCGACCGGGCTGGCGATCATCATCACCGCGGTCCGGTACGTGAACGACCGGCGTGACCTGTTCGACGGCCGCCGCTTCGGCCATCGCGCCCGCCGGGGCTAGCGCGTGAGCGCGCTCTGCGCTGCCTTGGCGTACAGCTCGGCCGCGCGCCAGCAGTACCAGGCGACGATCGACCGGTAGGGACGGTACGGGTCGCCGAGCGGGTCCAGCTCCTTGGCGGTCGGCGTCGGGACCTGCCAGGCGAGCCCGTAGCCGCGCCGGACGCCGAGATCCCCGGTCGGCCACACATCCAGGCGCCGCAGCTGGAAGAGCAGGAACATCTCCGCCGTCCACTTGCCGATGCCCCGTACCGCCGAGAGCCGGGCGATGATCTCGTCGTTGCTCTCGCGCGACAGGCCGCGCGGCGACAAGATCACGGTTCCGTCCAGGACCTTCTCTGCGAGGTCGCGTAGCGATGCGGTCTTGTTCCTGGACAGGCCGGCCGCGCGCAGCGTCTCGTCGGACAGCGCGACCAGCCGGTCGGGCTCGGCCTCGCCGCCCAGCGCCGCGATCAGCCGCCCGTGAATGGCCGCGGCAGCGCTGCCGGCCAGCTGCTGGTAGACGATGGCCCGCACCAGCGTGGCGAAGTGAGTCTCCTGCGGCCGGCTAAATCGCGGCAGCCCGGTCTCGGCAACCATCCGGGCGATCACCGGGTCCCTGGCGGCCAGGATGCGCGCGGCCTCGGTGTGGGTGACTTTCTTCGCCGGGCGCCCGTCGCTGGCAGAGCTCATGCACCCAGTCTGCCCGTTACGACCCTGCTTTGCGGACGACGGCCGCGACCCAGGTCAGATCGCGGCAACGTTTGTCTGTCTAGTGCTGCTGGAGGCACACTAAACAAACAAACGTTCGAGCCGTTCGACGTCGTTGCGCCGGACCGGGCCCGGTTTGATCGGGTTCGAGCGCAGTGTGAAGCTCACCGGCAGGCGCGGACGCCCCGGATGCCGCCCCAGATGGCCAGCGCCAGGAAGAGCAGCACGCCGGCGAACGTCGGGAGCCCGGCGTACCTGTGCGGCACGGCCGCGGCCAGCGCGCCGCCGGTGATCAGGACGGCCGCTCCCGCGGCGGTCAGCGGTGCGGCCGCCTTGTTCGCGACCCGGAAGGCCTCGTCGCTGCGCGTCGTCGACGCAGTTCGCACTCCGGCTATGCCGTCCTTGGACAGGCGCTCGTGCCACATCGCGCTGGCCAGCCACACGCAGACCAGGCCGGCCACTATCTCGGCAATCGCCGGAACGAGCATGATCGCCACCACCCTCGCCCGCACGCTACCTCGCCGCTCAGGGCCCGCGCTAGCGGGTGCCCAGGCCGCCAAATCACCCGGCGGGGGTGACTGCGAACCGTCGGCATGGTCCTGCTATTCAGGCCGCGTGGCTGAACGTCCGGCGATAGTCGCGGGGCGCCACGCCGCGACGGAGGACGAACTGCTCGCGGAACACCGCTGCGCTGCGGTAGCCGACCTGCGCGGCGACGCGCTCGATCGGCAGATCGGTCGACTCAAGCAGCTCCTCGGCCCGGTTCAGCCGCTGGGCGAGCAGCCACGCGTGCGGGGTCGCGCCGGTCGCCGCCTTGAAGTGACGCACGAAGGAGCGGCGGCTCATCAGCGCCCGGGCAGCGAGGGTCTCGACGGACATGTCCTGATGCAGGTTCTCGCGGGCCCATCCGATGACCCCGGCCAGCCGGTCGCCGTCCGCGTCGGCCGGCACCGGGGCCGCGATGAACTGCTGCTGACCGCCGTCGCGGTGCGGCGGTATGACGAGGATCCGGGCCAGCTCGTTGGCCACCGTGGCGCCGATCTCGCGGCGGATCAGATGCAGGTACAGGTCGAGTCCCGCCGCCGCGCCCGCTCCCGTGGCGATGCCGCCCTGGTCCAGGTAGAGGGCTTCTGGTCGCACGCGGACGAGCGGATACATACAGGCAAGCTCGGCCGAATGCTGCCAGTGGGTGGTGGCTTCCAGGCCATCGAGAAGCCCGGCCGCGGCGAGCAGGAAGACTCCGACGCAGTGGGCGGCGACGATCGCGCCGCGTTCGCGCGCAGACCGAAGCGCAGCGATCGCCGCCGGCGATGGATTGGACCGGCAGCGCTCGCCCGGCAGCACCAGCACGAGATCCGCGGAATCGAGCGCGCTGACGTCGCTGTCGACCGACACCGGCAGGCCCATGTCGGTCGAGAGCAGCCCGGCGGCGTCGGAGCAGAACGTGAACTCGAAGTCCGTGATGCCGGGCCGCCGGCCGAAGACGGCGCTGGCCATGCCCAGCGCCAGGCCGTTCGCACCGGGCGGGGCGTAGGCGACAACACGGGATAGCGGAGCCATGGCTCGATTGTGGCACTAAACCTGCTATCCGTGGCATTCATGCCACTGGCTTGGCGCCAGCGGCCCCGGAAGAATCGCTACTCACCACCGCGATAGGGAGCTAATTCCATGACTGATATCGATGTGCACGGCACGGTCGCGCCGGGATTTGAGGACGTGCGAAGTGAGTTCGCGGCAGTCGCCGCCGCCGAGCCGGGCTACAGCGGCCAGCTTGCGGCCTTCCTCGGCGACCGGCAGGTCGTCGACCTCTGGGCCGGCGAGGACATCGCCGGGGACGGCCTGACCAGCGTGTACTCCGTCAGCAAGGGCGCCGCGCACCTGGTGGTCGCGCTGCTGGTTCAGGACGGGGTCCTCCACCTGGACCGGCCCGTTGCCGACTGGTGGCCTGAGTTCGCCGCTTTCGGAAAGGAACGGCTGTCGCTGCGCGAACTGCTCGCCCATCGTTCCGGGTTGATCGGGGTCGACGGCGGCTTCACCGTGGCGGAGCTGGCAGACGACCGGCTGATCGCCAGTCGGCTGGCGGGCCAGCATCCGTTCTGGCGGCCAGGCGAGGCCTACGGCTATCACGCGTTCGTGATCAGCGCGCTCACGGGCGAGGTCGTGCGGCGCGCCACCGGCAGGTCGCTCCGAGAGCTGTTCGACGAGCGCATCCGCTCGCCCTACGGCCTCGACTTCTACCTCGGGCTGCCGGCGGCGGAAGATCGCCGGTTCCAGGAGGTGCTGCCGATGCGGCTGACCGCTGAGCAGGAGGCCGGGCTCGCCGCGCAGCCGCGCGACCCGGCGAGCCTCATGTCGGTCGCGTTCAACTTCAACGCGAGCCCGCCCACCGACATCGTCGAGTTCGGGAACACCCCCCAGATCCGCGCGACGGGCAACGCCTCGGCGGGCGGCGTGGCCAACGCGCGCGGCGTCGCGCGGATGTACGCCGCCGCGATCTCCGCCGTCGACGGCCGGGAGCCACTGCTGACGCCGGAGACCATCAGCGAGTTCTCCCGGCTGCATTACGCCGGGCCGGACCTGGTGACCGGCGAGGCCGATCACTTCGCGCTCGGCTTCGAGACCAGCTGGAAGAAGTACCCGTTCCTCGGCGGGACGGCGTTCGGGCACAGCGGGGCGACCGGCTCGCAATCCTTCGCCGATCCGGCCAGCGGCATCGCTTACGGCTACATCCGCCGGCGGTTCATCCTCGGCGGCGGCGGCGGCTCGCCGGAGAACCAGCGGCTGGCGGCCGCGGTGGTCGGGGCCGCAAGGCTGGCACCCGCCGGCAGGCTCTGAAACCGGCGCGCGGGGCGCCGCCGGGTCCGCGGACAGGGCTGAGTCCACCTGGACGAGCAGTCACGAACGGTGCTGGCTATTCAGCCTCCTTTCGGCCTGACGACGCGGACGCAGGCGGTGAGAAGGGGTCGGCAATGCCTACCGCTGCACTGCCCGATAACGCGAGCCTGGAGCAGCTCCGCAAGCAGGCAAAGGACCTGCACGACCTGGCGCAAGGCGGCTTTCCCGGAGCCTGGTCGCCCAGGGCGCGGCACCGCCCGCGCTGGACGAGGTGCACTCGCTGATCGCCGCGGCCCTGACAGGTGATCGTGACACGGCAATGCCGCATCGTATGGGCCGCGGCCTGCCGCAGGCTGGACGCGATAACGCTGCTGGCCGAGCTCGGCTTCAACGTCAACGCGCTCGGCCGCACGGATATCCCGGCCGAGGCGGAATGGCACATTGCGCTGCATGAGGCGGCCAAGACTGACCGCGTGCGCTCCTGCGCTGTCCCGGCCGGGCTCAGTCCGGCTGGGGGGAAGTCCCCGGATGATCGGAGGCGGGATCGACTCCGGTGGTGACCCAGGGCCTGGCGACGCGGGCGATGTCGGCGTCGGAGGCTCCGGTGAAGGCGTCAAGCTTCAGGAAATGCCGGGCGATGGTCAGGCCGAGGATGCTGCTGACGATCAGGGCGGCCCGCAGATCGGCGTCATCTCCGCCCATGGCCCGGCTCAGGTTCGCTACCCGCTCGTTGAGGAACGCGCTCATCGAGGCGGCTGCCTCCGGTGCGGTGAGCATGGACCGGACGAGCGCCTTGGTCTCCGGGGGCAGGGCTGCCAGCCGGACATCCAGCACGTCATGCAGATGGGCCTCGATCTCGCCGGTGGGCGCGTCCCCCAGCTGAACGGCGACGGCGAAGAGCGCTGCCTTCGAGCCGTAATGCTGCATGACCAGCGACGGGTCGACGTTCGCACGGTGGGCGATGCGGCGGATGGTGGCTGCCTCGAAGCCGTGCTCCCCGAATTCCGCGCGCGCCGCGTCAAGGATGCGCTGCGCGGTGGCTGCCCGCCTGGCGGCCCTGCCTTGCGGTTCACTCACAGGCCCACTCTACAACTGTTGAGCGAAACATGTATGGTTGGCTCAACAAGCGATGAGTGAAGTCAGTACCGAATTTTTGGACGCCTAGTGGTGGAGGACGTCTACGTGAAGATAGTCGCGATCGAAGAGCACTGGAACAGCGCCAGCATCCGTGACGCGCTCGACCGCATGCCAGAAGGGGCACGAGACGAGAGCGTCGCTTTCAACTCCATGGGCGACAACCAGGCCCGGCTCGAGGACATCGGACAGGGGCGGGTCGAGGCGATGGATGCCGCCGGTATCGACGTATCGATCCTGTCCGTCGTCACCCCCGCTACCCAGGCCCTCCCGGCCCGGGAGGCCGTCGCGCTCGCCAGGGACGCGAACGACGAGGCCGCCAGCGCCGTCCGCGCACATCCGGAGCGGTTCCGCGCGTTCGCGACCCTGCCGACCAGCGACCCGCAGGCCGCCGCCGCAGAGCTCGAACGATGCGCGACCCAGTTGGGTCATGTCGGCGCGATGGTGCACGGGCGGACCGGCAGCCGGACCCTCGACGACCCTGCCTACGGCGATCTCTTCGCCACCGCGGCGCGCTTGCGCCAGCCGATCTTCATCCACCCGCAGATCCCGTCGAACGAGCTGCGCGATGCTGCGTACCGAGGGCTGGATCCGCTGCTTGACCTCGGCCTGGCGACATTCGGCTGGGGCTGGCACATGGACACCGGCCTGTCGGCCCTGCGGCTGATCCTGCGCGGTACGTTCGACCGCCACCCCGATCTTCAGCTCGTACTCGGGCACTGGGGGGAGATGCTGTTGTTCTGGATGGACCGGGCCGACAGCCTCTCCGGCCTCGCCAGACACCTCGAACGCCGGGTGTCGGACTACATCAAGACCAACATCTACATCACTAGCAGCGGAATGCTGCAAGAACGCCTGCTGCGCCACACCCTCGACTTCACGAGCGCCGACCAGGTGCTGTTCTCGACCGACTACCCCTTTCACCAGCCCGGCGCGGCGGCGGTCCGGCAATTCTTCGACGCCATCCCCGACCCCGCGGACCGCTCGAAAATCGCATCTGGCAACGCAGCCGCTCTGTTCGATCTGACCTGACCGGACTCGCCCGCTCTAGACCGAGCCCGGATGCCGGGTCAGCTGGTTGCGGACTCCAGCGGCCGCGAGCTCGGCTCGCGAGGAGATGCCGAGCTTGCGGAAGACGCTCGTCAGGTGAGTTGTGACCGTCCGGCGGGAGATGAGCAGCCGGTCCGCAATCTGCGGGTTGGAAAGCCCGTCGGTCACGGCCGCCGCGACTCGGAGTTCGGTCGGGGTCAGACTGCCCCAGCCGCTGGCGGGCCGCCGCCGGGTACCGCGGCCGCGGCTGGCGTAGGCGAGGACCTCGGCCGGGTCGGCCCGCGCGCCGTCAGCGCTGGCGCGGGCGTAGGCATCCGCGCTCATGGACTGCTCGCATACGTCGCGTGCGTGCTCCAGCAGCGGGGCGTGGGCCGGCAGGTCGACCATGCCAATGTCTCCGGCGAGCCGGGAGGCAGCGCCGGCCAGGCGGGCCGCGAGCAGCTGATTACCGGCGTCCGCGCTGATCGCAGCCACCGCCGCAAGACACGTCCACATCGTTACGTTGCCGAACGGGTCATCGGGGGCGGCGGACAGAGCCCGGTGTGCAGTGTCCTCGGCGAGACCGAGATCGCCCTGGTCCTGGGCAACGAGCGCCCGCACAGCTAATGGAAGAGCCGGGCAGGTTCTGGCCGGGTCACTCGCGGCGAGAAACTCATCCAGTGTCCGCTGCGCCTCTTCCGCCTGACCGGCGCGCAGCTGCGACCACGCCAGGGTGGAGACCGGGAGGCCGGCGAGGCCGACGGGCCCCGGGTAGGTCAGCTCGGCCTGGTAAGCCTGGATCGCCGCATCCCAGTCACCGCGGCAGAAGGCAGCCCAGCCGCGAGCCCAGTACCCGTAGTAGAGCGTCGCGGCGCCCAGTTCGGCGGCGATCTCGTCAAGCTCGGCGCACGCCTCATCGGCCCGCTCGGCGTCACCGACCAGCGTGAGGCAGTGCACCATGCACACCAGGCAGAGCGAGCGAAAGAACGCTTCCCCGCACGCCCGCAGCAGCGGGAGCGCCTCCTCCAGGTACGGCATGGCGTCAGCCGGGCTGCCGTCAAGCGCGGACAGCACGCCGAGTTCGACGATGGCCGTTCCCTCGGCGCGCACGTCTCCGCACCGCCGGCTGATCTCGACAGCGCGGTGCACTGCGCCTCGCGCACTCGGCCGGTCAGCGGGCCGGTTGATCGCCGCCCGGCCGATCAGCGCGAGCGCGTATGCCTGCGCGGACTCATCGCCGAGCTCACCAGCGAGGGCTACTGCCTCGGTCAGATAGCCGCGGCCAGCGTCTGGCTCAGCCAGTGGGGCGGCGATGAATCCCAGGCTGGTGAGCGCCTGAACGATGCCCGGCTTGTCGTCCAGTTCGCGCAGCATCGCGAGGCTTTCGGCGCCGGCCTGAGCGGCGGTAGGAAAGTCGAACGCCAGACCGGCTAGCTGGGCCATCCCGCCAAGTGCCCTGGCCCGCAGCGCCATGTCGCTGCCTGGGCTGGCACTGATCGCGGCCCGCAGCCATTGCTGGGCTTCGGCGAGCCTCGTGCTGACCGACCAGAACCCGACGAGCAACGTCGCAAGCTCAAGCAACCGCTGATCCTTGCGCTCGGCCGCCCACTCCAGCGCCTGCCGGAGATTGGGATAGTCGGAGCGCAGCCGCTCCCGGTACGGGTCGTCCCGCTCACTCGGGCGGCGATGAGCATAGTGAAGGAAGAACTCGAAGTGCCGCTCGCGCGCACGCCGGTCTGCCCCGGCCCGGACCAGCCTCCGGGACGAGTACTCCCGGATGCTCTCAAGCATCCGGAACCGGCCGTCGGTTCCCTCCCCGCCAGCCAGGATCAGCGACTTATCCGCGAGCTGGGAGAGGAGGCCGAGGACCTGGCGCGCGTCGGTGTCGGCATCGCTGCCGATGACCTCGGCTGCTTCCAGCGTGAAGCCCCCCGTGCAGACCGACAGCCGCTGCAAGACCTGCCGCTCCGGCGGCAGCAGCAGCTCGTAGCTCCAGCCAATGGAAGCCTCCAGCGTCTGCTGCCGGGGAGGAGCGGTCCTGGCGCCGCCGGCCAGCAGCCCGAGCCGGTCGCGCAGCCCGTCGGCGATCTGAGCGGCGGTCAGCACCCGTGCCCTTGCCGCAGCCAGCTCGATCGCCAGCGGTATGCCGTCAAGCTGGGCGCATATGCCGGCCACCGCCGCCGCATTCGAGTCCGTCAGCTCGAAACCGGGATGGGCGTGGGCAGCCCGGTCGAGGAACAGCCGGACGGCGTCGTATTCGGCGATGTCGGTCAGCCCGGCCGCCGTGCCGGCGGACGGGAATGAAAGGGATGGCACCCGCCAGGTAACTTCTCCGGGCAGGCCGAGTGGCTCCCGGCTGGTCGCCAGCATCGTCAGATTGGGGCATCCGCGCAGCAGGCACTCCGCCACCTCCGCGCAGCCGCGGACTAGGTGCTCGCAGTTATCGAGCACCACCAGCAGCTCCCTTTCCGCGACCGCGGCGGCCACGCTCGCCGGCTTGGCAAACGAGCCGTGCGGCCGCACCGGGAGGGAAGCCGCCACCCACTCGGCCACTTGAGCCGGAACGCTCAGCCCGGCTAGCTCGACCAGCCACACGCCATCGGCCCGGGTCCCGGCCAGGCCGGCCGCCGCCTCCAATGCCAGCCGCGTCTTGCCGCATCCCGCCGAGCCGGTCAGCGTCACCAGGCGGGAGCCCGCGAGCAGGGCACTGACCTGAGCCAGCTCGGCGGTGCGGCCGACGAAGCTAGTCAGCTGCACAGGGAGGTTGCCTGGCGCGGTCACCGGCATGACCCCAGTGTTACCTAACCTCTCTCCCCGAAGTACATCTGCCGGCAAAGCGGCACTGACGGCGGGTCCATACCGTTCCCGTCCTACGACACCTGGACGGGGGGAATCCAGCAACTGCACGATGTTCCTTGCCCGCGGCGGGCGCAGCCTCGGTCCTGACGCCAGCATCGCGAAGGAGAGGCCCGTGATCATCCGCAGCCCGCACCCACCGGTGCCGCTATCCGGCCTGAGGCTCACCGAGTTCATCCTGGCTAACGCCGCCGAGGCCGGCGACAAGGCCGCCATCATCGACGGAACCGACGGCCGGGCGATCAGCTACCGCGACCTGGCGACCGCTATTGCCTCCGCGGCGGCCGGGCTGGCCCGCCACGGCGTCAGGCGCGGCGATGTGATCGCCCTGGCCAGCCCGACCTGCCCCGAATTCGCCATCGCGTTCCATGCCGCGCTGCTGGCCGGCGCCGCGGTGACGCCGGTCAGTCCGCTCGCCCCGGCCGCCGAGCTGACACGCCAGCTCACGCACTCGGGCGCCCGGTGGATGATCACCACCGCCGCCGTGCTCGAGGAGTACGGGCGGATGGCCGCCGCAGCGGCCGGACTCGGTCCCGACTCGATCTTCGGATTCGGCGACGCCCCTGGAGCGCTGCCGTTCGGCTCGCTGCTGGGCGACTGCCCAGCAGCGCCGGCCGATTCCGCCGCGAGCCCTGATGACCTGGCCTACCTGCCCTACTCGAGCGGCACCACCGGGCTGCCGAAAGGCGTGATGCTCAGCCACCGCAGCCTTGTCGCCAACCTGTGCCAGATCCGCTCCGTGCATCAGGTCCGCGGGAACGACGTTCTCCTCGCGGCGCTGCCGTGGTTTCACATCTTCGGCCTGCAGACCTGCCTGAACCTCGGGTTGCGCGAAGGAGCGACCATAGTCACGATGCCGCGGTTCGAGCCGCGCGAGTTCCTGCGGCTCGTGCAGCACTACCAGGTCACCAGGGTTACCGTGGTGCCGCCGATCGTGCTGGCTCTGGCCAGGCACCCGGAGGTCGGCGAGTACGACATCTCGAGCCTGCGGCTGATCACCTCGGGCGCGGCTCCGCTCGGCGCCGAGCTGGCCCGCACGTGCGCGCGGCGGCTGGGCTGCAAGGTGAGTCAGGCCTACGGCATGACCGAGTTCGGCATGAGTCACACGATGCCCGACGACGCCGAAGACAAGCTCGACTTCGTGGGCCTGCCGCTGCCGGGCATCGAGTGCCGGGTCGTCGATCCCGTCACCGGGGCGGACGTGCCATCCGGCGCGGCCGGCGAGCTGCTGGTACGCGGCCCGGCCAACATGCGCGGCTACCTGAACAACCGCGAGGCGACCGCCGCGACCCTCGACGCGGACGGCTTCGTCCACACCGGCGACATGGTGGTGGTCGACGATGCCGGCCGATTCCGCGTCGTGAGCAGGCTCAAGGAGCTCATCAAGTACAAGGGTCACCAGGTCGCCCCGGCGGCGCTGGAGGCGATCCTGCTCCGCCATCCCGCTGTCGCCGACGCGGCCGTGATCGGCAGTCCGGACGATGAGGCCGGGGAGCTTCCGATGGCCTTCGTGGTCGCTCGCGAGCCGGTCCGGGCCGGCGATCTGATGGCGTTCGTGGCCCGGCAGGTCGCACCGCACGAGAAGATCCGGCGTCTGGAATTCACCGACGAGATCCCCAGATCACCGGCCGGCAAGATCCTGCGCCAGGTGCTAGCCGCGCGGCAGCCGGCCGCGGCCGGGATCCTCCCGTGAAGTCGCAGCGCTCCGGCCCGCAGCTTGGCGGTGCCGTCGCCGTCGTGACGGGCGCCAGCCGCGGCCTCGGCCGGTTCCTGAGCCAGGCACTGGCCGAGTCGGGTGCGGCCGTCGGCCTGATCTCGAGATCCGCAGACGAGCTCGCGGCCTGCGCTCGCGAGATCACGCAGGCGGGCGGCCGCGCGGTAGCCGCAACCGGCGATGCCAGCCGGCCAGGCGACGTCGAGAGCGCCATGGACCGTATCCGCAGCGAGCTCGGGCCTATCGACTTGCTGGTCAACAACGCCGGGATCGCCGGACCGTCCGGCAACACCTGGGATCTCGGCCCCGGCGCATGGTGGCAGACGGTGGAAGTCAATCTCCGCAGTGCCTACCTGGGCACGCGGACGGTCCTCCCGGAAATGATCGCCAGGGGAAGTGGCCGGATCGTGAACATCACCAGCAAAGCCGGCGTGCAGCGCTGGCCGGGGCAGGCCGCATACGCCGTCTCGAAGGCCGCGATCATAAAGCTCACCGAGAATGTGGCCGCCGAGACCAGCGGCTGTGGTGTCCGCGTTTTCAGCGTCGACCCCGGGCTGCTCCCGATCGGCCTCAGCACGAGCGCGCTCGGGTCGGGCGCGGTATCCGGTTCCGGCGAAGCGCGGCGAGACGCCTGGGTGCGTCACCAGCTCGCCGCCGGCCACGGGGCCGATCCGGCATGGGCAGCGGGCCTTGTCATCCGCATCGCGGCTAGCGAAGCCGACGCTCTGTCGGGCTGTCATCTCTCGGTACATGACGACCTGGACCAGATGCTCGCGCTGGCCGCTCGCGCGCCAGACAAGGACATCTACCGGCTCCGTCGGAGCGATCCCACCCTTGTCGGCCGGGCCGAGGGTAGCGGAGATGGCTGGCGGACGGCTGAGCCAGCGTCCGGCCTGGCAGAACGCAAAAAATCGCCAAAATAGCCGTAAAGCAATGACTGTGCCGCGCGACCGCTGGGGCAACGTCTCCTAGGCTCGTTGGGAACGGCAACGCCCATCAGGGGAATGGCCTGGCCGGATGAATGTAGCGTGCACAGTGAGAGCCAACGGGGAAGACACTAGCGGCGGTTGGCCAGCCACGACCCGACGCCGCCAGCTTGGCAGGCGGATCGGCGCGGCTCTGATCGTCGGCGCGGCCGCTACCGCGCTGGGGCTGAGCGTGCACCACGGGGTGCAGGTGACCGCGGCTGCAGTCGCCCCTGCTTCGATCGCGGAGTGGACGACCTTCGACAGCCAGCAAGCGTGTCTCTATCGCGCCATCCGGTCGGAACTGCCGAAGGGCGCCAGGGTCTATATCGCTGATCCCGACCACTTTGACGCTCAGCGGCTGGCCGAGTTGTCCACCCAGTGGGCCGTACCGCAGCCAGGCCTCGCCACGTCGCAGTGGGTGATCAGCGTGGATCGCGGGCACGCCTGCTCAGGAATCTCGCTGAGGGTCCGGGGCGCGTGAGCGACTCGCTGCTTGTAGTGATCGCGGGGCTGGGCCTGCCGGGGCTTCTCCCGGCCCTAGCGGTTGCGAGGCGCTCACCGGCGCTGGTATTCGTTGCGCCGCTCATTGGCGCCGGCCTGGCCGCGATCGCAGCCGGGCTTGAGCTCGCTGTGGGCGGATCGTTGCTGCCCTGGTATGCGGGGGTAGCGATCACGGTCAATGTCGCCACGCTGATCTTCTGGCTGGTAGCCAGAAGATCAGCACGTCTGCAGGCATTGAAGGGAACTGGGCCGGCAGCTGGATCGTCGTTGACCTGGTCCATGCTCACCGTCGTCGTCGTGCTCGGGGCCATGGTCGCTCCGCTGACCGGCCTCCGCGCGGGCATAACCGGGTACGACACCACCGCCATCTGGCTGACGCACGCTCTCATGGTGGCGGGCGGCCATCATGTGCTGCTGTCCGGCCTGCAGAACCCGGTCTACTTGTCCTCGAACCCGGACTACCCACCGCTCGTGCCCGCCGCGGGTGCGCTGGCGTTCGCGCTGGCCGGTCAGGGGCACCTGCATGTCGCTGTCGGGGTGACGGTGTTGCTGAGCGCTTGCGCCCTCGGCGTGGGGGGCGTGGGCGTCGCCGCCATCGGGATTGGCGGTAGACCGGTGACGCGCGTAGTAGCGCTGGCGGCTGGTGCCGCGCAGTGCCTTGCGGGATTCGCGGTCGCCGGCATCTACGGCATCGACGGGCATGCCGACCTGCTCTGGTCTGCGGCCGCAGCGGCCGCGATCGTCTGGGGCCTGGTTCTGCCGCAGAGCACCCAGGCACTGGGCCTGGCCTGGGTTTGCGCCGCCGTGGCCGGCCTGACCAAGAACGAGGGCCTCACCACGGCGCTGGTCGTGCTCGTCCTCATCGCGATCCGGTATCGGCCCCTGACCTTGCCGCGCCTGCGGCGGACTGGCCTGCGCGCCAGCCAGGGTTCCCTCAGCATGCTTGCCTGGCCCGGGCTGCGGCTGTGGGCAGAGCGCGCCGCGTTCGTGGCGGTGCCAGCCCTGCCCGGACTGGCCTGGGCCGGGCTAGCCAGGCACATTGGCCTGCACGACGCCTTCTTCCGGTCGCGGTCGACGCAGTCAGTGCCGTACCGCGCGGCTGCCACCATGAGCAGCATGGCCGCGCACCTCACCATCGCGCCGCTCGCCATCGCGGTCCTGGTCGCTGGATGCTGCCTCGTGCGTCACGACCGGGACGGCGGCCGCCTCGGGAACCCCGCGTGGCTCTGGGCGGCAGGCTTGCTCGCCACCGCGATTCTCTTCGCCACCTATGTCTTCGGCTCGCCGGAGATCCACTGGTGGCTACATACGAGCGTCCTCCGGACGACCATCTTCCCGCAGCTGCTGCTGTACACCGATGTCGCCGCCTGGCTGGTCATCGCATTCGGCGCCCTCACCGGACCGGTGCCGATTCCACCAGGAGGGGCCTGGCATGTGACGGATGCCGCCCCGGTGACAGCGCGAGCAGGCGGCTAATGAGGTGTCCCGGCTGTTCGCGGTCAGGACTGCTGGACAAGCTCACGGATCTGTCGCGCCATCGCTTCAGCCGCGTCGTGCGAGGTCGATAGCGGCGGCTGCTGAGCCAGGTACGCGACTCCCCGGAGTTCTCCCACGTTCTCCTTCGGCACGAGCCAGAGGTGGAAGTGCGGCGCGCGTTCCATCAGCGCCAGGAAGTAGACGCGCTGGACCCCGGTGGCAGCCTTGATCGCCGGCACGAGCCGGTGGAGGAGCGGCCCGAGCTCGGCGAACTCGTCCACGTTCATCTCGCCGAAGTCGAGGAGATGCCGCCTGGACTCGACGATGTAGCCCCCCGGCGGCGGGTAGTCGAGAAGCTGTGACCCCGTCTTCAGGCCGTCTTGCTTCCGGCAGATGTTGCAGTCCGACCGGTGATAGTAGGGAGGCGGGCCGGTCTCGGCCTGACGCTCGCCGGCTCGGTTCTCCTCAGAAGATGCAGGCATCCAAACCGCCTCGTTTCATGTCCCTGCGTCAGGATGCGAGGAACGGCAGCAGCCGGCCGAGGAACTGATCAGGGATCTCAAGGTGCGGGATGTGCCCGCATTCGGGTATCACCGCCCGCGTGGCCCGCGGGATATCGTGCGCGGCCGCCTCGGACAGCGCGACGAAGTCGCCCAGCCGGGCGAGCTCGGCCGGGGTGGCGTACTGGCCGAGCGGGACGACATGATCTTCGGCGCCCACAACCAGCAGCACCGGCGGGGCTAGCAGGTGGTACTCGTACCGGACCGGCTGCTGGTAGATCATCTGGAACGTGAGGGCCGCCGAACGGGCCCACTTGGGGTAGTCGGGGCTGAGCGTGACGCGGACCAGCACGTCGGCCAGCGGCTCCCACACCTTGGGGTCGGGATGGACGAAGTAGGCCTTGACGTAGTTGCGGATTACCTCCGGGTCGGTCCAGTTGACTTCGTGCTGGTAGAGCGTCTCTTCCGACTGCGGCGGGATGCCGGTCCGGTAGTCGGCCAGGCCCAGCGGATCCTCGAGGACTAGATGCGTGACTCGGTCAGGGTTCATCAGCGCGAAGCGCACCGCGGTCATGCCGCCGGTCGAGTGGCCCAGGACCGCGACTCTGTCCACGCCCAGGTGATCGAGCAGGGCTGCGGTATTCGCCGCCAGCAGCTGGAAGCTGTAATGAAGATCGGGCTTGGGCGACTTCCCCCAGCCGATCTGGTCAGGCGCGATGACCCGGTAACCGGCCCTGGTCAGGGCCTCGATGACGGTGCCGAAGTAGTAACAGCCGAACGCCTTGCCGTGGAACAGGACCACCGCTTCCCCGTTGGGGTCTTTGGCCGGGGGGATGTCCATGTAGGCCATGGCCACCGACTGCAGGTCGGAGCTGAGCGGCAGGAACCGGACGGGATAGGGATACTCGTACTCTTCCAGGCACATGCCAAGGGCCGGCAGAGGGCCGGGCACCGTCGGCGTCATATGCTCCACCTCCGCAGCTAGATCACGGCTCCGGTTACGGCTCGTACTCGCCGAGCGTAGCCAGCGGCGCGCGTTCAGCCATCGGCCGGCTAACACAGTCCTGGGACCAGGCATGGTTCCGCGCGCACAAAGGCCCTGCCGGTGGCCGGCCGATCCGAGCAGCCCTGGCCCGCTTTCAGGGGCCGGAACTGTAGTCGAAGTCGGTGGCAAATGCGGCGTTGCGCCGCCCCCTGACTTCCCAGCGCAGCTTCGGGTCCGTTGACCGCAGGGCGTCGCCATGGAGTTCGGTGCCCGGGTGGTCGAAGCCCGGGATGCCGCACCGAACGTCACCGGGCTCAGAGGCGTCGCCCTCGGCTTCCACGGTGAGGTAGCCGACGACATGGATGCGCTTGCGTGGCGCGGCGTGTTCGAGGGTAATCCGGGCGGGCCGGACGGCGAAGACCTCGCCGATGGCCGGGCCATACAGGCGTGAAACCGTTCCGCCGGCCCGGCCAAGGAAGATGTCGGCCAGCGCGGCCTGCTGCCCGTCGCTCGCTCCCTGGTCGACGTAGAGCACGACCTGCCAGGGAGTGCTGGGCTTGACGTCGTCGAGGTAACGGATGGACAGCACGGTCCGAAGTCCCGAGAGATCGGTGCCGTCAGCGTGGCCGTGCTGGATGTGCCAGGACAGGGCACCAAAGCATTCCCCGAAGCTGGAAGGCCCGCCTGGCCGGCCGCCGACGCTGCGGCACGGGCAGATCGCCTCACAGTTGCATCCCTCGAAATATGAGCCCCGGACGCGCCACTCGGCGAGCGGCCCAGGTCCCGGCCCGGCCATTACATGCTCCCCGCGTGGCCGGCGTTGGCCACCTGCTGCAAGCCGGGCGCCAGGTCCGGCACAAAGACCGCTGTGACTGCGAGGCCGAGCGCGGCGACGCCCAGGACGCGGCTGAAATGCGCTCCCCACACCCAGGCCTTCTCGGTCAGGACGGCACCGGCCACGACCACCATGGCGATCACGTTCATCAGCCCGAAGGCGATCAGCAGGGCCATCAGCGCCCAGCAGCACGCTAGGCAGAAAGCGCCGTGGTAGAGCCCCACCCGCAGGTCGCGAGTGCGCCCGCGGTAGCTGCTCAGTCTGAGCGCGAATCCCAGCGGCGAGCGGCAGCGGGCCAGGCACCGGTCCTTCAAGGGCGTGAGCTGATAGACGCCGCATGCCGCGAAGATCGCCACAACAAGCGCTGTAGCCGCAGCCGCGTGGCCATCCACCACTCGGCCAGCGAGCCATGCCAGCCCGTAGGCGGGAAGCGCTGCCAGGACCCACACGATCAGATAGCCGGAGGTGAACGCGGCCAGCCGCCAGCCCCGTCCGTCCCGCAGGGTCCGCGAGTACAGCGACGCGAACGGCGTCACCGACGGCAGCATCATGGCGGCCATCATCAG
>DAIOWC010000116.1:3082-19002 GCA_036758685.1 Streptosporangiaceae bacterium | reverse complement strand
CCGCCGCGGACAGCTGCTCGGTCAGCCGGCCGCGCATCTCCTCGGCCTCGCGCTGCGCCGTCACGTCGGTGCTCGCCCCGACCCACTCGATGATCTTGCCGTCCCGCTCGATCGGGACCGCGCGGACGTCATAGTGCTTGTAGGAGCTGGTCCGGCTGCGCACCCGGTAACGGCTGTCGAACACCTTGCCGGACCTGATGCTGTCCCGCCAGGCCGCCTCGACCCGCTCCCGGTCGTCGGGGTGGATGGCCTCCAGCCAGCCCTTGCTCAGGTATTCCTCGGCGGTCTGCCCGGTGATCCAGCGCCACTCCGGTGAGTCCTCGGCGACCTCGCCATCGGGCCCGGTCACCCAGACCACCTGCGCCCCGGCCTGGACGAGCGAGCGATAGCGCTCCTCGCTGCGCCGCAGCGCCTCGGCCGCCTGGTGCTGCTCGGTGATGTCGACGGCGATCGCGGCGACGCCGCTGACGTCGCCATCGGGGTCACTCGAGGGGAACCAGGAAAACGCCCACTGACGCGTCGGCACCGCGGGCGTGCCGTTCCCCGCGCCGGCATGTGCGCCCGGCTGGTCGTGAGCGACCGCGTGCTCTGTGCTCGGAGCGGGCTTGTCGCCGGCCTGCACGCGGCGCATGGCCGCCTGCGCAGCCTCAGCCAGGTCAGCAGGCCACATCTGCTCCGGGGTCTGCCCGATGTGCTCGGCACCAGGACCGCCGCGCAGGCAGGCCATTGCCTGGTTCACCCGGCGGAATCGCAGGTCAGGGCCGATAAAGGCGAACCCTATTGGCGCCTGCGCCAGTAGGGTGGATAGGACTGCAGCGTCCGAGGCGTCCAGGCCGGAAACCCGCGGCCTAGGCACTGACGTGCCTGTGCTCACCGCGAGCACCCCGCGCTCTGCCGATGGCTAGCCATCGAACAGCTCCTTCCTGCTCACTGCGGACACAAGAAGGCTAGCGGCAATAACGAGCGCAAGAGGCTGACCGGAAACAACTCGGCCCCCCGAACAGGCCTGCAAGCTGCGCTTACCGGCTGCCGGGCGGCCCGGATCTAGTCCGCGTCCGCGCAAGCTGCCTGACCTCCGGTATCGGATATAACCCAACATTGAACGCATAACCTCGTCTGCCCCTGGCCGGCCGGCCGCGCCGGAGCCGCCGTCAGTTCCAGGATCGCATTCTGCTGACGTATTTCCGGCTTTTCCGCTGGCTCGCCCCGCGCGATTTCGCGGCCTTTACCGTGCCGTCCCCGCTTCCGCGGGCACCAGGGGGAAATGGCAGGCTACCTGCTGGCCCGCCGCCGCGTACGGCTCGAGCACCGGCTCGGTCAGCGCGCAGATCTCCTGAGCGCGGGGACACCGGGTCCGGAACCGGCAGCCAGATGGCGGGTCAGTGGCCGCCGGCGGCTCGCCGGCCAGCCCGGCGCCGGCCGCAGCCTGCCCCCCGACCGTCGTGACGACAGGGACCGCCTCGATGAGGCCCCGGGTGTACGGGTGGCCAGGAGCCGCGCAGACCGCCTCGGCCGGGCCGATCTCGACCAGCTTGCCGAGGTACATCACCGCGATGGTGTCGGCCATGTAGCGGATCACCGACAGGTCGTGTGAGATCAGCAGGTAGCTGAGCCCGTACTGGCGCTGCAGTTTGCGCATCAGGTTGAGTATCTGCGCCTGCACCGAGACGTCGAGGGCCGAGACCGGCTCGTCGGCCACGATCACCGCGGGCCGCAGGATCAGCGCGCGGGCCAGCGCCAGCCGCTGCCGCTGGCCGCCCGAGAACTCGCGCGGCAGCCGGTCGGCGGCGTCGGCGGGCAGGCCGACCTCGTCGAGGATCCGGTTCACCTGCCGCCGGTGGCTGCGCCGCCGCCCGGCCTTCTGGATCGCCAGCGGCTCCCGCAGGATGCTGCGGACGCGCATCCGCGGGTCGAGCGAGCCGAACGCGTCCTGGAACATCAGCTGAATCCCGGCACCGTGCCGACGCCGCTGGCGGCGCGAGAGCCGGGCCAGGTCGGTCCCGCCGAACAGCACTGAGCCCGCGTCAGCCCGTTCCAGCCCGGCTAGAAGTCTCGCCACGGTGGTCTTGCCGCAGCCAGACTCGCCCACCAGGCCGAGGGTCTGCCCGGCCGGCAGCTCGAAGCTCACGCCGGCCACCGCGCTGACCGCGCCCGTCTGGCGGCGCAGCAGCCCCCCGGTCACCGGGTAGTCCTTGACCAGGCCGGCAACGCGGAGGTGACTGGGCGCCGCGGCCGCATCGCCGGTCCCGTTCGCTTCGGTCGCTGGTCGCGACCGCCGGGCGGACGGATCGCGGTGCGTCAGCCAGGCGCTGAGCGGCCGCGCCCCGTTGCTGGCGGCGGTCCCGCCCCGGTCGGGCCCGGCGGCACCGACCGGGAAGAAGCAGGCATAGGTGTGCGCGGGATGGTCACCATCGAGCGCGGGCCGGTGGGCAGTGCACCAGTCCTGCGTGTACCGGCAGCGCGGGGCGAAGCTGCAGCCCGCCGCGGCCGCCGTCAGGTCGGGTGGCCTGCCGGGGATGCTGTACAGCGCCCGGCTCGCCGGGCCGGCCAGCTCGGGCAGGGCTTCGAACAGGGCCTCGGTGTAGGGATGCCGCGGGCCGCCGAACACCGCGCGGGTGGCCGCCTGCTCGATGATCCGGCCGCCGTACATGACGGCGACCTTGTCGGTCCGGCCGCCGATCACGCCCAGGTCGTGGGTCACGAGGATGACCGCCATGCCCAGCTGGACGCGCAGATCGTCGATGAGCTCGAGGATCTCGCGCTGGATCGTCACGTCGAGAGCCGTCGTGGGCTCGTCGGCGATGAGCAGCCGCGGCTCGCAGGCGAGCGCCGCCGCGATCATGGCCCGCTGCCGCATGCCGCCGGACAGCTCGTGCGGGTACTGCCTGGCCGCCCGCTCGGGTTCGGGCATGCGGACGAGGCCAAGCACCTGCACCGCTCGTTGCGCGGCGGTGCCGGGGTCGGCGGCGTTATGGATGATGACCGATTCGGCGATCTGGTTGCCGATGGTCATCGTCGGATCGAGCGCGCTCGACGGATCCTGGAACACCAGCCCGATGTCACGGCCGCGCACCTGCTGCATCTCCGGCTCGGACAGCTGCGTCAGGTCGGTGCCGTCGAAGACGATCGAGCCGTCGGTGATGACGCCTCCGGGCGGCAGCAGCCGCATGATCGACCGGGCAGTCATGGTCTTGCCGCAGCCGGACTCGCCGACCAGCCCCAGGCACTCGCCGGCGCCGACGCTGAAGCTGACGTCGTCGACCGCGCGCACGACGGCGTCCGTCAGCTCGATCTGCGTGCACAGGCCGCTGATCTCGAGGAGGTCCGCCATGCTCAGCGCCCCCTGGACTCGGACCGCAGGCCGTCGCGCAGGCCGTCACCGAGCATCGTGAAGGCCACGATGACCAGCATGATGGCCAGGCCGGCAGGCACGATCTGCCACCAGTAGCCGTCGCCGATCGTCTGGACGCCGGAGTAGATCATCTCGCCCCAGTCCGCCGAGGGGAACTGGATGCCCAGGCCCAGGTAGCTGAGCGTGGCCAGGGCGAGGATCGCGTTGGCGATCTGGAACGTGACGTTCACGGCGATGGTGCCGGCCGCGTTCGGCGCGATGTGGCGCAGGACCGCCCGCAGTCCCCCGCCGCCCATCACCCGCACCGCCTGGACGTATTCCCGCGTCCGCAGCGTCAGGGCCTCGGCCCGGACGAGCCTGGCCGTGCTGAGCCAGGCGGTCGCGGCGATCGCGAGCACCAGGACCCCCTCGGAGGGCTGGTAGATCGTCACCAGCACAAGAAGGATCACGATCGTCGGTATCGCCACGCCCGCGTCGACGATGCGCATCATCACCGCGTCGATGCCGCCGCCCGCATAGCCGGCGACGGCGCCCCACAGCGATCCGAGCACGGCTGCCAGCACGCCGGCCGCGGCGCCGACCTCCAGCGATACCTGGCCGCCGACCATGAGCCGGCCGAGGATGTCGTCGCCGTCGGAGTCGGTGCCGAGCGGGTGCCCGGCGCCGGGGGCCAGGTTGGCGAGGCGGAGGAACACGTGCCGCTGGTCGGTGTGGTACACCAGCGGGCCGAGGAAGCAGAACACCGCCATCCCGACCAGGATCAGCAGGCCAGTCGTGGCGAGCGGATAGGACCTGGCCGCCGCGAGGACCCGGCGCATCAGGCTCGCGGGCGCGGGCCACTGGGCCACGACGCTCGCCGACGGCTGACCGGCGTGCCGCCCGGCTGTGCGCCGGGGCGTGGCGTCTGTACGCCGGGGCGTGGCCGCCCCGCCTACAGCCGGTGTGTTTGCCCGGGGGGACGACGCCCCGGAACCCCCCGCAGGGACCTGTTCCGTGGTCATGTCCGCGCGTACCGCACCCTCGGGTCGAGCAGCGCGTATCCGAGGTCAGCCAGCAGCGACCCGATGGCGGCGCCGATCCCGATCACGAGCGTGAAGCCAAGGACGACCGGCAGGTCGTGGTTCATCGCCGCCTGCCAGATCTGCCAGCCCATGCCCCGGATGTTGAACAGCGACTCGACGATCAGCGCGCCGCCGAGTATCTGCGGGATGCTCAGCCCGACCAGCGTGACGACCGGCACCAGTGAGTTGCGCAGCACGTGCCGCAGCAGTACGCGCCGCTGGTCCGCGCCCCTGGCTCTGGCCGCCTCGACGTAGTCCTCGTCCAGGCTGTCGGCGGCCGCCGAGCGCATGTACCGCGCGAACGTCGCGATCGTCAGCAGCGTCAGCGTGAGCACGGGGAGGGTCAGGTCACGCCAGTCGGTGACCACGCCGACAATGCCCGGCGCCTGCGGGCCTTCGGCCCCGAAGATGTGGTGCTGCACGCCGAGAAAGAGGATCAGCACCGACCCGAGCACGAACGACGGCGTGCCGTAGAAGACGAACGCCAGCCCCCGCAGCACGTGGTCGACGGCGGTATTGCGGCGCACTGCCTGGATGATGCCGGCCGGGATCGCTACCGCGAGCGCGATCAGCGTGGAGAACCCGGTCAGCACCAGCGTGCGGGGCAGGCTGGCGGCCAGTAGCGTGCTCACCGACCCGACGCGCGCGGAGATGCCGAGATTGCCCTGCAGCACCTGGCCGAGCCAGCTCAGGTACTCAAGCAGGAACTCGCTGTGGGCCGCCCCGGTCCCGACCACGCTGGCCTGGTCGGCTCCGGGGCCGAGCTGAAGCAAGGCGAACACGATCAGCGTCACGAGCAGCACCACGGCGACCGCCTGCATTGCCCGGCGGGCCAGGTAGGCGGTCACGGACTCCGCCTGCCCGGCATCTGCGGCTCGGAGCTCACTTCAGGTAGTACCAGTCTTCTGGGTTGATCGTCAGGGTTGAGCTCTGCGAGCCGATGACGAGGTTGTCCGCGCTCTCGATCAGCGTGGCCACGTCGGGCTCGTAGACGACTGGCAGCTGCGGCGCGAGGTAGTTCTCCCACTTCCACATCGCGGAGTTGAGCTCCGACGGCGTCTTGGCGGCCAGCGTCTTGCTGATGAGGCTGTTGTCCTCGGCGCTGCTGTACAGACCGCCGTCGTCGATCGAGGCCGGCTCGAACAGCTCCTCGCCGGTGGGCAGGTAGTCGGGCGAGTAGGCCCACTGGCCCCACTGGGCCAGCTGCCAGGTGTTGCAGCCGGACCCGCAGGTGAAGACCGTGCCGGTGACCTCGTCGATGGATTCGGGCGTGGCGTTGATCTCGATCCCGACCAGCGAGGCGTTGGACTCCAGTTCCTTGACCCCGGAGTACATCCAGTCAACGCCGCTGGTGTAGATCATGCTGAAATCGAGTCTGGCCCCCGCCGCCACGCCCGGGCCGCACTGGTTGTTCCCGCTGCCCGGCCTTGCGCACGTGTCGACGCCGTCGGGGACAATGCGCCAGCCATGCGACTCGAGGAGGCCCTGGGCCTTCTTGGGGTTGAGCTCGTACATGTCGCCCTCCGCCAGCAGTGACCGGGACATGTACGGCGTGACCGGGTAGTCATCGACCGGGCCGATCGTGGGCTTGCCGTAGCCGTGCATGGGCCCGTAGATCACGCCCTCCTGGTCGACGAGAAGCTGGA
This sequence comes from Streptosporangiaceae bacterium, assembly GCA_036758685.1. Classification (GTDB taxonomy): domain Bacteria; phylum Actinomycetota; class Actinomycetes; order Streptosporangiales; family Streptosporangiaceae; genus JAJYUU01. The sequence goes on along the minus strand of DAIOWC010000116.1, from coordinate 12,943 downwards.
AGGCCTGGCGGAAGTATTTCTGCTTGAAGATCGGCCCGGCGGTCGGGTCCGTGTAGTTGTACGGGAAGTAGCTCAGCTGCCACGGGTACAGAACGCTCAGGTTATAGCCGGTCAGCGAGACCGGGTTCCCGCCGGTCTGGGCGCCCGGCGGCGGGACCGGCGCATCTACGGTGGGCAGGTAGCCGACGTCAATCTTGTTGTTGCTCTGAGGATCCTGCAGCACGTTGAACTCGGCCTGCTCGCTCGTGAACGGCACCAGCTCGAACTTGGTGATGTGATGCGCGGGCAGCGGACCCGAGTAGCTCTGGTTGAGGCTCATCGTGACCAGGCCCTGGCTGTTGGCGCTGTCGACCTTCCACGGCCCGTCGACGACGCTCCAGATCGGCGAGGTCCCCCAGACCGCGGGATTGGCCGCTCCGGCGTCCGAGGACTTCGTCCCGGCCAGGTAGTTGTACACGGCGGTACAGGCGGCCGGCGACGTGTCGCAGTCGCTCTGCCCGCTGGCCGTCCGGTCCCACGCGTTCGGCAGCGGCGTGATCTGGCTCAGCTCGTTGTCGGTGAACCAGTCTTCCGAGTAGGCGCCGTTGATCGTCATCGTGACCTCTTTGGTCCCGATCGCGTGGACGTCCTTGACGTCAAACGGGAAGTCGCCCTGGACCTGGCCGCCCCAGTCCGCGATGCCGTCCTCGATCTGCATGTTGATCCAGAACATGACGTCCTGCGCGGTCACCGGGTCGCCGTTGGACCACTTGTAGTTCTTCAGCGTGATCGTCACCTGCTGGTTGTTGTACTTCGGCGGGAAGGCCAGGCTCTCCTGCTGGTTCAGGAGCGGGTCGATGCCCTCTCCGAACCAGTACAGCGGCCGGTACAGCAGGTACTGGAAGTCCTCGGCGTTGGTCACGTTGAAGTTGGCGCCGCCGTCGAACGGGAAGATGTAGGTCGCGTTCAGGCCGGGCAGCGTGGCGTAGGTGGCCAGGCCGCCGCTGGTCGGGGTGGTACCGACCGACCCCGATGAGCTCGAGCTCACCGGGCCGCAGGCGGCGACCAGGATTGCGACCCCGGCGGCTGCGCAGCACGCGCCGAGCGCGCCGCGGCCCCGGCCGATCCCCCGAATCCGGCTTCGCAGCATCGCAGTTGCCCCTGCTCGCATTGACGAACCGCCGTCCTTCTGCCTGGGAGCCCGTGCCGCGGCATCCGCTCCGGTGAGCCACTCCATGACCTCAAGCGTCAGTATTTGAGGCTTGATGTCCTGATATCCCGAACTGAATTATGGCCGGCCGCGCGGACCCGCGGTGCCCGGACTGGCTGACACGTGCCACAACGGCCGACGACTCCTGGAGCACCGGCCCAGTCCAGTCGTGAGGGGCGCCACGCGGACATGCTCACCAGGACGCTACCGGACTAATTATCCTTTCGCTGTATAGACGGGCAGAAGCGCCGCGTCTTCTACGCCACGATCCCGGCCGAACCGGTGCGGGTTGTCAAGAATCGGGCGGCCTGCGTGGCGAGGCATGGCATGTCGGGTCCGGAAATCTGCGAAGCTAGATGGGTGAGCCCCCAGAGCCGACGTCGAGATCCCGCGGGCGATAGGGGGCAGCAAGGCCGATCCGGGCGGGGGCAAAGGCCGGGAGGCCTCGCCGGACCGCCCCCGAATGCCCTGTTTGCCGAGATGCTGCGAGCCGCCCGCGAGCTGCTGGCCGTCCGCAGCCCGCTGGATGCCGAGCTGATGGTCAGCGAGCTGCTTGGCACCTGGTGGGGCCAGCAGGGTGGCCGTCGCGGCGCCCGCCGGCGCGCCGATATCGAGGAAGTCGTCGGCGAGGGGCTGGTCCGGTACGCGGCGGAGCAGGGCAGCCCGGCCGCCCTGGCCCTGCTGTCAGGCGTCGCCTGCCTGGGCACGCCGCGGCAGGCCGCGCAGGCCGAGCGGGCCGCGCTGCCGCTGATGGACCAGGGCGTGGCCCGGCCGGCGTGGGCCGAGCACGTCGGAGCCGTCGAGGCCGGCGACTGCTATGTGAACTCCGATGCCTACGGCGACCGCGACGAGGTCGTGTGCACGTTCAGCTACGCCGGCCAGGAAGAGCACGCGCTGGTGGTCGTGGTCGACTACAACGCCGGCGGCCTGGCCCGCGACGGCTGGGTGACCTCGCAGGTGCCCAAGCTGCTGGACTACTGCCGGGACAGCAGCGGGGGCGGCTCGACGTTCGCGCAGATCGACCCGCCCCAGGCGCGCCGGATCCTCGCCGCCGGGCTCGCTGCCACCGAAGAGGCCGCAGAACCCCCCGTGAGCGCGTCGTTCCCCTCCTATCACGCGTTTATCCGGGCGCGCGTCCGGACGCTGCCGCCGCCGCGGGGCGCCGCCGTGGCCAGCCAGGGCCCCGGCGCGGCCGTCACGGCGGCCGCGCGGCGCCAGCAGTGGCGCAAGGACCGCAGGGCCATGCTGGTCGCGGAGTTCCTCGCCTCCGATGACGCTGAGGACCTGTCGGACCGGGAGTCGGCCAGCAGATGCGCCGACCACATCGTGGACTACGGCTGCGACCGGGACTTCGGCCGGCCGCTGCGGGTCAGCCCGGCCAAGGTCGAGACGTTCCTGCTGGACTGGCTGCCGCGCAAGGTCCGGCTGTCGCGCGCCGACCAGGACGCGATGCCGCACGTGCTGCTGGCCTGGGTCCGGTGGGCCGGCCGGCGGTCCGGCCTGGCCCAGGACCTGGTGGTGGCGACGCTGGAGGCGGTGTTCGAGTCGATCCGCACCTTCGCCAGCGTCTACCGGGACCCCGCGTCGTTCGGCCTCGAGCCCGACATGGTGGACCGGCTGCTGCCCGACGGTGACCTCGAGGCGCTGGCGCGCCGGGTGTTCGCGTTCCCGCTGCTGCGAGGCAGCTACCTGGGCACGGACCTGGCCACGCTCAACCCGGCCCGGTCCGCCGACCGCGCGACCCTGCTGGCCGCCGATCACGACGACATCAAGAACCTGCGGCCGACCAGCGAGCACGTGCACCAGCACGTGCTACTCGCCGACCGGCTCTGGCGCGGCGACCCGCCGGAGCTGTGGGAGGCCGCCCAGCGGCTGCTCGATGTCGGCGAGGACCGGCACGAGGTGCTGCACACGCTGATCGAGACGATCCGCGCCGCGGGCCCGAACGAGCGCGACATTGCCGCTGCCCTGGCTGACCTGCCGCCGGAGGGGCCGGGGTGACACCCGGCCAGCCCGTCATCGACCTCAACGCCGACCTCGGCGAGAGCTATGGCGCCTGGCGGCTCGGCGACGACGAGGCCCTGCTGGCGATCGTGACGAGCGCCAACATCGCGTGCGGCTTCCACGCCGGCGACCCGCTGACCCTGCGGCGGGCCTGCGCCGGGGCGGTCGCGCACGGGGTCGCGATCGGAGCCCAGGTGTCGTATCGCGACCTGGCCGGGTTCGGCCGCCGCGAGATGACCGTCCCGCTGGACGAGCTCGAAGCCGAGGTGCTGTACCAGATCGCCGCGCTGGACGGGATCGCGCGGGCCGAGGGCGGCCGGGTCGCCTACGTCAAGCCGCACGGAGCCCTGTATAACCGCGCGGTCTGGGACGCCGACCAGGCGGGCGCGGTGGTAGCCGCGGTGCGCAGCTACGACGCCAGCCTGCCGGTCCTGACCCTGCCCGGCTCGGCGACCGCGACCGTGGCCGGGCAGGCCGGGCTGCCGGTCGTGGCCGAGGCGTTCGCCGACCGCGCCTACACCGACGACGCGACGCTGGTGCCGCGCGGCCAGCCGGGCGCGGTCCTGACCGACGCCGGGGCCATCGCGGCCAGGGTCACGAGCCTGGCCACCGAGGGAACGCTGGCGTCGGCATCGGGCAGGCAGCTGCGGATCGGCGCCCGCTCGGTGTGCATCCACGGCGACACACCCGGCGCGGTCGCCCTGGCCGGGGCGGTGCGCTCAGCGCTGGAGCGGGCCGGAGTCAGCCTGGCGCCGTTCGCGTGACGCGCGCGCTGGCGGCCGGGGACGCGGCCGTGCTGGTCGAGCTCGTCGGCCCGGCCGCGCCGACGCCGGCCAGGCTCGCGGCGGCCATCCGCGGCGCCGGCCTCGCGGACGTGGTCGAGGTCATTCCGGGCGCCAGGACCGTGCTGGTCACGGTCCGGCCGGGATCCTGGGAGCCCGGCAAGCTGGCGGAGCGGCTGCTTCGCGTGCGGGCTGCCCCCGGGCCTCCTGGCGTCGCGGCCCCGCGGGTGACCGAGATCGACGTCTGCTACGACGGTCCCGACCTCGCCGACGTCGCGGCGCTCACCGGCCTGCCGGTGGCGGAGGTGATTGCGCGGCACTCCGCGGCCGAATACGAGGTCGGCTGGCTCGGCTTCTCCCCCGGCTTCGGCTACCTCACCGGGCTCGACCCGGCCCTCGCCGAAGTGCCCCGGCTGGACCGGCCGCGCCTGGCGGTGCCCGCCGGATCCGTCGCGATCGCGGGCGGCCTGGCGGCCGTTTACCCGGCGCGCTCACCCGGCGGATGGCGACTGCTCGGCCGGACGGCGGCAGCGATGTGGGACCTGGAACGGGACGACCCGGCGCTGCTCGCCCCCGGAATGCGGGTGCGGTTCCGGTCAGTGGCGACGTTGCCCGGCGCCAGCGCCGCCCGCGACGGAGCAGTTCGCCAGCGGCCTGAGCTCGGCCTGCGGACGGTCGAGGTGCTGCAGCCGGGCCCGCTGGCCACGGTCCAGGACCGGGGCCGGCTTGGGTTCGGGCACCTGGGCGTGCCGCGCAGCGGTGCCGCGGACGGTGCCAGCCTCCGGCTCGCCAACGCCCTGGTCGGGAACGACGACGGCTGCGCCGGGCTCGAGATCACGCTCGGGCGCCTGGCACTGCGCTTCGGCGGCTTCGCCGTCGCCGCGGTCACGGGAGCGCCGGCGCCGCTGCGGCTGGTCAGCGCGGACGGGCAGGTGCGAGAGCCGGAGGCCGGCGCCGCGCTCGAGATCGGGGCCGGCTCGACCCTGCGGCTCGGCTCGCCCGCGAGCGGCCTGCGCAGCTACGTCGCGGTCGACGGCGGCTTCGATGTCGCGGCGACGCTGGGGAGCCGGTCGTCCGACGTGCTGTCCGGGCTCGGGCCAGCGCCCCTGCGAGCAGGCGACGTGCTCCCGCTTGGTCCCCGCGGCTGTGCGCCGTGGCGTGGCCGCCCCGGCTTCAGCCGCAGTACTGGCCCGGGGGACGACCCCCGGAACCCCCGCGATACCGGCGCGGAAATCGAACTGCGCGCTATCGCCGGGCCGAGGCAGGACTGGTTCACCCCGGCGGCGCTGGACACGCTCGCGTCGGCCAGCTATCAGGTCACGACGGCCAGCAACCGGACCGGGCTGCGGCTAGGCGGGCCGGCGCTGCGCCGGGCGACCCCGGCCGAGCTGCCGAGCGAGGGCGTGGCCACGGGATCCCTGCAGGTGACCCACGAGGGCCAGCCGATTCTGCTGCTGGCCGATCACCCGACGACCGGCGGCTACCCGGTCATCGCCGTGGTGCGCGCGGCGGACATCGGACGAGCGGCGCAGCTGCGCCCCGGCCAGCAGGTGCGGTTCAGGCTAACCCGGCAAGCTGCCGGTACCCGGTGAGCACGTCCGCGGCCAGCACGGTCGTGAGATCGGCGGCGGTCGGCGCCCCGCCCTTGCGGGCGATGCGCAGATCCCGGCTGGCGCACGCCCGCTCGAACAGCGACCGGGCGAACCGGCCGTTGCCGAGCTCATCGATCCGGCCGTGCTCGCACGCCTGAGTGAAGATCGACCGCAGCACCGGCACGGCCTCGGGTGCGAAGCTGTCTCCCGCCTGGGTCGCGATCACCTCGGCGATCCGGGACAGCTGGGCGGGGCCGTAGCTGGGGAAGGTGATCCGGGTGCTGAACCGGGAGGCCAGGCCAGGATTGCTGCGCAGCAGGCGGTCCATGTCCTGCGGATAGCCGGCCAGCACGATGACCAGCCGGTCCCGGTCATCCTCGGCCCGCTTGAGCAGCGTGGCCACCGCCTCGGAGCCGAAGGCGTCACCGCCGGAGTACGCCTCGTTGTGCAGCGCGTAGGCCTCGTCGATGAACAGCACACCGCCGAGCGCCGAGTCGACCAGCTTGTTGGTCTTGATCGCGGTCGAGCCGAGATGCTCGCCGACCAGGTCGGCACGGTGCGCCTCGATCACCTCGGGCCGCACCAGCAGGCCGAGCGCCGAGAAGATGCGCCCGATGATCCTGGCGACCGTCGTCTTCCCGGTGCCGGGCGGCCCGGTGAACACGAAGTGCCGGACCGGCGGCTGGCTCGCGAGCCCCTGCCGGTCGCGCATCCTGGCGACCTGCAGCTGCGCCGCGATCTCATGCACCTGCTGCTTTACCGGGTCGAGCCCGACGAGCGCGTCCAGCTCGGCCAGCGCGCTCTCGACCGTCGGCGTGTCGCTGTAGCCGCGGAATCTGGCCGTCAGCTCGGTGTACGCGAGCTCGATGTCCTGAGCGTGCAGGGTGACGAGCTCGGCTGAGGTCGGCTCGCCTGGCCCGGCCATCACGCGAACGTCGCGGTGCTGGCCCGCCTTGGCCAGCAGGCTCCGCACGAACCGGCCATTGCCCAGCTCGTCGGCGAGCCGACGCCGCCCGATCTCCTCGTAGATCTTGCGCAGCCCCGGCCGCGCGTCCGGGTCGAGCAGCTCGGCCTTGCTCTGCAGCGCGACGTCGGTCAGCGCGAGCAGCTCGGCCGGCGAGTAGCCGGGGAACTTGATCCGCAGGCCGAAGCGCGAGTTGAGGCCGGGGTTGGAGGCGAGGAAGTTCTCCATCTGCCGCTCGTAGCCGGCCAGCACGATGATCAGGCGCTCGCGATCGTCCTCGGCTCGCTTCAGCAGCGCCTGCACCGCCTCGTGGCCGAACCGGTCGCCCTGCCCGTCTCCTTCGTTGACCAGGCTGTAGGCCTCGTCAATGAACAGCACCTTGCCGAGCGCGGAGTCGACGAGATCGTTCGTCTTGATCGCGGTCGCGCCCAGGTACTCACCGACCAGGTCGGCACGCTGCGCCTCGACGACCACCGGCGAGTCCAGCAGCCCGAACGCGTAGAAGATCTTGGCAATGGTCCTGGCCACCGCGGTCTTGCCGGTGCCGGGCGGGCCCAGGAACACAAAGTGCTGCATCGGCTTTTCGGTGCCGTGCCCCGCGACGGCCCGGCGGCGGGCCGCCTCCACGGCCGAGATGATGGACCTGACCTGGTCCTTCACCGCCTTGAGGCCGACCATCGCGTCGAGCTCGGCCATCGCGTCCTCGACGCTGACCTGGGTCCAGTCCGCGCCCGCGGCCGTGCGCCCGGCGGCTGGCCCGGCGCCGCTGCGCAGCCCGTCACCAGCCTGGGCGACCCGCAGCGGAGCACCCGGAGCCGGCCTGCCAGTGCCAGCCGGGCGGGACGACCCCGCGGAGCCCCCCGCGGCAGCAGCGGGCCGCAGGCCCGGGCCACCGGACTGGGACCAGGCGGGCGGGGCGGCCAGCGCAGTGGCCATCGTGTGCTGGCGTCCCTGCTGCACCGCCCTGGCCAGCCGCCACGAAACGACGATCAGCGCGGTGAGCCAGGCGGCCGCCGGCCCGGCGTAAGGCTGGGCTCGCCATAGCCGGAACATCACGATCCCGACCGGAAGGGCCCACGCCAGGCCCAGCGCCACGGTCCGGGACGACGCGAAGACGCGGCCAAGCGCGCCCGCGTGCGCCGCCAGCGCGACGGCGGGCGCCAGCAGCAGGAGCAGGTACCTGGGACCGTCGGGACCATGAGCCAGCGCTGCGGTCAGCGCGATGCCCCACAGGGCCACCGACGCCGAGCCGAGGACCGAGCGATCGCTGGTCCACAGGGCGTACGGCGCATAGAACAGGGCGGCGAACAGCATGACCGGAAGCAGCAGCACGCCGACGATGGCCAGGAGGACCTTGACCGGCACCGGAGCCGCGGCAGCGAAACGACGGATGCGCTCAAGCCCGCTCTGCACTGCCGGCCGACCGGACAGGGCAGGCATCTGCTCTGCTGACCGCATCTCGCTCCCTTGCACTGAGACTTGTATAGCGCATTACTGACCGCATTCGGAGGCCCACATTCAGATACCGCGCGAAAGTTGGCCCGTCCTGCCCGTCCGCTGCGCAATGCGGTCTATGTGTCCATCCAATCTGCCCGCCATTACGCGGGCAGCGCTCGCTGGTGCCTCCGCAGCAGGCTACCGCCTCGATGCGGCCGCGGCCTGCGGCGCGCCCGGCCCCGGCGCCGCCGGGGCCGGCGTGCCCGCGTGCGCTGGCCCGGCCCGGTATTGGCAGTATTAGCCCCCGACCGCCGGATGGCCCAGTGACGAGGAGAACCGCATGCTACGGATCGAGGCCGGACTGCTCATTCCAGGTGACGGCGAGCCGGTGGCGGACGGTGTCGTCGTCGCCGACGGGGCCACGATCACCTACGCGGGCCCGGCGGCCGCCGCGCCGCAGACGCCCGGGGCCGAGGTGACGGCCGCCCCCGTGGTCATGCCCGGCATGTGGGACTGCCACGGCCACTTTCTCGGCCAGCGCGTCTTCGATCTGGCGAAGCTGCCGCAGGAGCCGACCGCCCTCCGCGCGGCCCGCTCAGCGAGAGACCTGACCAACGCCCTGAACGCGGGCATCACCTCGGTCCGCGAGGTCGGCGGGCTCGGCGTCCACCTGGCCAGGGCCGTGAGCGAGGGGCTGCTGGACGGGCCGTCGATCTACGCGGCCGGCGCCATCCTGAGCACCACCGGCGGCCACGGCGATCTGCACTGCTATCCGCTGTCCTGGGTGAGCGACTTCAGCCGGACCGATGGCGCGCTGCGGCTGGCCGACGGCACCGCCGAGTGCATGCGCGCCGTCCGGGAGCAGCTGCGGGCGGGCGCCCGGGTCATCAAGGTCTGTGCCTCCGGCGGCGTCCTGTCCGAGGTCGACAGCCCGATTCACCAGCAGTTCACGATCAAGGAACTCCGCACCATCGTCGAGGTGGCCGGCCTGGCGGACCGCGTCGTGGCGGCGCACTGCCACGGCAAGCCCGGCATCATGGCCGCGATCGAAGCCGGCGTAAAGACGATCGAGCACGGCAGCTACCTGGACGAGGAGGCCTGCGCGGGGATGCTCGAGAAGGACATGATCCTGGTACCGACCCGCAGCATCATCGAGGACATCCTCGCGCACATCGATGACGTGCCGCCCTATGCCGCCGCCAAGCTGACCGCCCTGGCCGCGACGCACGCCGACGCGACCCGGATGGCGATCGAGCGGGGAGTCACGGTAGCGATGGGCACCGACATCGGGCTCACCGGCATGGACCTGCCGAACTCGTGGGGCCACAACGGCACCGAGCTCGCGCACATGGTCACGCTGGGAATGACCCCGCTGCAGGCAATCGCGGCCGCCACGGCGATCGCACCGCGGACGCTCGGCCCGCAGGCCCCGCGCAGCGGTCAGCTCGCCGGAGGCTATGACGCGGACATCCTGACGCTCGACGCCGACCCGGTCGCCGACATCACGGTCCTCAGGCAGCCCGAGCGCATTACCGGCGTGTGGACCGCAGGCCGTCGGGTGAAGGGCTCTGTTGTTAAAGACACAGTCGCCTGAGGACACCGCCGGCGACCCGCCAGGCCGTTCCCGCCTTGGTAACGACCGGCCTGCCGCTGATCGATCTTCCCTTGGGAGGGCTGGCTTCGGGTGACTGGCATGCCGTCAGCTGCCGGGCCGGCCGAAAGGGGGGACCAATGATCGATCTACGGGCGGCCCGGTCTGCGGCCGGGAGGATTCGCGCGCGGTGGCTGCTCGCCGCGATCGCGCCATTGATGGCGGCGGCCGTCGGCGTGGCCGCGCCGGCGTCAGCCGCGGCGGGCGGGCACGCTGGCAGCGCCGCGGCAGCCCGTCCGGCG
>DAIOWC010000116.1:0-2982 GCA_036758685.1 Streptosporangiaceae bacterium | reverse complement strand
GGCAGGCGTCAACCTGCGGACGCTGGTCCCGCACGTTCCCGTGCACTCCAGGGCGATGACGAAGTCACGGATCGTCGGAGTCATCAAGACTCGCGGCGCGAGGGTGACAGTCGCGTGCTACGTGCGCGGCGTACCGACTGCCGGAAACCCGATCTGGTACCTGCTGTCGTGGCCCATCGCCGGGTACGTGACCGCGTTCTATCTGAACAGCCATTCCGACCCGGCCTTCGGAATCGGGCGGTGCGGGGCTAAGCCGCATTTCAGCCGGGTGTACCACACCCTTGTTGGCCACCTGGCAGTGCGCGTCGGCCCGTGGTCGTACTTGCGGGCCGTCGGCTACCTGGGCGGGTTCGGCAGCGCCGTGCGGATCAACTGCTACGCCTACGGCCAGCGCGTCGACCGCGATGCCGTCTGGTACCACGCCAGCTGGCCGCACCCCGGATGGGTCGCCGGGTTCTATCTCGACACCGGCCGGGACCCGGCACCGGGAGTGCCGGTCTGCTAGGCGCGGCCTCATTGCCGCCAGGGCCCGGGACCGGTGCAGCGGGGGTCCGGGGTCGCCCCCGGGCCAGCACGGTCCCGGGCCCTGGCGCGCGATGTCACTGGTATCGCAGGGCCGTGCCGGGGCGGATCCGGACGGCGCGGCGCAGCGGCCCGCGGATGACGATCAGCGTGAGCACAAGGACGCCGGCGGCAGTGATCAGCAGAATGACCGGCGAGAATTCCTGCGGCAGGCTGAGGTCGGCATTGTGCAGCAACAGCATCAGGAGTCCCTCGTAAAGCAGCCAGCCGACTCCGATTCCGAACGCCCAGCCGACCGCGGCCAGTGTCACCGCCTCGGCGCCGAACACCCGCCGGATCTGGCGGGCGCTGGCGCCCAGGCAGCGCAGTATCCCGACCTCGCGGGTGCGCTCGATGACGCCCATGGTGAGCCTGCTGACCAGGCCGATCAGCATGATGGCCACGACCACCAGGCCGAGGATCTGCACGATAGTGAGGATCGAGGTATCGGCGGCCGTGATGGTCGCCTCGCGAACGTAGATCTCGGTGGTGCTGACCGGGTACCCGGCCGCGGTCAGCCGGTTCGCGGTCGCGGTGGTTGCCCGGTCGATGGCGGCGTGGGCGGAGCTGGCGGTGGCAAACCATATCGAGTCCGAGGCACCGGGCTCGCCGTCAAGGCGTTCCAGCACCGGCAGCGCGAAGTAGATGGTGCCGCCCGCGTTGAGCTGGCCGGTGTCGATGCCGATGACGTGAACCCTGACCGGTCCGGCAGCCATCGTGAGCGAGAGAGTCTGCCCGACCCGGGCCCCGATGATGCGCGCTACTGCCGGGCCGAGCACCACTGACGGGACCGCAGTGCCGGTATCCGCGGCGGTGAACCAGCGACCCGCACTGAGCCGGTAATCGTAGAAGGTGCGCGTCCCGAGGCCCCACGCTACGTAATCCTGCCCGTTGTACTGCACCGAGCTCGTCTCGATGGGCTCAGCTCGGGTGACCCCGGGTGCCCGGGCCGCGATGGCGAGCGCCTGGCTGGTGAACGACCGGGCACCGCGGCCGCTCGCCTCGCCGGTACTGAAGCTGAAATGCAGCAGGCTGACGGTCTGGCTGATGACGGCGGTGACCGACTGGCCGAGGGCGAGGAAGGAGATCGCCAGCCCGGCCGCCACGGCGACCTGCGCAACCGTGGCCGCGCTGCGGCGCTTTTGTCGTAGCGCGTTGCGGACTCCCATCCGGGTGCCCGGCGACACCCGCGCGCCGGACAGCAGTCCGCTACGGACCACCAGACCGTCGAGCCGGCTGGAACCGTAGTCGCTGGCGCCCGCATCGGCCAGGGTCTCGGCCACGGGACGGCGCAGCGCGCGCCGGAGCGCGGGCAGCGAGGCAGCGACGGCGAGTACGGGGCCAAGGAGAAGGCTGGCCACGACTACCGCGGTGGCGACGCCGAAGCCGAACGAGACGTCGATGAGCTTCACCGCGAAGTAACTGGCCAGCAGGAAGGCGATCGCGATGCCCGCGATGGTGCCGAGGATCGCCCCGCCTGCGCCAAGAATTGCCGCGCTGCGCAGCGTGATGCCGCCGATCTGCCGTCGCCGGCCGCCGAGCGCCTTCAGAATGGCGATCTCGCTGGCCTGCTCGGCGATGAGAGTGTTCATCGTCGCGGAGATGAGGAACAGGGCGGAGCAGAAGGCCAGGATCGTGATGACGTACAGCAGCGCCATGATGTGGCTGAACCCGGACTGCCCCGGCCACTGACCGGGCGCGCGGACGGCGGGCAGCGCCGTTACTGGATCTGATCCGGTCTGCGCGGTCAGGTAGGCGTGTACCTCGGTGATCACCCGTGCCTGCGCCGCGGTGCTGTCGTCGCTCAGCCGGAACCCCAGGTAGTTGTACCCGTGGTCGCCGGACAGCGCCTGTACGGTAGGCGTCGGAGCGTAGAAGACGGGGGTGCCCGAGCCAGTCGCGCCGGGGGTCGCGTACAGGTTCAGGCCGGTGCCGCTCACCCGAAGGCGTACCAGCTTGCCGCTGGCCGCCCGCACGCTGATCGTGCCGCCAGTGGGGACACCGAAGCCGGTGGCCCTGGCGTTGCCCGCATCGGCCAGGACCTCGCCCCGTCCCGGCATCCGGCCGGTGAATAGCGCCACGGTATTGACCGGGGCGGATGCGAGGGCTCCGCCCGCGACCTCGACGTCCTGCGGGCCGGAGGCGGTTGCCGCCGTGGTGGCGTAACCCACGGCCGGGCTGACCGCGACCACGCCCGGCAGGTGGCCGAGGGCGTCGAGCTGGGCCGGGCTCAGGTCCAGGGTGCTGGTGGATATCCCGACGTCATACAGGTGACTGGCGGCGATCTGGCGGTTCATGGCCGCGTTCAGCAGTACTGGCACGGCTACGAACCCGAGGCTCGCGATCGCGATGCTCAGCGTGAACATGGTCAGCAGGGTGCGGGCGCGGTGCTGGGTCAGGTCGCGCCAGGCCTTGCGGTTC